>DASPLD010000057.1:0-45636 GCA_035627755.1 Caulobacter sp. | reverse complement strand
CCACTTATCCACAACCTCACCACATCGGGTGGGGCAAAGCAAGAACAAATATAGAACTAGATGGGAAACTGAGCGCAAACAGTCATCTAGCCGTCACAAGCTAAGCTGCGGAAGCAGGCGCAGCCCAGGTATCGGCGGCGGCGGACATCAGCGGCCGGCGCGGATCGCCTCGATCCGGTCCCACATGGCCACGGTGACGTCCGGCCCGCCGAACCGCTTGAGCTGCTGGGCGCCGGTCGGGGAGGTGACGTTGATCTCGGTCAGGTAGTCGCCGATCACGTCGATGCCGACGAACAGCAGGCCGCGCTTCTTGAGGTCCGGGCCGATGATGGCGCAGAGCTCCCGGTCGCGGGCGGTCAACTCCACCGCCTCCGCCCGGCCGCCGCGCGCCAGGTTGGAGCGCACCTGGCCCTCCGCGGGGACGCGGTTGATGGCCCCCACCGGCTCGCCGTCGACCAGCAGGATGCGCTTGTCGCCCTTGGAGACGGCCGGGATGAAGGCCTGAGCGATGACCTGTTCGCGGCCGATCATGGCGTGGAGCTCGAGCAGGGCGTCGAGGTTGGGGTCACCCTTCTTCAGCCGCACCACCCCCGAGCCGCCGCCGCCGTAGAGGGGCTTGAGCACGATGTCGCCGTGGCGGGCCTGGAAGTCGCGGATGGCGTCGAGGTCGCTGGTGATCAGGGTCGGGGGCTGCACGCCCGGGAAGGTGGTGACGTACAGCTTTTCCGGGGCGTTGCGCACCTCGGTCGGGTTGTTGACCACCAGGGTCCCGGGATGCACCGCATCGAGGAAGTGGGTGGCGGTGATGTAGGCCATGTCGAACGGCGGATCCTGGCGCATCAGCACGACATCGATGTCGGTCGCGAGGTCCAGGGTCACCGGCTCTCCGGCGGTGACATGGTCGCCCTTCTGCCGCCGGATGGTCGCGGGGATGGCCCGGGCCCGCACCCGGCCCTCCTCCAGGGAGAGCTTGTCGGGGGTGTAGACCCACAGCCGGTGGCCGCGCTCCTGGGCGTTCTCCATCATCAGGAAGGTGGTGTCGGTATCGATGTTGATCCCGTGGACGGGATCCATCTGGACGGCGACGCGCAGGGTCATGGGGGCTCGTGGGGGAAGGGCTTGGCGATGATGCGAGGCTAACTTGTGGGCGGCGGGGCCGATTTGCCACCCCCGCTGTCATCCTTCGGCCGCGAAGCGGACCGGAGGACCCATTCGTCCGCTGGGCGCATGGCGTCTGAAGGTCAGGTGCGGCCGTCGATGACGGCTTGTGGGCTCCAGGCGTTCCTTCATCAACCATGGGTCCTCCGGCCGGCCCTGCGGGCGGCCGAAGGATGACACCCGGGCTCTAGTTCAGCTTGAGCCGCACCCGCTCCCGCGCGGCGCGGGCGGCGATGGCGGCGCCGCCGTCGAGGATCTGGGCCCTTCCCAGCGCCTCCAGAGCGCCGGCCAGGGCGCCCTGCCCCTCGCGGGCCCGGGCGACGTCGAGCCAGGGACGGTGGTCCTGGGGGTTCAAAAGGGCGCGGCGGAGGGCGCTGCGCTCGGCGGCGGGCCAGTCTGCGCGCTGCTGGGCGCGGGCGAAGATGTTGTTCTGCAGACGGATCAGCACGGCCCGGTCGCTGACCGGGGCCATCAGCGCCTCCAGCCGGCTGGCCACGTCGGGGGTCAGGCCGGCGCGCAGGGCCCGCCGCGACAGCTCCGAGGGCAGGACGATCCGGCCCTCGCTGAACGGGTCGAGCGCCATCGGCCCCTCGGCGGTCTCGATGCGCAGCAGGAAGTGGCCCGGAAAGTCGACCCCGTGCACCTGCAGCCTGCAGTTCCGGGCGGCGTGGATGTAGACCACCCCCAACATCACCGGCAGGCCCTTGCGGCGATCGGCCAGGGCGATCAGATCGGCGTTGTCCGGGTCGTCGTAGGTGAGCACGTCGCCTTCCAGCCGCAGGTCCCCGGCCATGGCCTCGGCGATGGCCTCCTCGGGGCTTTCCTGGTCGAGGCGGGCGGCCAGCCGCTCGACGGCGTCCCTGCCCAGCTGGATGGCGGGGGTGGGGTCGCGATCCGGCTCCTCATGCACCGCGCAGGCCAGGGCGGCGTCGAACAGGGGGAAGGCCTCGTCGGTCGCCTGACCGGCCTGCGCCAGCATCCGTTCCGCATCCTGCCGGGTCATGGGCCTCCTAATAGCCGTCCGGCCACGCGTCGGGAATATGACAGGGCCATTTGCCTGGCGAGAGGGCGACGAGGTCGAGCCGCACCGTAACGCCGCGAAGGGCCGGCCTGTTCATCGCCAACTGGGCGCCGGCGCGGCGCAGCCGCTCGCGCTGCTCGACATGGACCGCTTCGAGGGCGGCCTCCGGGGTGCTGCGGCTCTTGACCTCGACCACGGCCAGCACCCGGCCCTTGAGCGCCAGCAGGTCGATCTCGCCCTGCGGCGTCTTCAGCCGAAAGCCCAGGATGCGGTAGCCGCGCAGCATCAGGGCCAGGGCCGCCAGCACCTCGGCCCGGCGGCCGGAGAGGCGGGCCGCCCCGCCGCGCAGCCGGCGCGCTTCGCTCACCCTTGATCCTCTCGCGGGGCATCCTTCATGGCCAGGGCCCGGCGGTAGAGGTCGCGGCGGTTGACCCCCAGGGCCTTGGCGACCTCGGAGGCCGCCTCGCCAGGAGGCAGGCGGGTGAGGGCCTCTCGCAGGGCCGATTCGGCGTCCGCTTCCGTGGCGACCTCCTGCTCGCCAGCGCCGACCAGAACGACGATCTCGCCCTTGGGATCGTCCAGCGCCGGGTTGGCGGCCAGTTCGGTGAGGCGGCCGCGGACGCAGGTCTCGTGAAGCTTGGTCAACTCGCGGCAGACCGCGGCGGGGCGGTCGCCGAACACGGCCGCCATGTCGGCCAGGCTGGCGGCCAGGCGCGAGCCGCCCTCGAAGAAGATCAGGGTGGCGCGGACCGGGGCGAACTCCGCCAGGAAGGTCCTGCGGGCGGCGGACTTGGGCGGCGGGAAGCCGGCGAACAGGAAGCGGTCGGTGGGCAGGCCGGCCAGGGTCAGGGCCGCCAGGGGGGCCGAGGCGCCGGGGATGGGGATCACCGGGTGGCCGGCGGCGATGGCCTCGGTCGCCAGGCGGTAGCCCGGGTCGCTGACCAGGGGGGTGCCGGCGTCGCTGCACAGGGCGATCCGCTGGCCTTCGGCGAGGGCGGCGAGGGCGCGGGGCCCGGCCCGGGCGGCGGCGTGCTCGTCGTAGCGTTCGAGTCGCTTGGAGAGGCCGTAGGCGGTCAGCAGCTTGGCGGTGACCCGGGTGTCCTCGGCCAGCACCAGGTCGCAACCGCCCAGCACGTCGAGGGCCCGCAGGGTGATGTCGCGCAGGTTCCCGATGGGGGTGGCGACGAGGTAGAGGCCGGGATCGAGCGGGACCTGCGACAGGGCGGGCGGCGGCGGGCGGGGCGACATGGGCAGAGAGCGCCTTGCCGGGGGGCTCGCGTCAAGGGATAGAAGGCGCCACGCTCGCGCCTGCAAGGAGCCTGCCTGTGAAGAAGTTCGTTCTCTGGCTGGTCCTGATCGCCGCCCTGGCCTGCGCGGCGCTGTTTGCATGGTGGTGGTTCGACGTGCGCTGGCAGCCCAAGACGATCACGGAACACGAGGCGGAGATCGTCAAGATCCTTGAGGCCAGCGGTCATGTCTCGCCCGGCTTGGCCGGGCCCAAGGCCTATGTGATCGTGTTCCGCAGCTGTCCCGACTGCATCCGCTACGTGACCGAGGAATTTCCCAAGCTGCACAAGGCGGGGGTGGATACGCGGGTGATCGCGGTGGCCCGGGCCGATGTGGGCGGCCAGCCCAAGTCGACGCCGGCGGAGCGGACGACCGTCGCCGAACTGTGGATCGGCCGCAGCTGGCCGCTCTGGGAGCAGTGGAACGCCTCGACGGTGGAGGGCTGGGCGGCGCCGGGTCTGACGCCGGCCGATGGGGACCTGGCGCGCACGGCGGTGGTCGAGGCTTCGCGCAAGGCGGTGGCGGACCTCAAGCCGCTGCTGGCGGCCAACGGCGTGCCGGTCGGCGAGGCAGGGGTGAAGTATCCGACCCTGATCTGGTGGACCAAGGACGGGGCCATGAAGGCCTGCGCCTGCGAGGACCCGCGGACCTATCGCTTCGTCCGCAAGGACCTGGGCGCCTAGCCCGGATTGAAGTTCGGATTGCCCTTCACCCGTTCGCGGTTGGCCCGCAGGGTCTTGGGGCCCTGGCCGCGCATGGCCTCGGTGCGGTCGGGCCGGTTGGTGTTGGTGCGGCCGGTCTGCAGGCCGGGCTCCTCCTCGGCATCGTCGACGGCCAGCAGGTCGTCGCGGTCGATGTCTTCGCCGGGGTCCTTCATCACCTGCAGTTCGCGTTCGCCGACGCCATTGCCCTGCTCGGCCGAGCGGTTGGCCTGGGGCGTATCAGTCTGGAAGCTGCGGTCTTCGGGGGTGCTGGCCATGGGATACTCCTTACGCGGACCTGATCAGGGACAACGACCCGGCCCCGCCGCCTGTTCCGCTTGTGGCGCCGGGCCGGGCGGGCTAACCGCACAGCGATGCCGTCCTCCATCCGCACCGCCTATCGCGACCGCCTGAAGGCCGGGGAGCTCGAGCCGGACGCAGCCCAGGAACGGGCGGTCGAGGCGCTCGGCCGTCTCGAGGCCGACCTCGACCAGGCCGGCGAGCCCGGCTTCTCCCTGTTTGGCCGCAAGCCCAAGGGGCAGAAGGGGGTCTACCTCTGGGGGCCGGTCGGGCGCGGCAAGTCGATGCTGATGGACCTGTTCTTCGACAGCGCCCCGGTCGCCAGGAAGCGCCGCATCCACTTCCACGGCTTCATGGGCGAGGCGCACGCCCACATCGACGCCTGGCGCAAGGGCGACTCGGCCGCCCGCAAGGCCCGCTTCGGCCAGGCCAAGGGCGACGATCCCATCGCCCCGACCGCCGAACTGATCGCCGACCAGGCGCGGCTGCTCTGCTTCGACGAGCTGCAGGTCACCGACATCGCCGACGCCATGATCCTCGGCCGGCTGTTCGAGGCCCTGTTCGAGCGGGGGGTGACCCTGGTCGCCACCTCCAACCGCCCGCCGGACGACCTCTATAAGGACGGCCTGAACCGCCAGCTGTTCCTGCCCTTCATCGAGATGCTGAAGAGTCGGATGGATGTGGTGGCGATCAAGGGTCCCAAGGACTTCCGCCTCGACCGGCTGCGCAGCGCGCGCGTGTGGCTGAGCCCGCTCGACGCCGACAACGAGCGGACCTTCGATGCGCTCTGGGCCGACATGCTGGACGGCCAGGCCGAGACCGGGGCCGCCCTGGAGGTGCTGGGGCGCAAGCTTCATCTCCCGCGGGCCAGCGGCGGGCTGCTGCGCGCCAGCTTCGCCAGCCTCTGCGACCATGCCCTCGGTCCCAACGACTACCTGGCCATCGCCGACCGCTTCCACACCCTGTTCCTGGAGGACGTGCCGAAGCTAGATCCCGCGAAGCGATCGGCCGCCCGGCGGCTCAATACCCTGGTCGACGCCCTCTACGAGGCCAAGGCCCGGCTGGTGACCCTGGCTGCGGTCCCTCCGCGCGAGCTCTATCCGGAAGGCGAGGGGTCCTTCGAGTTCGAGCGGACCGTCTCGCGGCTGGAGGAGATGCAGTCGGCCGACTGGCTGGAACAGGAGCGGGACTAGGACGCGCTCCGAGTAGTGGGAACCGGCAATCGGATCATACGCGCGACAAACGAAAATCCAGAGCAGGGCGGTTTGATTCCATCAAATCGACCCCCGCTCCAGCCTCGGCTCACCTAACGGCGCCTTAGACGCAACCGTCTCTCAATATGGCCCCGATGCGTTGACACCGGCGCCTCGGCGATTAAACCCGGCCCCGTGTCCTCCAAGCGGCTCATCATTCCGGAATCGTCATGACTGAAGCCAACCGGGGCGTTCGCGAACGCCCGCGCTCGCCGCACCTGCAGGTCTGGCGCTGGCATGTGACCATGCTGACCTCGATCCTTCACCGGGTGACTGGGGTGGGGCTGTACGGGGCCGGGCTGCTGGCCGCGATCTGGGCCGTCTGCCTGCTGGCGGGCGACGAGGCCTACGGGACCTGGATGGGGCTGCTGGGCTCGCCGGTCGGGCGCGCAGCGATGTTCCTGGTCACCCTGTCGGTGTTCTTCCACCTGGCGCATGGCGTCCGCCACCTGGTCTGGGACGCCGGCCAGGGCTTCGAGGTCAAGACCAGCAACGCCACCAGCTGGGCCGAGATGGTCTTCGCCGTGGTCGCCACCGTCGCGGTCTGGATCATCGCCGCCATGACGGGAGTCCTCGGATGAGCCGCTACCGCACTCCTCTCTCGCGGGCCCGGGGCCTGGGGGCCGCCGGCCACGGGGCCGGCCACTGGATCTCGGAACGGGTCAGCGCCCTGGCGCTCGTGCCCCTGACCCTGTGGGCGGTCTGGGCCGCCATCCACCTGGCGACCCTGACCCGGGGCGGCGCCATTGACTGGCTGGGCGAGCCGCTCAACGCGGTGCTGATGGTGCTGACCTTCGCGGTCGGCTTCTGGCACATGCATTCGGGGCTGCGCGTGGTCATCGAGGACTATCTCGACACCGTCGTGCCGCGCAGCGTCGCCCTGATCGCCAACCTGTTCGTCTGCGTGCTGGCCGGGGGCCTGGCCATCTTTTCCATCCTCAAGATCGCCTTCGGAGGGGCCCTCTGATGGCGGCCTATCAGTTCATCGACCACACCTATGACGTGGTCGTCGTCGGGGCCGGGGGCTCGGGCCTGCGGGCGGCGCTGGGCTGCGCGGAAGCCGGTCTGAAGACCGCCTGCGTCACCAAGGTGTTCCCGACCCGCAGCCATACCGTGGCGGCCCAGGGGGGCATCTCGGCCAGCCTCGGCAACATGGGCCAGGACGACTGGCGCTGGCACATGTACGACACCGTCAAGGGGTCGGACTGGCTGGGCGACCAGGACGCCATCGAATACCTGACCCGCAACGCCCCGGCCGCCGTCTACGAGCTGGAGCACTGGGGGGTGCCCTTCAGCCGCACCGAAGAGGGCAAGATCTACCAGCGCGCCTTCGGCGGCATGACCCGCAACTACGGCGAGGCCCCGATCCAGCGGACCTGCGCCGCCGCCGACCGCACCGGCCACGCCATGCTGCATACGATGTATGGCCAGAGCCTGCGCCGGAACGTGGAGTTCTTCATCGAGTACTTCGCCCTCGACCTGATCATGGACGAGGGCGTCTGCCGGGGCGTCACCGCCTGGAAGCTGGACGACGGGACGCTGCACCGCTTCCAGGCCCAGAAGGTCATCCTGGCCACCGGCGGGTATGGCCGGGCCTACTTCTCGGCGACCAGCGCCCATACCTGCACCGGCGACGGCAACGCCATGGTGCTGCGGGCGGGCCTGCCGCTGCAGGACATGGAGTTCGTGCAGTTCCACCCGACGGGGATCTACGGCGCGGGCTGCCTGATCACCGAGGGCGCTCGCGGCGAGGGCGGCTATCTGACCAACTCGGAGGGCGAGCGCTTCATGGAGCGCTATGCGCCGACTGTGAAGGATCTCGCGCCGCGCGACATGGTCAGCCGGGCGATGACCATCGAGATCCGCGAAGGGCGCGGGGTGGGGCCGAACAAGGACCACATCTTCCTGCACCTGGACCACCTGGACCCGGCCATCCTGGCCGAGCGACTGCCGGGCATCAGCGAGACCGCCAAGGTGTTCTCCGGCGTCGACGTCACCAAGGCGCCGATCCCGGTGCTGCCGACCGTCCACTACAACATGGGCGGCATCCCGACGAACTACCATGGCGAGGTCCTGACCCTGAAGGACGGCAACCCGGATTCGCCGGTGCCCGGCCTGATGGCGGTGGGCGAGGCGGCCTGCGTCTCGGTGCACGGCGCCAACCGCCTGGGCTCCAACAGCCTGATCGACCTCGTCGTGTTCGGCCGCGCCGTTGGCCTGCGCTGCGCCGAGACGGTCAAGCCCGGCGCCACCCAGCCGGAGATGAAGGCCGCCTTCACCGACGGCCACCTGGCCCGCCTGGACCACTTCCGGAACGCCAACGGTTCGACCCCGACCGCCGCGCTGCGCCTCGACATGCAGCGGGCCATGCAGGAGGACGCCGCCGTCTTCCGCACCGGCGAGACCATGGCCTCGGGCGTGGCGCGCATCGCCAAGGTGATCGCCGGCCGCGCGGACATCCGGACCACCGACCGCGGCCTGATCTGGAACAGCGACCTGATGGAGACGCTGGAGTTCGACAACCTGGTCGGCCAGGCGGCGGTGACCGTCGGCGGGGCCCTCAACCGGCCCGAAAGCCGCGGCGCCCACGCCCGCGAGGACTATCCGGACCGCGACGACGTGAACTGGATGAAGCACACCCTGGCCTGGTTCGACGACGCGACGGGCGCGGTGCGCTTCGACTACCGGCCGGTGCACAGCTACACCCTGACCAACGAGATCGCCTACATCCCGCCGAAGGCGCGGGTCTACTAGAGACCGCCCCCCGCCCTTCGCCCCAAGCCTGATCAGGTAACGCCCGATGGTTCAGCTCACGCTTCCGAAGAACTCCCGCGTCGGCAAGGGCCGGCACTACGCCGCCCCGGCGGGCGCCAAGCGGGTGAAGACCTTCAAGATCTACCGGTACGACCCGGAAGGCCTGGAGAACCCGCGCTGGGACACCTATGACGTGGACGTCGACGCCTGCGGCCCGATGCTGCTGGACGTACTGATCCACATCAAGAACAGCATCGACCCGACCCTGACCTTCCGCCGCTCCTGCCGCGAGGGCGTCTGCGGATCCTGCTCGATGAACATCGGCGGGCGCAACACCCTGGCCTGCACCCATGGCTGGGCCGAGGTTCCCGGCGAGACCATCACCATCAGCCCGCTGCCCAGCCTGCCGGTGGTCAAGGACCTGGTCCCCGACCTGACCATGTTCTACGCCCAGTACGCCTCGATCGAGCCCTGGCTGCACACCGAGACGCCGATGCCGCAGAAGGAGTGGCGCCAGGCTCCCGAGGACCGCGAGAAGCTCGACGGCCTCTACGAGTGCATCCTCTGCGCCTGCTGCACCACCAGCTGCCCCAGCTACTGGTGGAACGGCGAGCGCTACCTCGGCCCCGCCACCCTGCTGCACGCCTACCGCTGGCTGATCGACAGCCGCGACGAGGCGGCCGGCGAGCGGCTGGACGCCCTGGAAGACCCGTTCAAGCTCTACCGCTGCCACACCATCATGAACTGCGCCCAGGTCTGCCCCAAGGGCCTGAACCCGGCCAAGGCCATCGCGGAGATCAAGAAGCTGCTGGCCGAGCGGGTGGTCTGAGCCCCTTCAGGGCGAAGCCTCCGCACCGGCTGCGCGACAACTGCACGCCGTCGGGCCCATGATCCTCCGATGGCCGCCCTCGCGGCCCGGGAGGATCGTCCATGACCCAGATCACCAGTCCGACGCCGCGCATGCCGGCGCGTTCCATGGGGCTCAAGCTGCTGCTGGTCTGCGCCCTCGCGTTGATCATGAGCGTCACGGCCCTCTTCGTCTTCCTGCTGCTCTACGACCGCACCCAGCGGGCCCAGGAGGTCACCCGGGAGATCGGCCAGCTGGTGGGCGGCGAGCAGACCTTCCTGGGCCCGGTGCTGGCCGTGCCCTATACGACGCCGCCGCTGAAGGCCGGCGAGGCGCCTGGCTATGGCGTCTACCTGATCTTCCCCACCACCGGCGAGGCGACGGCGGACACCCGATCCGAGGTGCGCCAACGTTCGTTGTTCAAGGTGCCGGTCTGGCAGGCGGACCTGAAGCTGACCTCCGGGTTCGACCTGTCGCAGGCCACAGCCCTGGGCCCCGGCAACGCCCAGTATGACTGGGACCGGGCCGAGTTCCTGGTCGGCGTGACCGACCCGCGCGGCGCCCGCTCCGACGCGGTGCTGGTGGTGGGCGAGCGGCGCATCCCGCTGGCCCCAGCGGTGCTGGCCGAACAGGTCGGCGGCGAGTCGACCGGAAACCTCCGAATGTTCGGCGCCCGGATCGGCGACCCCCGCGGCCTTGGCGAGGCGCCCAGCGTCCAGGCCGACCTGAAATTCTCAGGCGCCGAGCGACTGTCGGTGCTGCCCTGGGCCAAGACCACCCGCTTCCTGGCGCGGGACGACTGGCCGCATCCCAGCTTTGACGGAGGCTTCCTGCCGGCGACCCGCACAATCCGCGAGGACGGCTTCGAAGCCCGCTGGAGCGTGCCCTTCATCGCCCGCGGCGTACCGCAGGAGGGCGATATCAGCCTGATCAACCGGCTGTCCGGCGGCCAGTTGGGCGTCTCCTTCGTGGAACTGACCAACCCCTACCAGTCGGTGGGCCGGTCGCTGAAGTATGCGCCGATGTTCATGGGGCTGGTCTTCCTGGCCTTCTTCATTTTCGAGAGCACCACCAGGCGGAGGGTGCACCCGGCGCAGTATGTGCTGCTGGGCCTCGCCCAGATCGTCTTCTACCTGCTGCTGCTGTCGATCGCCGAGCGGACCGGTTTCGACCCGGCCTTCCTTGTCGCGGCGGGGGCGACCGTCCTGCTGATCTCGGCCTATGCCCGCTGGGTGTTCGAGAGCGTCCGGCAGGGTATCGCCGCCTTCATCAGCTTCTCGGTGCTCTACGGCCTGATCTACGCCCTGATGCGGCTCGAGGACCTGGCGCTGCTGATCGGGGCGCTGGCCAGCTTCGCGGCGATCGCGGCGGCGATGTTCTTCACCCGCAGGATCGACTGGTACGGCAGCCCCGCCCAGGCGGCGCCGGCCGGACCCTCGCCGTTCGATCCGCCGAAGGCGAGCTGACGCCACGGTTTCCTGCCGGATGGGCAGGGCGGTAGGGTGGGGCCAATGACCCGGCTTGCCGCCCTCGCCGCCCTGCTCTGGGGTTTTGCCGAAGCGACCCTGTTCTTCGTCGTGCCCGACCTCCTGATCAGCTGGCTGGCGATGTACCGGGGACTGAAGGCCGGCGCCTGGGCGAGCCTGATGGCCGCCGGGGGCGCTGTGGCGGGCGGGGCGGCGATCTGGCTGTGGAGCGCGGTCGATCCGCCTCAGGCCCGGCGGGCCGTCGCGGCCGTGCCGGCGATCTCCGAAACGATGATCGACCGCGCCGATGCGGACATGCGCCGGAGCGGCTGGTTCGTGGCGTCGATGAAAGGCCCGCTGACCAGCACGCCCTACAAGGTCTACGCCATGCTGGCCCCGCGCCACGGGGCCCCGCTGGAGGCGTTCGCGCCGGCCGCCCTGCCGGTGAGGCTGCCGAGGTTCCTGCTGGTGGCGGCAGGCTTCGCGCTGGTCGGCCATCTGCTCCGTTTCCGGATCGACCGAAGAATCCTGTTGGCTGCCTTCACGGCAGGCTGGCTCCTGTTCTATGCCGTCTTCTGGCTCACCGTTCCGGGCTGAACCAGCTTGCGGAAAGGTGACGCAGGCGTCATTTTTGTGGCAACGAACGTGGGAGGGCCGTCTTGGCCGATCTGGACGCGAGGGTGATGATCGTGGGCGCAGGCCATGCCGGCGGCTCGGCGGCGGCTTATCTGCGCCAGTACGGTCATACCGGCCCGATCGTCCTGGTCGGCGACGAGCCGCATGTCCCCTATCAGCGCCCGCCGCTGAGCAAGGCCTGGCTGAAGGGCGAGGCGGACGCTGAGTCCCTCAGCCTCAAGCCCGCCGAGTGGTACGAGGAGAACGACTGCCGGCTGCTCCTCGGGACCAGCGCCGTCAGCCTCAACCGCGGGGCCCGCGAGGTGACCCTGAACAACGGCGCGGCGCTGCCCTACGATGTCCTGGTCCTGGCCACCGGCGCGCGGGCGCGGACCCTGCCGATCCGCGGCGCCGACCTGAAGGGGGTCATGGCCCTGCGCACCGCCGCGGACGCCGAGGCGCTCAAAGCCGCGCTCGGGCCGGGCAGGCGGCTGGTCATCGTCGGCGGCGGCTATGTCGGACTGGAGGTGGCCGCCTCGGCGCGGGCGCTCGGCGCGGAGGCGGTGATCCTGGAGCGGGAGCCGCGGGTGCTGGCCCGGGTCGCCTGCCCGGCCCTGTCGGACTTCTTCACCCGCTACCACGGCGAGCGCGGCGTCGCCTTTGAACTGTCCTGCGGGGTCGAGGCCTTCGAGGGCGCCGGCGGCCAGGTCACCGGGGTGACGCTGTCGGACGGCCGCACGCTGGCCTGCGACGTGGCGGTGGTCGGAGTCGGGGCCATTCCCAACGACGAGATCGCCCGCGAGGCCGGACTCGACTGCGTCAACGGCGTGGTGGTCGACCTGGAGGCCCGCACGGCCGATCCGGCCATCTTCGCCATCGGCGACGTGACCCACAGGCCGCTGCCGCTGTACGACCGGCTGTTCCGCCTGGAGAGCGTGCCCAACGCCCTCGAACAGGCCAAGCAGGTCGCGGCGGCCATCTGCGGCCGGCCCGGCCCGGCGCCGGAAGTCCCCTGGTTCTGGTCGGACCAGTACGACCTGAAGCTCCAGATCGCCGGCCTGCCGTTCGACGCCGACCGGGTGCTTCTGCGGGGCGACACGGGCGCGGCGAAGTTCGCCGTCTTCCACCTGAAGGGCGACCAGGTACAGGCGGTCGAGGCGGTCAACGCCCCGCCGGAGTTCATGATGGGCCGCAAGCTGATCGAAAACCGCACGCGGGTGAACGTCGATAAGCTTGCGGATTCGGCGATTTCCATGAAAGAGGTCGCGGCTTAAGAACCGCGCAAAGACGAAGGGTCCTGAGGGGAGCGTATGGCGAAGATCACCTACATCGAACATGACGGAACCGAGCACGTCGTCGAGGTGAAGAACGGCATGTCCGTCATGGAAGGGGCGATCAAGAACAACGTCCCCGGCATCGACGCCGACTGCGGCGGCGCCTGCGCCTGCGCCACCTGCCACGTCTATGTCGACGCCGCCTGGGAAGGCTCCACCGGCGAGAAGTCGGCGATGGAGGAGTCGATGCTCGACTTCGCCGAGAACGTCGAACCCAACAGCCGCCTGTCCTGCCAGATCAAGGTCAGCGACGCACTCGACGGCCTGGTGGTGCGGATGCCGGAGAGCCAGCACTAGGCCGGCTCTCCGGGCGCCCCCCGCGCATCAGCCGAGTTCCTCGGTCATCAGGTCGATCCTGTAGTAGCCGCCCTGTTGCAGGGCGTTGACCACCCCCATGAACTGCTCGTAGCGGACCTCGGCGTCGGCGCGGACGACGATGCGCTGCATCTGGACCGGGCCCTCGACGCCTGCTGCGCGCATCGCGACAGGCAGTTCGCCGGCCAGGCGCTCGACGGTGGTCGCCCGCTCGCCGATGAACACCGCCCCGCTCTTCTGCAGCGAAACGATGGTCAGCTTCGGCGGCTGCGGCTTCTGGGGTGCGTCGGAGATCGGCAGGTCGACCGGGATGGACACCGTCGCCATCGGGGCGGCGACCATGAAGATGATCAGCAGCACCAGCATGACGTCCACGAAGGGGGTGACGTTGATCTCGGAATTCTGCTTCGGGCCCCAGCTCTTGCCGCCGGCTGTCGCGATTTTCGCTGCCATGTCCTGAACCTCCCTGAGCGCCGCGCCCCAGGGAGATTAGAAGCGTAAAATATTAGAATTGTAAATACATATTCCTGTCATCCTTCGGCCGGGTGGAGCCCGGACCGGAGGCCCCACTGTCCGCCAGGCGCATGGCGTTCAAAGGGGACGCTCGCCGTCGATGACGGCTTGCCGACTCCAGGCGGTTCCGTCCTGACCGTGGGTCCTCCGGTCCGCTTCGCGGCCGAAGGATGACAGTGGAGGGCGCTAAAGCCCCAGCTCGCGCTGTCCCGCGTCGATGTGGGCCGCCTCGGGCAGGTGGCAGGTGAACACCGCCCCCGCGCCGGGCTCGCTCTCCAGGGCCACCCAGCCGCCGTGCAGTTCGACGAGCGACTTGACCAGGGCCAGGCCCAGGCCCGGTCCGCCCCGGTCGCGGCCGACGAAGCGGTCGAAGATGTGGGCCTGGACGTGGAAGGGGATGCCCCGGCCGGTGTCGGAGACGCTGATCCGCACCTCGCCGAGCGCGCGGCGGGCGGTCAGGGTGACGCTGCCGTTCGGCGGGGTCTGGCGCACGCCGTTCTCGACCAGGTGGTCGAGCACCTGGGCGAAGCGCTTGGGATCGCCGCGGATCAGCCCGACCTCGTCGTCACAGTCCACGGTCAGGGCGATCTGGCCGGCCTCGGCATGGCGGGCCCAGCGGGCGGCCGTCTCGTTCAGCAGCTCGCAGACCCGGACGTCGGCAACCTCCAGGGCGATCTCGCCCGAATCGATGGCCGCGATGTCGAGCACGTCGTCGATCGAGCGGCCCAGTTGCGCCCCGGCCTGGCGGACGGCGGCCAGGTGTCCCCGCGCCCGCTCGGGCAGGGCCTCGCCCATCCGCTCCAGCAGTTCGGAATAGCCGATGATGGTGGTCAGCGGGGTGCGCAGCTCATAGGAGACGTTGCCGACGAACTCGCGCTTCAGCCGCTCGGCCTCGGCCAGGGCGCTCTCCCGGTCCGCCAGGGCGCCCTCCAGGCGGCGGGTGTCGGTGACGTCGTCGAAAGCGATCAGGGTGGCGCCGTCGGGCAGGGGCCGCGACTGCCAGGCGACGATGCGGCTGTCGCTGGTTCGCACCTCGCCGGAGGCCGGGGCGCGGGCCTTGGGGTCCGGGTCGGCGATCCGGCCCTTGAGCTCGCTCCAGAACAGCTGGTCGTGCAGCCGGGGCAGGCAGCGCTCGACCACCTGCTCGAAATCCACGGGCCCGTCGAGTTCGCCGGAGGGGATGTTCCAGAATTCGGCGAAGGCTTCGTTATGCAGTCGGATCAGGCCATCGGCGCCGAACACGGCGACCGCGTCGTTGAGCTTGTCCAGGGTCGCCTGCTGCACCTGGATGAAGGCGTTGTAGCGGGCCTTCAGCTTCAGCTCGTCGGTCATGTCGTTGAACAGCAGCAGCACCCCGCCGAGCGGATGCGGCTGGTGCACGACCCGGAGGGTCCGCCCGTCGGGCAGGCTCCAGAGGTCGTCCACCTCGGCCTTCAGCGACTCGTAGCGGGCCAGCTCGCGGGCCTTCCAGGCGGCGTAGTCGGCGGTCTCCGGCAGGCGGCGGCGCTGGCGCAGCCGGTCGAGGATCTCGCCGTGGGTCGGGGTCTCGGCCAGCCAAGCCGGCTCCAGGCCCCAGAGCTCGGCGAAGGCGGTGTTGTGGAAGGCCAGCTTGCGGTCGCGGCTGAAGATGGCGACGGCCTCGGTGATGTGGTTCAGGGTCTCGTCATGCGCCTCGACGTGCTTCTTCAGGGCGTCGCGGACATCCTCGGCCTCGGTCAGGTCGCGGGCGCTAAGCGCCACGTCGCCCCCCTCCAGCGGCGCCGCCCGCAGCTTGAAGGCCCGGCGGCGGCCGTTCGCGGAGATCCGCTTGACGCTCTCGCGTATGACGCCCTCGACGGCAGCCTCACGCGCCATGGCGTCCGTTTCCGGGTCCAGGCTGAGCTGGCGGGCCACCGCATCGGCCAGGTCCTCGGCGCCCACGGCCTCCAGCCAGGCCCGGTTGGCCCATTGCACCGCGCCGTCGGCCGAGGCGATCCAGGCGGGATCGCCCTGGGCGTCGAGGAAGGCCGCCAGCCGCGCGGCGGTCGGCAGCGCCGCCTCGCCGGCCGCCAGGGCCGTGAGCCGAAGCCAGGCCTGGGCCCCCGCGGCTCGACCCTCGACCGAGATGGCCCCGAACGGTCCGCGGGCCTCGAAGGCGCAGGTCTCTCCCTTCTCGATCAGGGCCCGCAGCCGCCGGGCGTGGTCGGGGTCGGCGGCGATCATGGCCTCCATCAGACCCTGGGCGTCGTCTTCATCCAGATCGAAGGCGGCGCAACAGGCGGCATGCGCCTCCTGGCCCGAGGCCAGCCGCGCGCGGCCCTGGTCGATCACCACCAGGGCGCAGTCGAAGGCTTCGGCGGAGGCCCGGGCGGCTTCCGATCCGGCGGTCAGCTGGTCGATGCGGGCCTCGAGGGCGGCGGCGCGCGCATCCCCGGCCCTGCGCTGGGCCACCGCCCACAGGGTCGCGCAGATCGCCAGGCTGACCGAACCGGCGGCCGCGGCCGCGATCAACAGGTCGTCAGGACCCAAGACTCAAAGCCCCTCGAATCACGGTTTCACCATAGGCCTGTAAACTGCTTTGGGCGAAGTCGGCCCAGTGAAACATATCTGGCGATTGGCCGCGCAGGCCGCCATATCGACGGCATGACCGACTGGACCGACCGCGCCGCCCCTTCCCTCGACGATTTCGCGATCCTGGCCCAGGCCGCCTTCGACGCCCTGCCCGAGCCATTCCGGCGGCTGGCCGGCGAGGCCGTGGTGCGGATCGACGACTATGCAGACGAGGAGACCCTGGAGGCGCTCGGCATCGAGGACGTCTTCGAGCTGACCGGCCTCTACCACGGGGTGGACCTCAGCGAGCGCTCGGTGGTCGGCCCGGCCCCGATGCCGCCGCGCATCTTCCTCTACCGCCGCCCGATCCTCGACGAATGGGCCGAGCGCGGCGACGTCACCCTGGGCGAGCTGGTCACCCACGTCCTGGTCCACGAGATCGGCCACCATTTCGGCCTCAGCGACGCCGACATGCATCGCGCCGAGGACGAAGCGTGAACGAATCGGCTAGACTCCCGCCATGCCCCAGCTGTTCGACATTCCGGCCCTCACCGAGGGCATGCCCGAGGCCCGTGTCATGCGCGGGGAGAACTACTTCGGCCACGGCTGGGTGGAGCTGGTCGACTACGGCCCGGCCGGGGTCCTGGCCCATGTGATGGGCGAGCGGGGCATCGCCTATGTGGTGGAGATGAAGGCGGCTGACGGTCGCGGCGCGGTCTGCGGCTGTCCGGACTTCCAGGACTCCAAGCTGACCTGCAAGCACATCGTGGCGACGGCCCTGAAGGTCAATGCGGTCGACGACGCCGCGCTGAAGGAGGCGGCCCAGCGGATTCCCCGCCTGCGCGACATGCTCGACATGGAGGGCCGCGAGGACGCCGACGACCTGGCGCTGAGGGCCCGGCGCGACCCGGCCCTGCTGAAGGACCTCGAGGGCTAGAGTGCTTGCTGGCGCCCTTTACCAACGCCTCCATCTGCCGCTCATCCCGAAGAATGCCGGGAAGAGCGGTAGTTAAGGAGTCCGAGGGAGCAGCGAGGCCTTCTCAAACCGCCCCCAGAAACCCCCCGAACCGGATCAGGTTCTCCTGGAACAGGGCCTCGTCCCGCCGCATCGGCGAGACGGCCAGCAGCATCTCCTGGGGCTGGTCGAAGGCGTGGGTGCCCTCCACCGTCACCGTCTCGACCTCGCAGCCGGAGGCGCGGGCCCGGGCGTAGGCCGCCTCATGCAGCTTTGGCCCGCCGAGGTGGTCGCGGCGCGCCAGCACGCCCAGCACCCGGGGCCGGTAGCGCCAGTCGCGCTTGGCAGCCCGCGTGCCGAAGCCGACATAGGGGTAATTCAGGTACAGCCCCTTCACCCCGTTGAGCAGGCCTGGGCCCGCCCCGCCGATCCGCGCCTCCTGCGGCGTCTCAAGGGCCATGGTCATCAGGTCCATGATCGCCCAGCCGCCGTGGCTCCAGCCGACCAGCACGACCTGCGAGGCGTCGATGTCCTCGCGTTGACCCATCCCGTACAGTGCCGCCAGCACGTCGCCGGCCCGCTCGAAGCCCCAGAACCGCGCCCCGGTGCAGACCACCCCCAGCCCGTAGGCCCGGCTCCAGCCGCGGGGCGCGAAGCTGTCGACCACGGCGGAGCGCCAGCCGGCGGCGGCAGCCACGGCGGCGTAGGCGTCGAGGTGAGGCTGCACCCCGCCGCAGCCGTGGAACAGCAGGGCGAGGGGGCGGCGCTCGGCGTCGGCCGGTCCGTGGACCTTGGCGTGCGGTTCCAGCCTGGCCCAGCGGGCTTCGAGCGTATCCATGTCCATCCCTCGGAGCGGTCGGAAGCACCCTATCCAACAAACGCCACCAAATGCAAGTGATTGATCACTCACATCGGCCGCAGCCCTTGAGTTTCCCTTTTGTTCCAGACAGCATGAGCCGTCCGAGACGGAAGGATTCGCCATGACCGCCCAGGCCCAGGCCGCCCGCCGCTTCCGCGCCCTGCATAAGGGGCCCGGCTTCATCATGCCCAACGCCTGGGACGCCGGCACAGCCAGGCTGCTGGCCGCCGAGGGCTTTGCGGCCATCGCCACCACCAGCGCGGGGGTCGCCTTCTCGCTCGGCAAGCCCGACTACGGCCTCGACGATGCGGCCCTCACCGTGAGCCGCGAAGCCATGCTGGCGCGAGTCGCCGAGATCGCCGCCGCCACCGAGCTGCCGGTCAACGCCGATCTGGAGGCCGGCTGGGGCGACGATCCGGAAACCGTTGCGCAGACGATCCGCCTGGCGGTCGCCGCCGGGGCCGCCGGCGGCAACATCGAGGATATCAGGGGCGAGCGGCTCTACGACGAGGCCCTGGCCGTGGAGCGGATCGCCGCGGCCCGGGCCGCGGCGCCCGACTTCGTGCTCACCGCCCGCACCGACGTCTTCCAGGGGCCCGGCGAGGACGCGCTCGCCCAGGCCATCCGGCGCGGCAACCTGTTCCTCGAGGCCGGCGCCGACTGCGTCTTCCCGCCCGGCGCGCCGGACCTGGCCACCATCCGCACCCTGGCCCGCGAGATCGCCGGTCCGGTGAACATCGTGGTCGGCCTGACGCCGATCGACGGCGGGCTGGACGCCCTCTTCGAGGCCGGGGTGCGCCGGATCAGCGTCGGGGGCTCGATCGCCCGCGCGGCGCTGGGCCTGGTTCGCCGCGCCGCAGCCGACCTCAAGGCCGGGAGGCTGGACTACGCGTCGGACCAGATCCCACAGGGCGAGCTGAACGCCCTGTTCAGTGGCGGAACACCCGCAGGCCGGTGAACACCATCGCCACGCCGGCCGCGTCGGCGGCGGCGATCACCTCGTCGTCGCGGATCGAGCCGCCCGGCTGGATCACCGCCGTGGCGCCGGCCTCCGCCGCCTGGATCAGCCCGTCGGCGAAGGGGAAAAAGGCTTCCGAGGCGCAGGCGCTGCCCGCCAGGTCCAGGCCGAAGTCGCCGGCCCGGATGGCGGCGATGCGGGCGCTGTCCTTGCGGTTCATCTGGCCGGCGCCGACGCCCAGCGTCTGGCCATCCTTGGCGAAGACGATGGCGTTGGACTTGACGTGCTTGGCGATGGTGAAGGCGAACAGCATGTCGCGCACCTCGGCGTCCGTGGGGGCGCGCTTGGTGACCAGCTTGAGGTCGGCCGGCGAGAGCCGGGCGGCGTCGCGGGACTGGACGAGGAAGCCGCCGCTGACCGACCGGAACACCTCGCCGGGGCTCAGGGGGTCGGGCATCTCGTGGGTCAGCAGCAGGCGCAGGTTCTTGCGGCCGGCGAACACCGTCCGGGCCCCGGCGTCGGCGTCGGGGGCGATGACCACCTCGGTGAAGGTCTCGACGATGGCCTGGGCGGTCGCCTGGTCGAGGGGCCGGTTGACGGCCACGATGCCGCCGAAGGCCGACACCGGATCGCAGGCCAGGGCCCGCTGGTAGGCGGTCAACAGGTCCCCCGCCGTCGCCGCGCCGCAGGGGTTGGCGTGCTTGACGATGATGCAGGCGGGTTCGGCGAACTCGGCGGCCAGCTCGAAGGCCGCGTCGGTGTCGGCGATGTTGTTGTAGCTCAGCTCCTTGCCCTGCAGCTGGCGGGCGGTGGCGACTCCGGGCCGGGTCTCGCCGGTGACGTAGAAGGCCGCCGCCTGGTGCGGGTTCTCGCCGTAGCGCAGGGTCTGCCGCAGCTCGCCGCCGAGGGCCCGGCGGGCCGGCGCGGCCTCGCCCAGCTGCCTGGCGAACCAGGCGCCGATCGCCGCGTCGTAGGTCGCCGTGCGGGCGAAGGCGCGGGCGGCCAGGTCCCGTCGCAGGGCCAGGGTCGTGCCGCCGCCCCTCAGCGCCTCGACCACCCGCGCCATGTCCTCGGGCGCGGTGCAGACAGCGACATAGCCATGGTTCTTGGCCGCCGAACGGATCATCGCCGGGCCGCCGATGTCGATGTTCTCGACGCAGGTCTCGAAGTCGCCGCCCGCCGCCACCGTGGCCTCGAACGGGTAGAGGTTCACATAGAGCAGGTCGATGCCGCCGATCCCGTGCTCGCCCATGGCCGCCGCATGGGCCGGCGCGTCCCGCACCCCCAGCAGGCCGCCGTGGACCACCGGATGCAGCGTCTTGACCCGCCCGTCCATCATCTCCGGAAACCCGGTGAGCTCAGTGACGTCCTTGACCGGGAGCCCGGCCGCCGCGATCGCCGCCTTGGTGCCGCCGGTCGAGACCAGCTCGACGCCGAAGTCGGCCAGGGCCTGCGCCGTCTCGACCAGTCCGGTCTTGTCGCTCACCGAGATCAGGGCGCGCTTGACGGCGACCTTGTCGGGCGCGGGGGGGAAATCGGGGGCGGCGGGCATGGCGGACTCCGGCTGCTAAGCGGTGAGGTCTCGCCCAGGCGCGCGGCGGATGGCGTCCTCAGCTCCCCGGTGGTGCTCCACCTGTGCGCCAGTCGCTGAGACGAGGCGGCTCTTACAGGAAGCGCGGCAGAGTCGCCAGCCGCGTCAGGACGCCCCGGGGCCCAGATAGGCCTGGCAGGCCGGCACGCTCGCCTCCGTGCGCAACAGGTCTGGCGGCGGGGCGCCCGTCGCCTTGTCGACGATATCGAGCCTGCAGCCACTGGCCTCCGCATGTTGGGTGACCGCGTAGCTATGCCCTGCGAGCGGCGTGAAGCCGAACGCCTGGGTGCAGGTGCGGCTCAGCATGCCGCCTCCGGTGCTGTTGAGCAGTTCCGTCTTCGCCTGGATCCACAGGCGGCGATTCGCGTCGATCGGCTGGGCCACCATGGCCGGCGTAGTCCAGGTCAACGCTGTCGCCCTCATTTCGGGACAGCGGGGATCGTTGACCGCCTGATAGAAGTGGATGCCCGCCCGGCCCGCACCCACGCCGTTGTAGGCGGCGTAGCCCTTGTTGAATTCCAGGCTAGCAGCCGGCCCCGTCACCTTGCTCGGCATCGTCGCACACCCCGCCAGAACGCACAGCAGGGCGGCCGCCATAGCGCTTTTCGTCCACATCTTCGGTACCCCCCAACCCGACAGCACGCTATCCAAACGCAGTCCGCCCGCCGATGCTAGCCCTCGGCCCGCGACATCTTCCACCGAATCCGCCCCCCGACGTCCACCCTGACCTGCCCCGTCAGCACCACCTGGTTCGAGCGGCGCGCGCGACCGTGCTCGAAGTGGGCGCTGGGCTCGATGGAGACCTCGATGGCGTCGTTGCGCAGCCACCAGCCTTGGTCGGAGGGGCCACGCAGCAGGACGCTCTTGCCGTCGCGGGCCAGGCTGGCGCGGGCGTCGGGGTGCAGGTGGAAGCGGATCTTGAACGGCAGGTAGCGGCGGGGGCCGTCCTCGGGCGGGCCTTCGAGCATCGGCCGGAAGGCGTCCTCACCGCGTAACTCGCCCGCCGCCAGGTCCAGATAGAGCCGCCGGTCGTGGACCAGGCCGTAGGACAGCGCCCAGCCGTCGTGGCTGCATTCGAGCCAGACCCCGGCCTCGGCGTCATGGCGGCGCACCTCCACCTGCCGGGCGGCGCCCTCCAGCCGGGGGCCGACGCCCCAGGCGGTGAGGCCGCGCAGCGGCTCGCCGGCCGAGCCGTCGGCCAGGGAGGCGGTAGAGGCGCCGTCGGTAAGGCGCAGGGCCTGCGGGGCGGCGGCGTCGGGGCTCCAGGCGCAGCCGGTGACCAGCCGGTCCGGACCGGCCAGGATTTCCACCGCCAGGGTCTGGGCGCAGGCGGTCGCGCTCCATACCCCCCGGGCCGGCGCCGCGCCGTCGAGGATCAGCGACAGGCCCGCGCCATCGAGCCGGTAGAAACCCCCGTGCGGCGCCTTGAGGGCCGGCGACCCGGCTTCTTCCTCATGCGCCAGGGCCGCGGCGATCCGCTGGGCGCCGACCGCCTCCCCGCCTTGGAAGGCGGCGAGCCGTCCGTCCGGCAGGGTGAAGAACCGGGTCGCCGCGCTCAGCCGGTCGATGGCCCGGGTCATCTCGTCGGGGCCTGCCTGGCCGCGCTGGTGCAGGGCCTCATCGAGGGTTATCAGGTCAAACAGCAGTTCCAGCCCGATCTCCGGGCTGCGCGAGGCGTGGACCCCGTCGGGCGCCACGGCGCCGGGCAGGCCGCCCTTCAGCGCCGCCATCGAACGGTCGATAAGCTGCTCGCCCGCCTCACCAGCCAGGGCGCAGCCTGCGATGCCGACCACCGCCATCCGCTGGATCGCCCGCTCCGGCTGGACGGTGATCTCGCCCAGATGGCGGGCTTGGCGGACGAGGTCGCCGGCCAGCAGGGACCGCTCGGCGTCGGAGGCCACGGCGCCCAGCCGCCGGGCGGCGCAGGCCAGGTTGAACACCCGCCGCTCCAGGCAGTTCGGCCCCCAGGAGAACCCGTTCCACCGCCCGAACACCCGCCGCCAGTCGGCCACCAGCCGCAGCGCCGCCCGCGCGCCCTCCTCCTCCTGGGTCAGCAGGTCGGGCAGCCATCCCATCCGGTGCAGGGCGATGGCGAACGCCCGGTCGGGGCTGGGCTTGTCGAACGGATCGCCGCCGGCCCCGACGCTCATCCGGGCGCCAGCCAGGTCGAAGATGCCGGCCAGCAGCCGCCGGCCCTCGGCCGGGTTGGCGGGACGGCGGTCCCGCGGGTTGGCGGCGAAGCCCTCCGGCGACGGCCGGGCTAGCAGCATCCGGTGCAACGGATTGCCGAACCACTCCTGCTCGCCCTGCCGGCGGACCGCGCCGGCCCAGCCGCGCAGGACGGTCAGGGCCGGGCCGGCGATGTCGCGGCGGGGCGGCTTCAACGGATCAGCCCCGCAGGGCGGCGATATTGCCGGCGTAGGCCTGCGGGCCGCCCTTGAACACGGCCGAGCCGGCGACCAGGGCCGTGGCGCCGGCGGCGAGGCATTGCGGGGCGGTGATGGCGGTGACCCCGCCGTCGACCTCCAGGATGATGTCCTTGCCGCTGGCGTCGATCATCTCCCGAAGGCGCTCGATCTTCTTCAGCTGGGAGGTGATGAAGCTCTGGCCCCCGAAGCCCGGGTTGACCGTCATCACCAGCACCAGGTCGACGTCGTCCATCATGTACGCGATGACGTCCGGCGAGGTGGAGGGGTTGAACACCACCCCGGCCTTGGCGCCGAGTTCGCGGATGCGCTTGAGGGTCCGATTGAGGTGCGGCCCGGCCTCGGGATGGACGCTCAGGATGTCGGCGCCGGCCTCCCGGAAGGCCTCCAGGTAGGGATCGACCGGCGCCACCATCAGGTGAACGTCGAAGGGTATGCTCACATGGGGCTTCAGGCTCCGGACCACGTCCGGGCCGATGGTGATGTTGGGCACGAAGTGGCCGTCCATCACGTCGACGTGGAGCCAGTCGGCCCCCGCCGCCTCGACCGCGCGGGCCTCTTCGCCGAGCCGCGAGAAGTCCGACGCCAGGATGGATGGCGCGATGATCGTCATGGCTCTGGCTTAGCGGAGTCGGACGGGCGGGGCTAGGCTCGGGCCAGGCGTGCGACGAAGAAGCCGTCCTGGCCGCCTTCACGCTGGTGCGGGAGGAGTCGCAACCAGCCCTCGGGAGTGAGCGAGGCTTTCGGGGCGCCGCCCTCGCTGGCGGCGCAGGGCTCAGTGACGAAGGCGGGGTTCCGCTTCAGGAAGGCGCGGACCTGTTCCTCCCCCTCCTCGGGCTCCAGGGAGCAGACGCAGTAGACCAGCCGGCCTCCGGGCGCCACGCGGGCCGCGGCGCCGTCCAGCAGCCGGGCCTGCACCGCCGCCAGCTTGGCGATGTCGCCGGGCCTCGCCGCCCAAAGCACGTCCGGATGGCGGCGGAAGGTGCCGGTCGCAGAGCAGGGGGCGTCGAGCAGCACCGCATCGAAGGTCCGGGCGTCCGCCCAGTCGCCGGCGTCCGCGGCGATCACCTCGGCGGTCAGGCTCATGCGGGCGAGGTTCTCGGTCACGCGCTTGAGGCGTTCGGCGCTGCGGTCCACCGCCACCGTCGCAGCCCCGGCCGCCGCCAGCTGCAGGGTCTTGCCGCCGGGCGCGGCGCAGAGGTCGACGGCCGTCTGCTCGGCGTTGGCGTGCAGCAGCCGGGCGGGGATGGCGGCGGCTGCGTCCTGCACCCACCAGCGTCCTTCGGAGAAGCCCGGCCACAGGGCCGGATCGCCGCGCCGGGCGACCCGCACGGTCCCGCCGGGCAGGACCTCCGCCTCCAGTTCGGCGGCCAGGGTCTCCAGGTCGCCGGTCTCCCGGACAGTGAGATCGGTGGCTGGCTCGGCGGCGATCTGCGCGGCGATGGCCCGCGCCGCCTCCGGCCCCCAGGCCGCCTGCCAGCGCGCGTAGAGCCAGGGCGGGGCCAGGGCTTCCGGATCCTCGGCCGGAGGGCCGTCGCGCAGCAGGCCGCGCAGCACCGCGTTGACCAGCCCCTTGAACGGCCGGGTGGCCTTGTCGCGGTCGGCGAGGGCGACGCTCGTCGAGACGGCGGCATGATCCGGGGTGTCGAACCAGAACAGCTGGGCCACGCCCAGCCGCAGCAGGCCCCGCACCCGGGGCGGCGGCTCGCGGCTCAGCTTCGGCGCCAGCAGGCGGTCGATCGCGCCGAGGCGGCGCAGGGTCGCGAGGGTCAGGGCCCGGGCGAAGGCGCGGTCGCGGGCGTCGAGCGCCTTCAGCGGACCCGCCGCCGCGGCCTCGTCGATGCCGCCGCGCCGCTCGAGCGCGGCTTCCAGAAGGGTCAGGGCCGCGCGGCGGGCGGAGAGGTCGTCGGTGGGCGCAAGATCGGTCACGCCCGCCTCCTGAGCCTTCACGGCCTGGGAGGCAAGGGCAAGATCAGGCGGCGACCTTTCGCCAGTTGCCGGCCACCGCAACGATGAACAGCAGCAGGCCCAGGATGGCCGGCAGTTCGGCGGCCATCATCACCTGCCCCGGCATCTTCTGGGTCAGCACCTGCGGCAGCAGGGCGCCCATCAGCACCGCGCCCGCGGCGGACAGCCAGAAGTTGGCCCAGGCCAGCCTGGGCGAATAGCGGACGCCGGGCAGGGCGTAGAAGCCGCCCATGATCGAAAGGGTGACCCAGCCCAGGAGGTTCAGGTGGGCGTGCGCCGGGCTGAGGCTGTGGTCCCCACTGATGCCCATGTAGGTCCCCCAGGCCATGCCGCAGAGGGCGGCCAGCGCGGCGGCGGTGAAGAAGGCGACGGAAACACGCGGCATGATCTTCCCCCGAAGAATGCGAAAAAGGGGTGGTCCTCCCGGAACCACCCCTAAATTGAGCAGTGTTCTGCGAGCCGATCAAGCCATGGCGGTCAGGCGCGGGCGAACCGCTCCCGCACCATCCGACTGGCGAAGACGTTGCGGCGCAGGCCGATGACCACTGCGACGGCGAAGGCCAGGAAGCCGAAGATGGTGCTGAATGCGCCGATGGCCATCAGGGGGGCGACCTGCGGCAGGGGCAGGGTCTGGCTGAGCGCCAGGGCCAGGCCGCTGGCCATGCAGGCGACGCCGACGGTGTTGAGGACATAGTTGGTCGCCACGATCCAGTTCGGCGTATCGCGGCCAAGCACGGCGTAGTAGGTCCCCATCACCGCCAGGCTGAGCCAGCCGAGGAGGTTGAGATGGGCGTGGCCGGGCGAGGTGGCGAAGTCGTGGGTGATCGACATGTACAGTCCCCAGTTCACCCCGATCAGGATGAAAAAGGTGGCGGTGGCGAAAAACACATAGGGCCAGCGTGACATGCTTGTAATCTTCTCTATAGTTGGACTTACTGTAGGGACGCGGCATAGACCCGAATGGATCACAATCCACAAGACACCGTTCGATTAAATCTTGGTCACGATGCGGACCCGCCCGGGGCCGCGCCGGGCAAGATGCTGTCCCCCGCCGCCCGTCGCGCCCTGGAGGAGGCCCAGGCCCGCCGCGAGGCCGAGCGGTCCGCTGCGCGTCCGGCCGAGGAGGGCGGCCCCGCCGGGCCCGAACCGACCCGCTTCGGCGACTGGGAACGCAAGGGAATCGCCGTCGATTTCTGACGGGTCTTAACGGACGCGGTTAAATCACCCGCCGCAGGCAGGCGCCGCGCCCGCGCGCCTCGCCTCCCAGGCGCAGGCGGTCGCGAGGGGCGAGCCCGGGGCGTAGCGTCCCCGGCTCACGCGAGGACTGCCCATGGCCCGTTCGATCCTGCTGCTGACCGCCGCCGCCCTGATCGCCCTTGGTCCCGCCGCCGCCAGCGCCGGCGACCGCTATGGCCCGCAGGTCTCCGACGCCGACGAGGCCTACGCCTATCGCCGCGCCGAGGCGTCCGGCGAGCGCTACAGCTACGAACGGCGCGAGACCGGCGGCTACGGCTACGCGGACGAGTCGGCCTGGGCCGACGACGGCTACGGCTATCGCGATGGCCGCGCCTCCGCCGACGGCGACCGGGACGACTACCGCTACGAGAATGGGCGCGGTTACGAGGAAGGCTATCGCTACGAAGCCGGCTACGACGATCGGTACGAAGAGGGGCGCTACGAGGAAGAGCGCTGGGTCGACGATCGGCGCGACGGGCATCGCGGGCCCAAGCGCAAGTGCCAGCCCCGCCACGACGACCGCGGCCGCGCCATCGAGACCTGCGGCGAGGTCCGCCTGTCCGACAGCTTCTTCTGGGGCGGCGGCGGGGTTGGCCCCGAGTACATCGACGCCGGCGGTGGGGGCGGGGGCGGCTTCGCCTACGCCGGCGCCGGGGCCAGCGCCTCGGCCTATGCGTCGGCCCGCGCCAGCGTCGGGGTCAGCATCCGCATCGGCGGCAAGCGCGGCCATGGCGGCAAGCCGGGGCATCCGCCGAAAGGCGGCGGCTGCTGCAAGAAGCACTGACGTCCCCCGAAAGGGAGCGCGTCGCACTGGCTCCTGTCTACATCCGCTCCGGCGTCTCGATGCCGAGCAGCTCGAGCGCCAGTTCGATCTGTCCGAGCGTCGCCGCCACCAGCCGCAGGCGCGAGCCGCGCACGGCGTCGTCCTCGGCGGTGAGGATCGGGCAGGCGGCGTAGAACTTCGAATAGGCCTGGGCGAGCCTGAACACATGCTCGGCGATGAAGTTCGGGGCCTTCTTGTCGTAGGCCTCGGTCAGGGCCGTGTCGAAGGCGTCGAGCAGCAGCACCAGGTCGCGTTCGGCCGGCTCCTTGACCGTCACCCGCGAGGGATGGGCATTCTCCGCCGCCGCCTTGCGCAGCACCGACTTGCAGCGCACTGCCTGGTACAGCACGTAGGGACCGGTCTTGCCCTCGAAGGAGCTGAACCGGTCGAGGTCGAAGATGTAGCTGGTGCCGCGATAGTTGGAGAGGTCGGCGAACTTCAGGGCGGCCACCGCCACCTTCATCGCCGTGTCCTCGAACTCCTCGGGCGACAGCTGCTCGCCGAAACCGGCGGCCTGCACCTCCTGCAGCCGTAACCGGGCCTTGTCGCGGACCATCTCGATCAGGTCGTGCAGCTTCAGCACCCCACCCTCGCGGGTCTTGAAGGGCTTGCCGTCCGGCCCGTTCATGGTGCCGAAGCCGATGTGTTCCAGGCTCCCCGGCTCGGCGTAGCCCGCCAGGTAGGCGGCGCGGAACACCTGCTCGAAATGCTCGGCCTGCCGCTGGTCGACGCAGTAGAGCATCAGCTGCGGATCGAAGCTCCGGCGGCGGTCCAGGATGGTGGCGAGGTCGGTGGTCCCGTACATCGCCGAGCCTTCGGAGGAGACCACCAGCAACGGGCTCGGCGAGGGCACGACGACCGTGGAGCCGTCCTCCAGCTTCTTCTTCTTGGTTTCGCCGGGCCGCGCGACATGCACCACCCGCGCGCCCTGGTCCTCGACCAGCAGGCCCTTGGCGTCGAGTTCCGCAACCATGCCGGCGATCAGCGGATCGGCGTCGCTCTCGCCTTTCCATAGGTCGAAGTCGATGCCCAGCGCGTGGAACTCCCGCTCCAGCGCCACCCGGCTGACGTCGACGAAATGGCGCCACAGCAGCCGGTAGCCGAACCGGCCGGCCTGAAGCTCGGCCGTCGCCTTGCGGGCCCGGTCCCGGAACTCGCCGTCGGTCTTGGCCCGGGCCGCGGCCGCGGGATACATGCGGTCGAGGTCGGCCAGGGCGATGTGATTGCCCAGTTCTTCCAGCACCCGCTGGCTGTCGGCCTCGGAGAAGCCGCCCGGCGCCTCGACCAGCCGCTCCATCAGCGCGCGGATGAAGGGGAACTCGTCCGTCGCCGCGACGATCAGGAGCCCCATCTGGAAGCCCCAGTCCCCGAAGTGGGCGTCGCCCAGCACCATGTCGCCGCGGAACCGGTAGATGCGCTTGACCGCCTCGCCGATGATCGAGGCGCGCAGGTGGCCGACATGCATCGGCTTGGCCACGTTCGGCCCGGCGTAGTCGACGATCACCCGGCGGCTGGCCTCGACCTCGCTGGCCCCGCGGCGCGGATCGGTGGCGATCTCGTTGGCCCGCAGCGACAGCGCCTGGGCGCTGACCCGCATGTTGATGAAGCCCAGGCCCGCGATCTCCACCGAGGCCAGGGCCGGATTGCCGGCCAGCCGCTCGACCACCCCTTGGGCGATCTCGCGCGGCGGCCTGCCGGCGACCTTCGCCCCGGCCATCGCCCCGTTGGACTGGAAGTCGGCCAGGTCCGGCCGGTCGGAGGGCGTCACGCGCGCCAGTTCGGCGGGAATCCCCAGTTCGGCGAAGGCCGCGGCCGCCGCCTCGCCCAGGGTCCGTTTCAGATCGGTCATTAAGGTCTTCTGGCTGGTCTTCTTCAGTTGCCGGTCTTGGGAGCGCCGGCGGTCACGCGGAACCGCTTACCGTCGCGGTTGAACTCGGCCATCTGGGGGGTGACGTCGAAGCCGACCAGCACCTCGAAGTTGGCGCCGCTGGTCTCCAGGCTGGCCCGCGGGATGACGATGCCCTCGATCTTCTCGGTGACGAGGGCCCGGTCGCCGTCGAACTTCACCGGCAGGTCGAAGTACTCCTTGGCGATGACGCCCTGGTTCCGCTGGGTCACCGCCACCCAGTAGCGGTAGGTCTTGCGGTCACTGGTCGCCTTGGGCCCCTTGCCCAGCCCGAACAGCAACTCCATCGACACCCGGATCGGTTCGGCGTCCTTGTATTCGCAGCCCGACGACAGCCCCTGGATCTCGCCGCTGTAGACCACCGTGCCGGCGCTCTCCCGCCCACCCTCGAACTCGACGTAGCGGCCGGCGTCGTACAGCACCTTCACATAGGGGCAGGGGCCGGCGTTGCGCAGCTGCGGCAGCGGAGCTTCCGGCTGGTTCCACTCGCGGTCGCGGGCCTTCTTCTTGGCGTTCTTCTCGTCCTGCTCACGGTCGGCGTCGCGGCGGTTCTGGGCCACGGCCGGGGCCACGGAGACGACGATCAGGCCTGCGAGGAGGACGGTGAGGAGGCGGCGCATGGCGGTTCCGAACAGACAGCAGGGCGTCCGCCCCCGACGGGCGGCCCTTCCAACTTGTTCCTGCTGATAAAGGCATATGCGTGACCCCGCAACGCAGCTCGACCTCACGGGCGAAAGTCGTGTCCGTTCGGCGCATCCGCTGGCGGCCGGCCGGCGGAACGCCTAACTAGGGCTCATGACCCTCCCCGCCGCCAAGCCCCCCCTGCGCGTCCTGCTGGCCAGTCCGCGCGGTTTCTGCGCCGGGGTCGACCGGGCGATCCAGATCGTCGAACGGGCGATCGAGAAATACGGGGCCCCGGTCTATGTGCGGCACGAGATCGTCCACAACCGGTTCGTGGTCGACCATCTCAAGGCCAAGGGCGCGGTGTTCGTCGAGGAGGTCGAGGAGGCCCCCGCCGACCGGCCGATCATCTTCTCGGCCCATGGCGTGCCCAAGAGCGTGCCGGCCGAGGCCCGCGATCGCCAGATGCTCTACCTCGACGCCACCTGCCCGCTGGTCTCCAAGGTCCATGTCGAGGCCCAGCGCCACCACGACGCGGGCCGTCAGATCGTGCTGATCGGCCACAGGGGCCACCCGGAGGTGATCGGCACCATGGGCCAGCTGCCCGAGGGGACGGTGACCTTGATCGAGACGGTGGAGGACGTGGCCGCCTTCGATCCGATCGATCCCGGCAACGTCGCCTTCGTCACCCAGACCACCCTGTCGGTTGACGACACCGCCGAGATCGTCGCCGCCCTGCAGGCGCGCTTCCCGGGAATCGCCACCCCGCACAAGGAAGACATCTGCTACGCCACCACCAACCGCCAGGATGCGGTCAAGGCGATCGCCGGCCAGTGCGATCTGCTGCTGGTGATGGGCTCGCCCAACAGCTCCAACTCCGTGCGGCTGGTCGAGGTCGGCCGGCGCGGCGGGGTCGAGAAGGCCTACCTGATCGACGAGGCGGCCGACCTTCGGGACGAATGGCTCGATGGGGTCAGGACGCTGGGCCTTACCGCCGGCGCCTCGGCCCCGGAGGTGCTGCTCCAGCGCCTGCTCGACCGGCTTGGCGAACGCTTCGAGATCACCGTCGAGGAAGTCGCCCCGACCCGCGAGACGGTGACCTTCAAGCTGCCGCGGGTGCTGACGGCCTGACCCGCCACCTCCAAGGATAGCATCCTTGGGGGGACAGCCCTTGACCCACGTCCCCCGCTCCCGCATCCCCGCCCGATGGCGGTCTATACGGACATCACCGACGAGGAACTGAGCGGTTTCCTTGCCCTCTACGACCTGGGCGAGCCCCTGGCGTTCAAGGGGATCGCCGAGGGGATCGAGAACTCGAACTTCTTGCTCGAGACCGCCGCCGGCCGGTTCATCCTCACCGTCTACGAGAAGCGGGTGAAGGCCGGCGAGCTGCCCTATTTCCTGGACCTGATGGCCTGGCTGGCCGACGCCGGCTTTCCCTCGGCCCGGCCGATCCCCGACCGCCAGGGCCAGGTGCTCCAGACCCTGCGCGGCAAGCCCGCGGCCCTGGCCCAGTTCCTGCCCGGCCTCTCGGCCCGCCGCCCCACCGTCGCCCAGTGCCGGCAGGCTGGCGAGGGCCTGGCCTGGCTGCACCAGGCCGGCGAGGGCTTTCCCGGCCGCCGCGCCAACGACCTGGGCCAGACGGCCTGGGCGCCCCTGTTCGACGGCCTCCAGGACTCCGCCGAAGCCCTCAAGCCCGGCCTTTCCTCGGTCGTCGCCCGCGACCTCGCCCACATCGCCGCCGCCTGGCCGAAGGCCTTGCCCGAGGGCGTCATCCACGCCGACTTCTTTCCTGACAACGTCTTCTTCCGCGAGGGCCGCTTCGCCGCGGCCATCGACTTCTACTTCGCCTGCGACGACTTCCTGGCCTACGACCTCGCCGTCACCCTCAATGCCTGGTGCTTCGAGAGCGCCGGTGACTTCAACGTCACCGCCGCCAGGGCCTTGCTAGCCGGATACGAGTCCCGCCGCCCACTGGTCCCGGCCGAGCGCGCCGCCCTGCCAGTGCTGGCCCACGGGGCGGCCATGCGCTTCTTCCTGACCCGGCTCGCCGACTGGGGCCGCACGCCCGAGGGCGCGCTGGTCCGGCCAAAGGACCCGCTGGAATACGAGCGCAAGCTGGCGGTCCACCGGGCCGGCCTGTCGATCCTGACGGATCCCGCATGACTCCGAAGGTGGTGATCTACACGGACGGCGCCTGCCGCGGGAATCCGGGCCCGGGCGGCTGGGGCGCCATCCTGATGTCGGGCAAGCACGTCAAGGAGCTCAAGGGCGGCGAACTGGCGACGACCAACAACCGCATGGAGCTGATGGCCGCCATCCAGGCTCTGGAGGCGCTCAACAAGCCCTGCGCGGTCGAGCTGCACACCGACAGCCGCTACGTCCAGCAGGGGATCAGCGAGTGGCTGGCGCTGTGGAAGGCGCGGAACTGGCGGACGATGACCAAGGGCGCGGTCAAGAACGAGGACCTCTGGCGGCGCCTGGACCAGGCCCGGCTGAAGCACACCGTCGACTGGCGCTGGATCAAGGGCCACGCCGGCCACGAATGGAACGAGCGCGCGGACGAGCTCGCTCGGCAGGGAATGCTGGAGACCCTGGGGGAGGCATAGCCCGTCGTGCGGGGCGGCCGAGCCCCGACCAGGAAGAACCGGCAAGTTGACTTGTTCAATATTGAACCATATATTTCGTTTAATATTGAATGAAAGGCCCCCGCCATGGAGCGCCGGGATTTCATCCGCCTCGTTGGCGGCGGTGCAGTCCTCGCCGCGGGTCTCACAGGCTGCGCGGAGGCTCCCGATCCCACGACGGCCTGGGTCTCCCCCGGCTCTTCCGAGCGTGATGTCCGCCGCTACGCCCTGGCCCACGCCATCCTCGCCCCCAACCCGCACAACCGCCAGCCCTGGCTGGCCCGACTCGACGGGGACTCCGACCTCACCCTGTTCGTCGACCGTGGCCGCCTGCTCCCCGCCACCGACCCGTTCAGCCGCCAGATCGTCATCGGCTGCGGCGCCTTCCTCGAGCTGCTGGCGATCGCCGCCAGCCTCAAGGGATACCTGGCCCAGGTGACCGCCTTCCCGGACGGCCAGCCCGGAAAGGCCCTCGACGAGCGTCCCTTCGCCCGCGTCTCCTTCGTCCACGGCGCGGCGCCGGACCCGCTGTTCCGCCACATCCTCCGCCGGCGGACGAGCCGCGATCCCTTCGACCTCGAGCGCCGCCTGCCCCGTCCGGATCTCGCCGCCCTGGAGGCCGCCGGCCTGGCGCCTGGCCTGCGCACCGGCTCGGCCTCGGGCGGCCCGGCGCTGGCGACTCTGCGTGACCTCACCCGGCGGGCCTTCCGCCGCGAGGTCGACACCCCGGCCGCCAACCAGGAGACGGTCGATCTGATCCGCATCGGGGCCAGGGAGGTCGCCGAGCACCGGGACGGGATCAGCCTGACCGGCCCGGCCATCGAGGCGATGAAGGCGGTCGGCGTCCTGACCCGCGAGAACCTCGCCCGGCCAGGGACCTTCGCCTTCAAGCAGAACCGGGGCTTCTATGATCCGCTCTGCGCCACGGCCCAGGCCTATCTCTGGATCGTCAGCCAGGGCGAGGGCCGGGGCGCCGAGATCGCCTCCGGGCGCGCCTACGCCCGCATGGCCCTGGAGGCCACCGCCCGCGGCGTCGCCCTCCAGCCGATGAGCCAAGCCCTGCAGGAGTATGCCGAGATGGCCCCGTTGTTCGCGGAATCCCTGAGGGCGACCGCCGTCCAGCCGGGCGAGCGGCTGCAGATGCTGGTCCGCGCCGGCTACGCCAAGGAGGGCCCGCCGGCGCCCCGCCGCGGCCTCGCCGCCCATATCCAGGCCGGCTGATGGCCGCCCGCAGCCGGCCCGACATCGAGGTCCTCACCGAGATCGGCATCATCGCCCAGCTGTCGAACGCGGCCCTGGAGCGCAGCCTGCCCGCCGGGATGAGCGCCGCCCAGTTCGGGGTGCTGAGCCACTTCACCCGCCGCGGCGGGGCCGAGAGCCCGGCCAGGCTCGCCGCCGCCTTCCAGGTCACCAAGGGGGCGATGACCAACACCCTGCAGCGGCTGGAAGCCCAGGGCTTCGTCGCCATCGAAGGCGACGAAGCCGACGGCCGCAAGAAGCGGGTCTCCCTGACCTTGGCAGGCGCCCAGGCCTACGAGGCCGGCCTGCAGGCCCTCCGTCCGCGGATGGAGGGCCTCCGCGAGGCCTTCACCGACGCGGAGTTCGCCGCCGCCCTGCCGTTCCTGAAGGCTCTGCGGGCCTGGATGGACGAGAACCGCTAGGCCGCCTTCACCCGCAGGCTCGCCGCCGACAGCACCTCGACCACCTGCACCGCCTTGCCGGGGATCAGCGGATCGTCGCTCAGCGCGTCCCACTCCTTGCCCTCGACATGCACCCGGCCGCGGCCCTCGGCGAAGATGCTGGCGGCCTCGCCGCGCAGGCCCACCAGGCGGGTGACGTTGTCGTTGATATCCGGCCCGTCGCCCGAGATGTTCTTGGGCAGGTAGCGCCGCGCCGTCAGGGTGGCGGCGATGGTCAGCACCGCATAGATCACCAGATGGACCGCGATGTTGGGCGGCAGCACCAGGGTCAGCACCGCGGTGACCGCCGCGGTGACGGCGGGCCACAGCATCCAGCCCGTGCCGGTCGACAGCTCGGCCACCAGGATCACCGCCCCCAGGGCCAGCCAGAACCAGACCGCGTGATCGGCATAGAGCGCGTCCATGGTCAGCTCCTCGGGGTGCGCGGCACGGCCGGCGCCCGGGGGGGCGTCGGGGCCACGTCGGTCGTCAGGGTCTTCACCAGTTCGCCGATGCCGGCGATCGATCCGGTCAACCCGGCGAAGTCGGCGGGCACGATGACCGTCTTCTGGCTGGGGCTCTCGGCCAGCTTGCCGAACGCCTCCACATACTTCTGGGCGATGAAGTAGTTGATGGCGTTGACGTCGCCGCGGGCGATGGCCTCGGAGACGAAGGCCGTCGCCTTGGCTTCCGCCTCGGCTTCCCGCTCGCGGGCCTCGGCGTCGCGGAAGGCCGCTTCCCGGCGGCCCTCGGCCTCGAGGATGGCCGCCTGCTTAGCGCCCTCGGCCCGGGCGATCTGGCTCTGCTTCTCGCCGTCGGCCTCGGTGATCACCGCCCGGCGCTCGCGCTCGGCCTTCATCTGCCGGGCCATGGCGTTGGTGATGTCCGGCGGCGGGGTCAGGTCCTTGATCTCGATCCGCGTGGCCTTCACCCCCCAGGGGTTGGTGGCGCTGTCGATGGTGGCCAGCAGGCGGCTGTTGATCTGGTCACGCTGGCTCAACACCTCGTCCAGCTCCATCGAGCCGACCACGGTCCGCAGGTTGGTCATGCAGAGCTGGGCGATCGCGTAGTTGAGGTTGTCGACCCGGTAGGCGGCGCTGGCCGCGTCCATCACCTGGATGAAGACGATGCCGTCGACCTTCACCACCGCGTTGTCCTTGGTGATGACTTCCTGCTGGGGCACGTCGAGCACCTGCTCCATCATGTTCACCCGCCGCCCGATGGTCTCGATGAACGGGGTGAGGATGGAGATGCCGGGCTTCAAGGTGCGGGTATAGCGGCCGAACCGTTCGACCGTGTACTCGCGCCCCTGGGGCACGATCTTGAGCACGCTGAACACCAGGAACAGCGCCACCACGATCAGAATGACCGCGAAAATCCAGAACATGACGTCCCTCCAATCGACTTGGAGGGGAGCCTATCTCGGTGGCGCGGCCTGTTCCACAGAATCCGGTTCGCCGTCCTTGAGGTTCGGATCGTCCGGTCCCATCCGCTTCACCACCCGCACCGAAGCGGCCAGCTTGCGCGACAGGCCCTCCCCCTTGCGCGCCACGGCCAGTTCGGCTTTGCGGCTGTCGGGGCCGCAGCTTGGGAATTGAGCCTGGCGCGCGGCGAAGCCGCTGTTGAAGGCCTGGTTCAGCCGGGTCTCGAAGCCGGCGTCGGCGGCCTCTGTCTCGGTCAGCTGCACCATCCGGTCGCGCCAGAACTGGTCGCCGTCCCCCTGGCAGACCTGGCGCAGGGCATGGCTCTCGCCGATCGCATAGGCCAGGTCGACCAGGGTCTGCCGCTCGGGCGGACCGCGCTCCTGGGCGCCGACCGATCCGGCCAACACCGCGGCCCCGAGGCCGATCCAGCAAAGACGTCGGGCTTGCATCATGGCCGCCATCTAAGCCAAGCATGGGCGACGGCGAAAGGGGATGCACGGAAATGGCGAAGTGGATGGCCGGGGTCGCGGGCGCCGCGATCCTGATGATGGCGGGGGCGGCCTCGGCCGCGCCGTTCGACGCGCGCAAGCCCGCCGACCTGGCGGCCGCGATCAAGGGCGCCGGGGCGACCGGCGAGGTGAAGACCGACAGCGACGGCAAGCTGTTCTTCGAGGGCAAGCAGGACGATTTCAGCTTCTCGGTCGAATTCCGTGACTGCAAGGACGGCGCCTGCGAGGCGGCCTACTACATGGCCTCCTGGGATATGGACGCCCCGCCCATGAAGATCATCAACCTGTGGAACGACGTCACCTACTTCTGCCCCGCCTTCGTGGGCGCCGACGGGGATCCCTTCCTCAAGATGGGCTTCCGTCCCAAGGCCACCGACACCCGCGCCGGCGTCCTGGCCGACTACGAGAAGTGGATGATGTGCGTCGACGAGTTTAAGGGTCTGCTGTCCGATCCGGACGGCTTCGAAAGCTCGATCAAGCCGCCGGGCGGGGGCTCAGACTAGCATCACCGCGCTGAGCAGCCGGCCATAGTCCGGCTCGCCCCGCTTGAAGGCCCGGCGGTTGGAATAGAACAGGCCGGCGTCCGCACAGGTGTCATGGCCGGTCCATTCGGCCTTCGCCACGCCCGCCGCGGCCAGCCGCTCCAGCACGAACCGGGGCAGGTCGAACATCCGCCGGCCCGGCGCGCCGGGGCTGAACCATCGCGCGTGGTCGGGGTCGGCCTCGACGAACTGCGCCTGGAACTCCTCGCCCACCTCGTAGGAGTCCGGCCCGATGCAGGGCCCGACCGCGGCTGCCATCCGCTCCGGGTTCGCGCCCAGCCGGACCATCGCCGCCACCGTCTCGGCCACCACTCCGCCCAGCGCTCCCTTCCAGCCGGCATGGGCGGCGCCGACCACCCGCGCCTCGGGATCGACGATCAGCACCGGGGCGCAGTCGGCGTGCAGCACCCCGCAGACCAGGCTGCGCTGGTCGGTGACGACCGCGTCCCCTTCCGGCCGGTAGCGGCCCCAGGGCGCCTCGGCCACCAACGCCCGGCTCGAATGGATCTGGTAGCAGCAGTTCAGGGCGTCCGGCATCACCCCGAACCAGTCCGCCGCCCGCCGCCGGTTCTCCTCGACCTTGGCCGGATCGTCCTGCGATCCCCGCCCGAGGTTGAGGCTCTCATGCACCCCGGCGGAGACCCCGCCCTGGCGGGTGAAGAAGGCGTGCTTGACGCCCGGCTGGGCGGCCAGGAGCGGGGAGTGCAGGGGAGTGAGGGTCATGGCCGATGGATAGCGCTAATCCAAGGTGGTCCGATACCGGCTCATCGCCAGCCCCGTCACCACGACGACGAACAGCACCAGCGCCAGCAGGCTGCCCCAGGCATGCTCGACCCCCACCCCCTTGAGCAGGGCCCCCCGCACGATCCGCAGGAAGTGGGTCACCGGGATCGCCTCGCCGATCGCCTGGGCCCAGCCCGGCATCCCTCGGAACGGGAACATGAAGCCCGACAGCAGCAGGGACGGCAGCAGGTAGAAGACGCTCATCTGCATCGCCTGCAGCTGGCTCCTGGCCAGGGTCGAGAACAGGAACCCCAGGCTCAGGGATCCGACGATGAACAGCACCACTCCCAGGGTCAGCGCCCCCCAGCCGCCGACGAACGGCACCCCGAACAGCAGCCGCGCCAGCACCAGGATGATCGTCGTCTGGATCAGCCCGATCCCCACATAGGGCGCCAGCTTGCCGACCATCACCTCCAGCGGTTCGACCGGCGTCGACAGCAGGGTCTCCATCGTTCCCCGCTCCCGCTCGCGGGTCAGGGCCAGGGCGGTCATCATCACCAGGGTCATCGACAGCACGATGCCGAGCAGTCCGGGCACGATGTTCAGCGCCGTGATGTTCTCGGGATTGTACCGCCGGTGGACCACCACCTCGAACGGCTGCGCCGCCGCCCGCGCCGCCAGCGGCCCCTTGAGATCATGGCTCAGCGCCTGGCCGGTCAGGCCCGACACCGCCGCAACCGCCCCCCCGACGGTGGTCGGGTCCGAGGCGTCGGCCTCGATCAGGATCTGCGCGCGATCGCCCCGCACCACCCGCCGGCCGAAGTCCTGGGGGATGGTGATGGCGAACTGGGCCCGGCCCTCCTCGATGGCCGCGTCGAGCTCGGCCGGCGAACGGGCTTCGGCGACGAAGCGGAAGTAGCCGGTGTTGTCCAAGGCCACGAGCACCGATCGGCTGAAGGCGCTGCGGTCCTGGTCCAGCACGATGGCCGGCAGGTCCTTGGGGTCGTTGTTGATCGCATAGCCGAACAGCAGGAGCTGCATGATCGGGACCGCCAGGATCATCGCATAGGTCAGCCGGTCCCGCGTGAGCTGGATGAACTCCTTGATCAGCACCGCCAGGATGCGCTGGCCGTTCATGAGAAGTTGTCCTCGGCCCGGCTCATCAGGTGGATGAAGACGTCCTCGATGGTCGGCCGCACCTCGCTCCAGGCGAACCGGCCGCGATACGGCGCGATCGCCGCTTCAAGGGCCCCCTGGTCCGTCCCGCTGACGTGCAGCGCCGATCCGAAGGGCGCCGCCATCTCAACCCCCGGCCGCCCCGCGAGCTCACCCGCCAGCCGGTCGGCGCCCTCGCCCTCGGCGCGGAAGGTGATCAGCCGCGACTGCTCGATCAGCTGCGGGATGGTCCCCCGCGCCATCAGCCGCCCGTAGGCGATATAGGCGATGTCGTGGCAGCGCTCGGCCTCGTCCATGTAGTGGGTGGAGACCATGACGGTCAGCCCGGCCCCGGCCAGGCCGTGGATCTCATCCCAGAACTCCCGCCGCGCCTTGGGGTCGACCCCCGCGGTGGGCTCGTCGAGCAGCAGCAGGTCGGGTTCGTGCAGGGTCGCCGCCGCCAGCGCCAGCCGCTGCTTCCAGCCGCCAGACAGGGCCCCGGCCACCTGGCCCCGTCGCGCCTGGAGGCCCAGCTTCTCCAGCGCGGCGTCGATCCTTCGGCGACGGTCTTCCATGCCGTAGACCCGGGCCGTGAATTCCAGGTTCTCGGCGATGGTCAGGTCCTCGTAGAGCGAGAACTTCTGGGTCATGTAGCCGGTGCGCCGCTTGATCGCCCGCGCCTCCTTGCGAAAGTCCATCCCCAGCACCAACCCCTCGCCGCTGTCTGGGGTGAGCAGGCCGCAGAGCATCCGCATGGTGGTCGTCTTCCCCGACCCGTTCGGCCCCAGGAACCCGGTCACCCGCCCCGCCTGCACGGTGATCCCGACGTCCCGCACCACATGCTTGTCCCCGAACGACTTGTTGAGACCGCGCACGTCGATGGCGGGGGCGGTCACTCTGCATCCCCCAACCGCGCGATCTCCACCGGCTGTCCGGGCGCCAGCTCGCCCGGCCGCTCCGGCGTGGCCTCGACCAGGAACACCAGCCGCTCGCGGTTGCCGCGGCTGTAGATCACCGGCGGGGTGAACTCCGGCCGTGGGCTGACGTAGGCGATCCGCGCCTCGCCGCCGCGGCAGCCGTCGCAGGAAAACCGCACCCGCCCGCCGGGCCGATACCGGGTCACCTCGCTCTGCGGCACGAAGAACCGCAGCTTCACCCGGTCGTCGGGCAGCAGGGCCACCACCGGCGTGTTGGCCACCGCCCACTCCCCGGGCCGGTAGAAGACGTCCTCCACCCGTCCGGCCACCGGCGCCGCCGGCGACAGCTGCCGGGTCCGCACATCGGCTTCCGTCACCCCCGCCCGCGCCCGCTCGGCTTCCGCCGCCGCCGCCTGCGCCTGGTCCTCCCGGGCGCCCAGCTCGGCGACGTCCAGCCGCCGCAGGGTCTCCTGGTACTGGGCCCGCGCCACTCCGACGCTGGCCCGCGCCTGGTCCAGCCGGGCGGGCGCATAGATCCCCTTCGCGGCCAGGGTCTGCACCCGCCGGAACTCCGCCTCGGCCTGGTCGAGCTGGGCCTTGGCGCTGGCCCGCTGGGCCTGGAACACCGCCAGCTCCTGCGGCCGCTGGCCCTTCAGCGCGTCCTGCGCCCGCTCCCCCGCCGCCTGGGCCGCCGCCCGCGCCTGCTCGCCCTGCGCCTGCGCCGTCCCGGCGTCCACGGCGAACAGCACCGTCCCGGCCGCCACCCGCTGGCCGCGCTCGACATTCAGCGCCGTCACGGCCCCGGAGGCCGGCGCCGCGAAATACAGGGTTTCGCCCTCGACGTAGCCGGTCAGCCCCGCCGCGCCGCCGCGCGGCCAGAACAGCCAGGTCGCCAGCCCGATGCTGGCCAGCACCGCGACCGCGACGATCGTCTTGAGGGGAGGGCGCTTCATGACGAGGCTCCGGTCAGCATCCCGGCCTTCAGCACCCCGAGGTGCTGCGCCGCCAGCTGGTTGATGTCGAAGGGTTCGGCCCCGACCGGCACGAAGGTCTCGCGCCACAGCACCGCCATCAGGAAGGGGGCCATGATCTGGGCCGCATACAGCCGGGGATCGCCCGCCCGGACCTCGCCGCGCGCCTGGGCGGCGGCGATCATCCCCGAAACCAGCCCGATCATCGGGGCGACCAGCTCGTCGTGCCAGTAGCGCGCCAGTTCGGGGAAGTTGCGCCCCTCGCCGATGACCATCTTGCCGATCGGCGCCACCGCCGAGGTCGCCATCACCCCGGCGATGGTCGGCAGGAACAGCTCGAGCAGTCCGCCGAACGGCCCCGGAAAGCTCTCCAGCCGCTGGCGCACCATGGCGATGTTCGGGGCGATGGCGCTCTTCACCACCGCGTGGAACAGCTCTTCCTTGGTCTCGAAATAGAGGTAGAGCGCCCCCTTCGAGACCCCGGCTCGGCGGGCGATCTCGTCCAGCTTCGCGCCGGCGAAGCCTTTTTCGGAAAACACCGCCAGCGCGGCCGCGACGATCTCGCCGGGACGGTCGTCCTTGCGGCGCTGGAACTTGGGGGGACCGGGCTGGAGCATGGAGGCGCTCGATTTAATAACTGACTGGTCAGTTATTAAAGGATCAAAGAACGATGGTCAATCCCTGCACGGGGCTGGTTGGATCAGTTGGATCTTGTTGGGGACAGGTTGGATTCCAACGTGTCCCCAGGCTCCCCGTCGCTACTCGAACCCCGGCGGCTCAAACCCCGGCTGGCAGATGCACGCCGCCTTGAACAGCTCGCCCATCTGGTCGGGCGCCACCAGCCGCGCCAGCTGGCGGCCGACCACCATCGACCGGTCCGGCCGCGCCGCGATCAGCGCTTCGGCCCGGTGCTGGATCCCGAGCCGCCCGAGGAACAGCCCTTGCGGGACCGGCCCCGCCGTCTCAGCCCCGGCCTCCCGCGCGGCGCCCAGCAACCCGGGGAAATCTACATGCGCCGTCAGGTCGCTCTCTCCGGGCGCATCGAGCGGCCCGACCTTCTCATGCCCCTTGAGCGCCTGCAGGGTGTCGCCGAACTCCGGCTCGCCCCGTCCATAGTCGACGACCAGCGCCGCCCCGCCGTCGCGGGCCACCCGCTCGCCGATACTCGCCGCCAGAGCCTCCTTGGCCGGGGAGACCTCCAGCACCATCGCCCCCGGCTCCGGTACGGAGCCGTGCTCCGACGGCGCCAGGCCGAAGGTCAGCTCCCCCTCTGGGGTCAGGCCGACCAGCCGCTCCACCCAGCCGCCCGGCGTCATCACGAACTGGCGGATCGGCAGGCAGTCGAACAGTTCGTTGGCCACCAGGATCAGCGGCGCTCCCTCCGGAACGCCGTCCAGGCTGTCCGCCCACTGCGCGCCCGGCAGCTTCTCCGCCTGCACCGCCTTCAGCGGCCCCGACGTCTCCACCAGCCAGAGGTCGGCCGCGGCCGTGAACGCCGGCGCCAGCTTCACGGCCCGCAGCAGGTCGCTCATCAGCGTACCGTCGCCCGGCCCCAGCTCGACCAGCCGGAACCGCGCTGGCCTGCCCAGCCGCGTCCAGGTCTCGACGCACCACAGCCCGACCAGCTCGCCGAACATCTGGCTGACCATCGGGGCGGTGACGAAGTCCCCGCCCGCCCCGATCGCCGGCCGGGTGGCGTAATAGCCGTCCCGCGCATCGTACAGGCAGCGGACCATGTAGTCGGCGACCGGGATCGGCCCGCCCTGGGCGATCTCGGCCTTCAGCCGGTCCTTCAGGCTCATGACGAGGCTTTGGCGTCCTTCGAGGCCTTCGGGGCGGGGGCCGCATCGCGCACGATGGTCACCGGCTCCTTCAGCCCCCGCCACAGCAGCCACGCGCCGCCGAGCAGCATCGGGATCGACAGCAGCATGCCCATGGTGATCCCGCCGGTGGCGTTGGTGAAGTCCTGCAGGAAGCTGTCGGGCTCACGGACATTCTCGAGCAGCAGGCGGAACAGGCCGTAGCCGGTCAGGAACAGCCCGACCACGACCCCGCGCCGCTGCAGCCACAGCCGGCTGTGGGTCGCCCAGCGCAGCAGGATGAACAGCACCAGTCCCTCCAGCAGGGCCTCGTACAGCTGGCTGGGATGGCGAGCGTAGCCGTCGCCAGAGCCCGGGAACACAACCCCCCAGGGCAGTTCGGTCGGCCGGCCCCAGAGCTCGCCGTTGATGAAGTTGGCGATCCGCCCGAAGAACAGGCCGAACGGCACGGCCGGCGCGGCCAGGTCGGCCAGCTTGATCAGGTCGATCCGATTGGCCCTGGCGAAGAACACCATGGCGACCAGCACCCCCAGCAGCCCGCCGTGGAAGCTCATGCCACCTTCCCAGATCTTCACGATCTGCGCGGGCTCCTTCCAGATGATCTCCGGCTGGTAGAACAGCACATAGCCGAGCCGCCCGCCGAGGATCACCCCGAGGGTGACCCACAGGATCAGGTCGTCGATCTGCGCCTGGTTCGCCGTCGGCGTCTGGCCGCCCCACAGCCTGGAATTCCGCACCAGACCCACCGCATAGCGCCAGCCCAGCAGGATGCCGGCCACATAGGCCAGGGCGTACCAGCGGATCCCGAGGGTCATGCCGAACAGTTCGACGGTCCAGCCGCCGACGTAGGGCGAGATGTCTGGAAAGGGCACCGCGTTAACCTCGTGGCTGAAGGATTCTGGGGATGTCGTACCTAATCCCCTTCGCATTCACCAACCGTTTCCCATATGAGTCAGGCCATGCATACCCAGAACCCTTTCCTGGACGAGATCGCCAAGCTGACCACCGCGGCGGCCGGCCTCGCCCAGGCCGCCGGCGAGGAGGCCAAGGCCGCCTTCCGCGCCCAGGGCGACAAGTTCGCCGCCGAGCTCGACCTGATCCGCCGCGACGAGTTCGAGGCCCTCAAGGCCGAGATCGCCGCCCTCCGCGCCGAGGTCGCCGCCCTGAAGGGTGCGACAGAAACACCGCCCACAGACTGATTGGGGCGAGTGGCTTTCCCCCTGCGAAAGAAGGGGTTGTGACGCACCGACCGAACCAGACTAGGGTCAGGAAGTGCAGGCGATTCGGGGCCGCCGCCGCGAAGGTCCGCCTGCCTTCCAGAGGACAGTAAGACCGATGGACATTTCACCGCCTGAAGACGACGAAGCCCTGCTGGCGCTCGATCCCCTGGAGGTGGTCGAACACGTCCTGTCGGCGGAGAACCTCGCCTTCGACCGCACCGAGGACGGCGACCTGGCCTTCTCCCTGGCCGGTGACTGGAAGGACTACGAGCTGTGGTTCGCCTGGCGGCCGGAGGCCGAGTGCCTGCAGCTCTGCCTGAGCATCGACCTGAAGGCCGGCAAGGCCGTGCGGGTCAAGGCCTGCGAGCTGGCCAACCTGGTCAACCAGCGCATCTGGCAGGGCCACTTCGAGATCTGGGCCGACGATGGCGAGGTGGTCTTCCGCCACGCCATGGGCCTGTTCGGCGGCGAACGCCCGACCCCGGCCCAGACCGCGGCGATGATCGACGTGGCCATGGAAGCCGCCGACCGCTTCTACCCGGCCTTCGACTTCCTCCTGGCCGGCGCCAAGACCCCGGAAGAGGCGATGGCCGCCTGCATGTTCGAGACGGTGGGCAGGGCGTAGCGGCGCGTTTCCTCCCTCCCCGAATGGGGAGGGCAGGCGCGCGTTGCGCGCCGGGTGGGGAAGTCGGCAACCGGCGCGGACGGCCAAGTGCCGCTGAACCTGGCGCGCCCTGCCCCTATCAAATCCACTGCCCCACCCGACGCGCGTACCGCGCGTCCGCCCTCCCCATTCGGGGAGGGATGTCTATGCTGCGCACTTCCCCATCCGTGGAGCCCCCCATGACCCCTCTCCTCATCCTCGGCGTCGGACGCATGGGCGGGGCGATGGTCGGCGGGTGGCGGCGGGCCGGAACCTTCGCCCCTTCTGAACTCTACGTCCGCGATCCGAGCCCCAGCCCGGACGCCGACCTCAGTGGCGTCCGCTTGAACCCGCCGGATGGCGATCTTTCCGCCTGCCGCACCGTCCTCCTCGCGGTCAAACCCCAGGTCTGGCGCGAGGCGGCGCGTGAGGTCGCCCCCCACCTCTCTCCCGATGCGGTGGTCGTCTCCATCGCCGCCGGCGTCACCTCCGACGCCCTCACCGAAGTCTTCGGGCCGCTGCGCATGGCCCGCGCCATGCCGACCACGGCGGTCGCCATCAACCAGGGCACGATCAGCCTCTGCGCCGCCGACCCCCAGGCCCGCGCCCGGGCGCACGCCCTGTTCGATCCCCTCGGCCGGGTTGTCGAACTGCAGTCGGAAGACCAGATGCATGCGGCGACCGCCGTGTCCGGCTCCGGCCCCGCCTACCTGTACGCCTTCGCCGAGGCGCTCGAATCGGCTGGCCTGGACGCCGGCCTGAGCCCCGTGGCCGCGGCGCACCTCGCCCGCTCCACGATCGCCGGCGCCGCCGCCCTGATGGCCTCGGGCGACACCCCGGCGGCCGAGTTGCGCCGTCAGGTCACCTCCCCCGGAGGCACGACGGAGGCGGCGTTGCGGGTGCTCATGGGCCGGGACGGGCTCGAACCGTTGCTCAAAACCGCCGTCGCGGCGGCAATCGACCGCTCGCGCTCGCTCGGCTGACGTCGCGCCTTGATCCGGCCGCGCGGCCCTGCCAATCAGGGACATCACATCGAGGGCCACGATGGAAAACCCCTTCACCGCTCACCCGCGCTCCATCGGTGAGTCCTATACGGAACACCTGGGACACAGCTGGAGCTTCGGCCTCACCCTGCTGGGCGCCGGCCTCGCCTGCCTGATCCACGGCCTGGTTCCGGCCCTGTTCAAGACCACCGGCAGCCGGACCATCTACCGCCTCAACGCCAAGCTGACCGGCCGCAAGCCCGACGGCGCCGGCTACGGCGACTGGACCGGGGCGGGGGTCTAGCTCCGCGCCTTCTCCATCGCGATCCACCGGTCGACCCGCGCCTCCAGCAGGTCCATCGGCAACGGCCCGGCCAGCAGCACCGCGTCGTGGAACCGGCGGATGTCGAACTTCTCGCCCAGCGCCGCCTCGGCCTTGGCCCGCACCCGCACGAAGGTTCGCTCGCCGATCTTGTAGGCCAGCGCCTGCCCCGGCCAGCTGACGTAGCGGGCCAGTTCCATCTCGATGTTGTGGGCCGACAGGGCGCTGTTCTCCGCGAAGCAGGTCCTAGCCTGCTCCAGGCTCCAGCCGAGGTAGTGGATCCCCGTGTCGGCCACCAGCCGGCAGGCCCGCCACATCTCGTACGACAGCCGCCCGAACTGCTCGTAGGGATCCCGGTAGATGCCCATCTCGACGCCCAGCCGCTCCGCGTACAGGCCCCAGCCCTCGACGAAGGCGGTCATGTCGGCGTCGCGGCGGAAGGCCGGGACCTCCGGCAGCTCCTGGCTGAGCGCGATCTGCAGGTGATGGCCCGGAACCGCCTCGTGCAGGGTCAGGGCCGGCAGTTCGTAGAGGCCCCGCTGGTCCAGCTTGCCGGTGTTGACCATGTAGCCGCCCGCCACGCCCAGCTGCGGGCTGCCGGGGAAGTAGCGGCCGGTGGTGTAGTTCTCCTCGATCTCCCGCGGCACCTCCCGCACCCCGTAGGG
>DASPLD010000056.1:0-10619 GCA_035627755.1 Caulobacter sp. | reverse complement strand
AGGCCCTGGCCGTGCTGTCGGCGCAGGACCGGATCCCGACCCCGGAGTTCGTCGGCGCGGCGGTCTACAATTTCTGGCAGGACGGCAGCCACGTGCGCGGCCTCTGGCGGCGCACCACCCTGGACAGCTTCCGCTCGGCCGAGCCGCGGTGGGAGACGGTGCTCGACATCGACGCCCTGGCCGCGGCCGAGAAGGCCAACTGGGTGTGGAAGGGCTCGACCTGCCGCTCGCCGGCCTATGACCGCTGCCTGGTGCGGCTGTCGAACGGGGGCAAGGACGCGGTCGAGATCCGCGAGTTCGACCTGCGGACCAAGTCGTTCGTGGCCGGCGGTTTCCGCCTGCCCGAGGGCAAGCAGAGCGTCGAGTGGCTGGACCCCGACACCCTGATCCTGACCCGCGACTGGGGCCCGGGCAGCCTGACCGAGTCGGGCTATGGGCGGATCGTCAAGGTGCTCAGGCGCGGCCAGCCGCTCTCGCAGGCGCAGACCGTGTTCGAGGGCGAGACGGCCCATGTCAGCGCCTCGCCGGAGGTGCTGCGCGACGCCAAGGGAAACCGGCTGGTGCTGGTCGGCCTTGGCCTCGACTTCTTCAGCAACGCCTGGTTCGTGGTCGACGATCAGCTGCGCACCCAGCGGCTGATGCTGCCCAAGCGCTCGAACGTGCACGGGCTGCTGAACGGCCGGCTGATCGTCTCCATCCAGCAGGACTGGACCTGGAAGGGGGTATCGTTCACCTCCGGCTCTCTGCTGGCGGTCGATGCGACCGAGATGCTGAAGAGCCAGTTCGCCCCGCGGCTGCCCACCGCGCCGGCGATCAAGTCGCCGATCCAGCTCGTCTATCTTCCGAAGGAGCGCCAGGCGCTCGACCGCGACCAGATCGCGGTGACCGACACCCGGGTGCTGGCGGTGCTCAACAACAATGTGCGCGGCGCCCTGGTCAGCTTCAACCAGAGCCAGGGCAGCTGGCTGATGCAGCGCTACCTCGGGCTCGACAACGCCGCGGTGACCCTGGTCTCGACCGCCGACAAGGGGGACGACGTCTTCTACACCGAAGAGACCTTCATCACCCCGACCCGGCTGAAGCTCGGCCTGGGCGCGGCGCCCATGGGCCGGCCGGTGAAGATGCTGCCCGAGCGGTTCGCCGCCGCCGACCTGACGGTCGAGCAGAAGGAGGCGGTGAGCAAGGACGGGACCAGGATCCCCTACTTCATCGTCCGCCGGAAGGACCTCAAGCTGGACGGTTCCAACCCGGCCCTGCTGCACGCCTACGGCGGTTTCCAGCTCTCGAAGCTGCCGGTCTACGATCCTGTGGTGGGCAAGCTGTGGCTCGAGCGCGGCGGGGTCTATGTGGTGGCCAACATCCGGGGCGGCGGCGAGTTCGGCCCCGCCTGGCACGCGGCGGCGCTGAAGGCCGACCGCCAGAAGGCCTTCGACGACTACTTCGCGGTGGCCGAGGCGCTGATCAAGGACGGGGTCACCAGCCCGCGGCGCCTGGGCGCCTATGGCCGCTCGAACGGCGGCCTGTTGATGGGCGTGGCCATGACCCAGCGGCCGGACCTGTGGAACGCGGTGGTGGTGGAAAGCCCGCTGCTCGACATGCTGCGCTATCACAAGCTGCCCGCCGGGGCCTCCTGGATCGGCGAGTACGGCGATCCGGAGAAGGCAGAGGAGGCGGCGTGGATCGCGGCCTACAGCCCTTATCAGGCGCTGAAGCCGGGGGTGAAGTACCCGTTGGCCTACATCACCACCTCGACCAAGGACGACCGGGTGCATCCGGGACATGCGCGCAAATTCGCCGCACGGCTGGAAGCGCTGAACGCGCCCTATATCTACTATGAGAACCTCGACGGGGGTCACGCCAACGGGGCCGATCCGAGGGCCAACGCTCGGCGCTGGGCCTTGCACTACGTCTACCTGTCTCGTCAGTTGATGGATTGAACCCTTTGAAAACCCTCCTCGTTTCCGCAGCGGTGGCCGCCTTGACCCTGTCCGCCTCTTCCGCCTTCGCCCAGCAGGCCCCCGGCGGTCCATCGGCCAGCCAGGCCGATCCCTACCTGTGGCTGGAGGACGTCGAGGGCGAGAAGGCGCTGGGCTGGGCCCGGGCCGAGAACGCCCGTTCGCTGCCGGTCCTGCAGGGCGATCCGCGCTACCAGGGGCTGTTCGACGAGGCGCTGAAGATCGTCACCGCCCAGGACCGTATCCCGTCGGTCGGATTCGCCGGCGTCAATGACACCGAGCTGCGCAACTTCTGGCAGGACCGGACCCACGTGCGCGGCCTCTGGCGGCGGACCACGCTCGACAGCTACCGCACCGCGACGCCGGCCTGGGAGACCATCCTGGACGTCGACGCCCTGGCCAAGGCCGAGAACGCCAACTGGGTATTCAAGGGGGCCAGCTGCCTGCCGCCGGAGGACCGCTACTGCCTGGTCGACCTGTCGGACGGCGGCAAGGACGCGGTGACGGTGCGGGAGTTCGACGCGGTCGAGAAGCGCTTCGTCGAGGGCGGGTTCAACCTGCCCGAGGGCAAGCAGAACATCGCCTGGCTGGACAAGGACACCCTGCTGGTGGCCCGCGACTGGGGCCCCGGCACGATGACCAAATCGAGCTACCCCTTCGTGCTGAAGATCGTGAGGCGGGGCCAGCCGCTGGAGGCCGCCCAGGAGATCTTCCGCGGGGCCGAGGATGACATCACCGTTTCCGGCTACACCCTGCGCGACCCGGACGGGAAGCTGCGGGCGGTGTTCATCAGCCGGGCGACCAGCTTCTTCGAGGCCGAGACCTATGTGCTGAAGGACGGAAAGGCGGTTCGCCTGCCCTTCCCGCTGAAGGCCTCGATCCAGGACCTGGTCCAGGGCCAGCTGGCCTTCACCCTGGAAGAGGACTGGCCCGCCCAGAACCTCCGCCAGGGCGACCTGGCGGCCTTCGACCTCGACGCCCTGGTCGCCGATCCGGCCAAGGCCAGGGCGACCCTGATCCTGCGGCCCACCAGCCGGGAGTCGATCGAGCAGGTCACCGCCACCCGCAACACCCTGATCGTCGGCATGACCCACAACGTCACCGGCGCGGTCTACGCCTACCGCCCGGGCAAGGACGGCTGGACGCGGACCAAGCTCGACCTGCCGGCCAACTCGACCATCGGCGTCGGCTCGGCGGCGACCCGGGACGACCGGGTGATGGCCACCGTCGCCGGCTTCCTGCAGCCCAACACCCTGTGGCTGGCCGACGGGGCCGGCGCCAGGCCCGAGCAGCTGAAGGCCGCCCCGGCCAAGTTCGATTCCGCCGGCATGGTGGTCGAGCAGTTCGAGGCGACCAGCAAGGACGGGACCAAGGTCCCCTACTTCGTCGTGCGCCGGAAGGACATCAAGCTGGACGGGTCCAACCCCACCCTGCTGTACGCCTACGGCGGCTTCCAGGCCTCGATGAAGCCCGGCTATTCGGCCACCATCGGCAAGCTGTGGCTGGAGCGCGGCGGGGTCTATGTGCTGGCCAACATCCGCGGCGGCGGCGAGTTCGGGCCGGCCTGGCACCAGGCGGGGCTGAAGGAGAACCGCCAGCGGGTGTTCGACGACTTCTTCGCCGTCAGCGAGGACCTGATCGGCCGCAAGATCACCAGCCCCCGGCGGCTCGGCATCATGGGCGGCTCGAACGGCGGCCTGTTGATGGGCGTGGCCCTGACCCAGCGGCCGGAGCTCTACAACGCCGTGGTCATCCAGGTGCCGCTGTTCGACATGCAGCGCTACACGGTGATGGGCGGGGCCGGCGCCAGTTGGGCCGGCGAGTACGGCGACGGGACCAAGCCCGAGGAGTGGGCCTACATCGGCAAGTACAGCCCCTACCAGAACCTCAAACCCGGCCAGAAGTACCCCGAGGTCTACATCGAGACCTCGACCAAGGACGACCGGGTCCACCCCGGCCACGCCCGCAAGGCCGCCGCAAAGCTGCAGTCGCTCGGCTACCAGGTGCTCTACTACGAGAACATCGACGGCGGCCACGCGGCCAGCGCCAACCTCAACGAGACGGCGATGCGCTTGGCCCTGGAGTACAGCTACCTGAGCCGCCGGCTGATGGACTGACTCCCGAGCAAAATCCCCCGCCCGGTCGCCCGGGCGAGGGGTACGCTCACGCTCACGCTCGGTTTCGCCTCGCCTAGAAGGCCCAGCGGGCGACCAGCTGGAACACCGGGCCAGCGCGCTCGGTCTCGATCTCGTATTCGTCGTAATCGCGGCTGGCTTGGTCGGCGAGGCTGCCGAACTTGTCGAAGACCTCGGCCTTGGAGCTGTCCAGCAGGTTCTGGCCGGTGAGTCGGACGACCAGGTTCTTGCCGAACCGCTTCTCGACGAAGAACTCCAGGTCGCCGCCGTAGGAGGTCTGGACCTCTTCCAGCTCCACGCGGCTGAAGGCGTCGCCCTGCTTGCGGTAGGTGACGCCGAAGGCGGCGTTCCAGCTTGGCAGGTCCTGGATGACGCCGACGTTGAACACGTAGTCCGACTGGCTGTTGAACTTACGCTCGCCGGCGAAGTCGGTGATCTCGCTGTCCAGCCAGCTGTAGTTCAGGAACACCCCGGTGTTGTCGAGGCCCATGAAGCTCAGCGGGGTGGAGAGGTCGAACTCGACGCCCCAGACCTTGCCGTCGCCGACATTGTCGATCGAATAGACGGAGGTCCCGGCGCCGCCACTGCCCTCTTCTCCGGTGTTGACCGTTTCGATCAGGTCGCTGACGTCGCGGTAGAAGACGTTCAGGCCGACCACCCCCTGGCGGCCGATACGGTGCTCGTAGCCGACATCGAAGCCCCAGGCGGTCTCCGGCGCCAGGTCCGGGTTGCCGCGGAAATCGTCGTCGCCCAACTCCTCGATCAGGGTCACCGGCTGGATCTGGTCGAAGTTCGGTCGGCGGACGGTGCGGGCCGCCGAGAGGTTGATCCGGCCGCCGTCGCCGACGTTGAAGCGCAGGTTGACGCTCGGCAGCAGGACGCCGTCGCCAGACTCGTTGACCCGCTCGTCGGCGGGGATGGGCGGGTCGCCGACGATGACCGTGTCGTCGGTGATCGTGGTCTCGGTGACCTCGAAGCGCAGGCCGGCTTCCCAGCGCATGAAATCGGTGCGGCCGCTGTACATCAGGTAGGGATCAAGGCGGACTTCCTCGATCTCGACCTGGGCGTCGCTCACCAGGCTGGCCGGGGGCGGCAGGGTCGGGCGGGGCGCCGGGAGATTGGGGATGTTGGTCCGGGCGCGGGTCTCGACGATCCGAAGGTCCCGGGACTTGCTCTTGTACTGAACGCCGAACTCCATCGCGACCAGGCCGAAGTCCTGCCGGTGGCTGAGGTCGGCCGTCCACTCCCGATCTTCCAGGTCGGTGTCGATCTCGTCACGGGTGAAGCGGTCGTCGTCCGGGAAGGGGATGGCGTCGCGCTGGTACTCGTACTCGTCCTCGAACTCGAACTGGTCGTCGAGGATGGCCGCGTAGCCGACCTTCAGCTTGGTCTTGCCGCCGAACATGTCGCCCTCGTAGCGGGCGCGCAGGGCGTAGTTGTCGGTCAGTATGTCGAGGTCGTTGTCGTTGTAGGTCTCCAGGTTGGCGTCGTTGCGCAGGCCGGAGGCGTACTCGATGCTGTCCTCGTCCTGAAGGCGGTCGGTGCGCACGAAGAAGCCGTCGAACGACAGCTCGGTGCCCGGCAGGTCCACCTGGTAGGAGGCGTTGAAGCTGTAGTCGGTCCCGTCGCGGACGTCCGTCTGGACCTCGATGTTGTCCAGCGCGCCGCCCGGCTCGTCGAACCGCTTGGAGAGCTTCTCCTTCGGGCTGCGGCGCTCCTGGACGCCGAGGCCGACCAGGAGGCGGCCGGGGCCGACCTGGCCGCCCCAGACCGCGCCGAAGCTGCCGGCCCACTCGCCATCATCGTAGTAGGCCGCGCCGCCGCGGACGTAGCCGCCGTCGAGGCTGTGGGCGTCGCGCAGCACGATGTTCAGGGCGCCGGCCACCGCGTCGCCGCTGCGGTTGGCCGAGGGGCTGCGGACGATCTCGATTCGCTCGATCAGTTCGGCGGGGATCCGGTCGACGAAGAAGCTGCGGTCGGCGTTGGCGCCGGGCACCTGCTCGCCGTTGATCAGGATCTGGGTATAGGCCGGATCCAGGCCGCGCAGCCGGGCGCCGTCGCTTTCCAGCACGTCGGACAGGAAGGTGACGCTGGGCACGCGCTTCATGGCGTCGCCGGCCGAGACCGGCTCGAAACGCTGGAAGTACTCCTGGTCGTAGGAGAGGATCGGCGCGGTCTCCTCGGTGCGGTTGCGGAATGTCAGTTCGGGGTTAATGACCAGCGCCTCGACGGTGGTCGGCTCGGCGGCGGCGGTGGCGATCGCCTCTTCCTGGGCGAAGGCCTGGGAGGCGAAGGCGAGCGGCGCGAACGCGGCGAGCGCCAGGAGTTTGGTCTTGGTCATATCGATCCCCTCATGCGACGGCGCGATTGACGGGAGGTCGCGCTCGTGATCTGCACGCCGCCGCCTCTAGGTTCGACAGCAAAGGGATACCAGTGATGTTTGATCGACATTTTTATTACAGATTTGTGTCGGTCGCGGTTGCGTCTGCTCTTTGCTCTGCTTGCACGATACTTTACCCGGAAGCAGTCTCCGACTCGGGGAAGCTGACAGTGGGCGTCGGAACACCCGTCCTGGCCTCGGTCGAGACCCAGTCGGTGGCCACCGAGCGCGCCGACGCGGCCGACGACCCGGAAATCTGGGCCGATCCGCGCGACCCTTCGCGGGTGGTGATCTTCGGGACCGACAAGCAGGCGGGGCTCTACACCTACGGCCTGGACGGGAAGGTCACCGGCTTCATCCGCGACGGGCGGCTCAACAATGTCGACCTGCGTGGCGGCTTCGCCACGGCCCAAGGGGAGCGGGTGCTGGTGGCGGCGTCCGACCGCGGGCGGATGGGGGCGGCCCTCTATCTGATGGACCCCGACACGCTGAAGGTGACGCCCTGGGGCGTGGCGCCGCTGGACCTGGCCGAGCCATACGGCCTCTGCCTGGGCCGGCGCGGGGCGGCCTTCCTGGTGATCGTCAACGGCACGGACGGACAGGTGCGCCAACTAAGGATCGAGACGGGGCCGGACGGCGCCGTCAAGGCGACCGAGGAGCGGCGGTTTGGCCTCTCCACCCAGACCGAAGGCTGCGTCGTCGATGACGCCAGGGGGCTGCTGTATGTCGGCGAGGAGGGCAAGGGCATCTGGCGCTTTCCGCTCGACGGCGAAGCCAGGGGGGTGCTGATCGCCGCCGCGCCCTCGGCGATGCTGAAGCCCGACGTCGAGGGCCTGACCCTGCTGCGCGAGGGCGAGAAGACCTGGCTTATCGCCTCCAGCCAGGGCGACAGCGCCTTCGCCGTCTGGCGGGTCGACGGGCCCGAGCCGGAGTACAAGGGACGCTTCTCGGCGGTGGCGGGAAACGGGCTGGACCCGGTGACCGGCACCGACGGGGTGGCGGGGCTCGGCGGGGTGGTCGGCCCCTATGGCGAGGGGTTGGTGGTGGCCCAGGACGACATCGACAGCGAGGGCGAGACCGCGACCACGGCGCGGGCCCGGCAGAACTTCAAGCTGATCGACTGGCGGGCGGTGAAGGCGGCGCTGGGGCTGTAGGTCTCGAGCCTCCGATAGCGGTGGGGGTGTCGCGTCCGACTCCCTCCGTCATCCCAAGGCCGCGAAGCGGGCTGTCCGGGATGACGGGGGTCTTGCATGCCAACATTACTGCCAGGCTTGGCCAAGGCGGGCGTGGGCGCTCATCAGGCGCGCTCCACGGCGGCGGCGGCGGCGTCCAGGGCGTCGCAGATGGTGGCGATCTGGTCCTTGTTGAGGGCCGAACCGGTGAGCTTGAGCTTGAGCGCCGTCTTCAGGTTCTCCCGGGCCCGCAGGATCTGGGGGGAGAACATGGCGCTCATCGCGGCGGCCTGCGCCATCCGCTCGAAGATGCCGGCCACCTGGCCCTCATTGGCGGCGAGCTGGGCCTCGCCGTCGGGGGTGATGCTGTAGAGCTTCTTGCCGCCTTGCGCCTCCGAGGTCACCAAGCCGGTCTCCTCCAGCAGGGTCAGGGTCGGGTAGACCACGCCGGGACTGGGGCTGTAGGCGCCGCCCGCCTGCTCCTCGACGGCTTTGATCAGCTCGTAGCCGTGGCGGGGATGCTGGGCGATCAGCTTGAGCAGCACGAACCGCAGGTCACCGTGGTCGAAGAAGCGGCCGTGGCGCCGCCAGGGGCTATGGCCGCCATGAAGGCCGAAGGGGCGGCGGTGGCGGTGGGGGTGATGACCCCAGCCGAAATGTCGATGCATGATCAGATCCTATTTCGATATGTCTAGCGTCAGATATATCGCGATCTCCCGAAATCGCAAGGGACTAGATATATCTATTTGTCATCTCCGGTCCGGTTCGCGGCCGAAGGATGACAGGGGATGCTCAGCGCTTGCCGGCCAGCGCCTTGATCAGCAGGTAGTAGTGGTCCAACCCCTCGTCGAAGACGGCGAGCGGCAGGCGCTCGTTGTTGCCGTGGTAGTTGAAGTCCACGCCGGGGATGAAGAACAGCGGGCCGACGCCGATCGTCGGAATCCCGGCGGCGCGGAAGTAGAGGCCGTCGGTGGCGCCGGCCTCCATGTAGGGGACCGGCGTCGTCCCCGGGGCGCGGACGGCCAGCACCGCCTTCAGGGCGGCGGTGACCTTGGCCGGCGTCTCGGAGACGTCGCTCTCGATGGGCTCCCCGGTGAGCACGATCTCCAGCCTATCGTCGGCCATCACATTGGCCAGCGTGGCCTTGACCTCAGCCACGGTCTCGCCGGGGAAGATGCGGCAGTTGACGGTGGCGGTCGCCGCCACCGGCAGGGCGTTCTCGGCGTGGCCGGCCTTCAGCAGGGTGGCGACGCAGGTGGTCCGCATCTCGTTGCTGATCCAGTCCTGGGCGTCGAGCACCGCCAGGGCTTCGGCGTCGCCCGGGTTGGCGACGAACCGCTTCATGGCCGCGGCGACCTCGCCGTCCAGGGTCGGCGCGGTGGCCGCGAAGCTGGCCAGCGTGACGCTGTTCCACTTCGCCGGGAAGCGATAGGCGGCCAGCTTCTGCAGGGCGGCGGCCAGGTCGTAGATGGCGTTGTCGGCCCGGGGCGCCGAGGAGTGGCCGCCGCTGTTGCGGGCGGTGATCTCGAAGGTGGCGTAGGTCTTCTCGGCCACCTGGGTCGAATAGCTGGGCCTGGCGCCGCCTCCGGGGCGGAAACCGCCGCCGGCGTCGGAGTTGATGGCATAGGCGGCGTCGGTCAGGGAGGCGGCGACCATCCGGGCGGTGGCGCCTGTCGTCTCCTCGTCGCCGGTGAACACCAGGATCAGGTCGCGGTCGGGGGTGAACCCCTCGCGCCGCAGCCGCATGAAGGCCTGGGTGATGGTCAGGACGCCATACTTGTTGTCGACCACGCCTCGGCCATAGAGCATCCCCTCGTGCTCGGTCAGGACGAAGGGGTCGCGGCCCCAGTCCTTCTCGCTGGCGTCGACCACGTCCATATGGGCCAGGAACAGCACCGGCCGCTTCTTCAAGCCTTTCGCACCCGGATAGCGGACGATCAGGGCGGCGGTCTCGCCGAGCGGCCGGATCTCGATCTCGGCGGGCTTGAAGCCGGCCTTCCGCAGCTCGGCGGAGAGATACTCCGCCATGGCGGGCACGGCGCCGCGGCCCTGCACGGTCGGGAAGGCGATGATCTTCTCGAACATCGCCCGCGCCTCGGCCTTCACCGGGGCCGCCGGCTGGGCGAAGCTGTTGGACGCCAGAAGGGCGAACACCGCCAACGCTACGCTGAAAACTCGCATCGCTCTCCCCTTGCCGCGCAGGGAGCCTACGCGTCCCGCAGGGTCTCCGCCAGCAGGCGGCCGTCCCGGGCCCGGCTGGATCCGGCGCGCCAGGCGACCACCACCTCGCGGCTGGGATGGTCGGCCTGCAGCGGCCGCACGGTGACCGGCGCCTGGCCCGCAAGGCCCGCCTCGACCGCCATGGCCGGCACGAAGGAGACGCCCAGACCGGAGCCGACCATCTGCACCAGGGTCGGCAGGGAGGTGGCGGCGAAGGCCTCCTCCACCCCGCCCCGGGGCGGGGTGAGGCCGCAGGCGGCCAGCACATGGTCGCGCAGGCAATGACCGTCCTCGAGCAGGATCAGTTCGTCGCCGTCGAGGGACTCGGGGGCGATGCGGCTCTGGCTGGCCATGGCGTGGCCGGTCGGCACCGCCGCCAGCAGCTCGTCGTCGACCACATGGGCCCAATCCAGCCCGGCCAGGTCGTAGGGCCGCGCGATCAGGGCCGCATCGAGCGCGCCCGACTTCAGGGCGGTGATCAGCCGGCTGGTCAGGTCCTCGCGCAGGAACAGCCGCAGCTTGGGAAACCGGGCCCGCATCACCGGCAGGGCCTTGGGCAGCAGGAAGGGCGCGATGGTCGGGATCACCCCGAGCCTGAACCGCCCGGACAGCGGCTGGCCGGCGCTCTGGCTGGCCTGGACCAGGTCCTCGGCCCCGGCCAGCAGGTCCCGCGCCCGCCGGGTCGCCTCCTCGCCGGCGGCCGTGAGGATCACCCCGGAGCGCGCCCGGTCGACGACCGGCGCCCCGATGATCCGTT
>DASPLD010000055.1:0-2381 GCA_035627755.1 Caulobacter sp. | reverse complement strand
ATGACCCCGAGCGCGATCACCCAAAGAAGATCGCCGGCGATGCTGAGAAAAATGATCATCAGCCTTAAACGGACACCTGCGTGCCTAGCTCCACAACGCGGCCGGGCGGAATTTTGTAAAAGTCGGTCGGATTGGCGGCGTTCTTCATCAGGAAGATGAAGATCTTGTCCTGCCACAGCGGCATGCCCGACTGGGCCGAGGGCACCACCGAGCGCCGGCCGAGGAAGAAGCTCGTCGCCATGATGTCGAACTTCAGCCCGGCCTTGCGGCACAGCCCCAGCGCCTTGGGCACGTTGGGGCTCTCCATGAAGCCGTAGGTGATGATCAGCTTCTTGAAGTCCTCGTTGACCTTCTCGATCTTCACCCGCTCCGATTCCGGCACCCGCGGCGTCTCGGCCATCCGCACGGTGGCGATCACGTTCTTCTCGTGCAGCACCTTGTTGTGCTTGAGGTTGTGCATCAGGGCCACCGGAGTCATGTCCGGATCGCTGGTCAGGAAGATCGCCGTGCCGGGCGCACGGTGCGGCGCCCGGGCTTCCAGGATGCCGATCAGGTCCGCCAGGGGCACGGAGTCGCGGCGGGTCTTCTCGGTGAGGATCTGCGCCCCGCGCGTCCAGGTCCACATGATCACCACCAGCACCGCCCCGAAGACCAACGGCATCCAGGCGCCGTCGGGAATCTTCAGCAGGTTGGAGGAGATGAAGGTCAGGTCAAGCACCAGCAGCGGGACCAGCACCGCCAGGGTCGCGGTCCATTTCCACTTCCACAGGAAGCGGATGATCACGAAGGCCAGCAGGGTGTCGACGAACATCGAGCCGGTCACGGCGATGCCGTAGGCCGCGGCCAGGGCGCTGGAGGTCTTGAAGCTGAACAGGAGCGCCAGCACGCCGATCAGCAGCATGGTGTTGACCTGCGGCACATAGATCTGGCCCGCCTGGGTCTCGCTGGTGCGGCGGATGTCGATGCGGGGAAGCAGGCCGAGCGAAACGGCCTGCTGCGTGACCGAGAAGGCGCCGGTGATCACCGCCTGGCTGGCGATGATGGTGGCCGCCGTGGCCAGGATCAGCACTGGCCAGTAGACGACCTGCGGCACCATCTCCCAGAAGGGGTTCAGCCGGGCCTCGGGGTGGGCAAGGATGGACGCGCCCTGGCCCAGGTAGTTGAGCGCCAGACAGGGGAAGACCAGGTACAGCCAGCCGGCCTGAATCGGCTTCTTGCCGAAATGACCCATGTCCGAATAGAGGGCCTCGGCTCCGGTCACCGCCAGGAAAACGCTGCCCAGGATGACGAAGCCCAGGAAGCCGTTCTGGAGCAGGAACATCACCCCGTAGTGCGGGCTGAGCGCCCGGAAGATCGAGAGATCGTCGAACAGGTGGTAGAGGCCGAGCGCCCCTAGCACCAGGAACCAGACCAGGGTGATCGGCCCGAAGAAGGACGCCATCCGGTGCGTCCCGCGCGACTGCACGAGGAACAGGGCGATCAGGATTCCGGCCGAGATCGGCACGATCCAGCTGTCCACCCGCCCGCCAAGGCCCGGCGCGTCCTTGAGGCCCTCGACCGCCGACAGCACCGAGATGGCCGGGGTGATGATGCCGTCGCCGTAGAACAGGGCCGCGCCGATGACGCCGAGGAAGAAGACGGTGGCCGACCGCTTGCCGTTCGGCTTGGCCAGCGTCTTCCGCGCCAGCGCCATCAGCGCCAGGGTGCCGCCCTCGCCCTTGTTGTCCGCCCGCATCAACAGCACGACGTACTTGAGGGTGACGATCAGGATCAGCGCCCAGATCACCAGGGAGACGACGCCCAGCACGGCCAGTTCGCTGGTCCCGCCGCTCCGGGAGTGCGCCAGGGCCTCGCGCATCGCGTAGAGCGGGCTGGTGCCGATGTCGCCGAACACCACGCCGATGGCGCCGACGGCCAGCATCCAGAAGCCGCCGTGGCTGTGGCCGCTGGCCCCGCCCGAGTCGGGGCTCGCCGCCGCGCTGGCGGAGGCGGCGGCCGGTTGGGCCGTGTCGGCGGGCTCTGCGGCCATGCGATCAATCATTCCAACGGCCAGGGACCGGCCTTAGGAGCACGCCATCCGTGGCGCGGCGGGGCGCGATACACCCATTCCACAAGCGCATCAATCGCGCGCGAGTTTCAGCGACTTCGCGTCGCCCATTGTGGGGAAGCGTCCGGGCGCCTACCTTTTCGCCAACCGACGATGTCCGACAGCCAGAAATTCCCCGTAGCGGCCCACGCCCTGGCCTACCTGGCCCACAAGGAGGCCGATGCGCCGGCGCGCGCCGTGTCCTCGGCCGAGCTCGCCGCCTCGATGCCCACCAACCCGGTGGTGGTGCGGCGGGTCACCGCCATGCTGGCCAAGGCGGGGCTGATCGCCACGC
>DASPLD010000054.1:0-2026 GCA_035627755.1 Caulobacter sp. | reverse complement strand
ACCGCGCCTTCGAGAGCGCCCGCATCGTCTGGGCCGCGCCGTTCGTGGTGCGCTTCCGCGGCGTGCTGCAGGCCCTGCTGGCGACCCTGCTGCTGGTCGCCCTGATCTCGTGGAACCCGGCGGACCCCAGCCTCAACGCCGCCTCCTCGGCCGCCCCGACCAACTGGCTGGGTCTGAACGGCGCCCTGTTCGCCGACCTGTTCATGCAGTCGCTGGGGCTGGCCGCCTGGCCCGCGACCCTGCTGCTGATCGCCTTCGGCCTGGCCGGAGCCATCGGCGACGCGGTGCAGCAGCGGCTGAAGCCGACGCCGTTCAAGGCGCTGGCGGCCACCGTGGGCGTGCTGGCCCTGTCCGGCGCGCTGTCCGCCCTCGCCGCCCCCGCCGCCTGGCCGCTGGCCGCCGCGCTCGGCGGTCTGTGGGGCGACGCCCTGGTGGGTCTCGTGCGCATGGCGTTCGAGGCGCTGCGCCTGCCCGGCGCCGCGATCGGCGCAGCCGTCCTGTTCCTGCCGCTGGGCCTGTGGAGCCTCGGCTACGCCATCGGTCTGCGCGTCTCGGACGTGCGCGACGGCATCGAGTGGGCGCGCGGCTCGCGCCGGTCGGGTCCGCCGCCGGTCACCCGCCGCAACGCCGGCAAGGCTCCGCCACGGCCCCGTCCTGCGCCGGAACCGGACGACTACGCGCCCGTGTCCCTCGACGCCGGAGACGGTCCGCCGTGGGAGGAGCCCGTACCCGCCCGCGCCGCGCCGGAGCCCAGGGTCGCCGCCACCAAGGCCCCCAAGGCCTCGCGCCGCGAGCTCGACGACAGCCAGGCCGCCTTCGACTTCGCCCGCCCCTCGACCGGCTTCGACCTGCCGCCGCTGGGCATGCTGACCAAGCCGGCCAAGCGCGTCGCCTCGGTCGACGAGGAGGCGCTTAAGCAGAACGCCAAGATGCTGGAGGGCGTGCTGCAGGAATTTGGCGTCCGCGGCGCCATCGACCAAATCCGCCCCGGCCCGGTGGTGACCCTGTACGAGCTGGTCCCCGCCCCCGGGGTCAAGCACGGCCGGGTCGTGGCCCTGTCGGACGACATCGCCCGCTCCATGTCGGCTCGCGCCTGCCGCATCTCGGTCGTGCCCGGCCGCAACGCCATCGGCATCGAACTGCCCAACGCCAAGCGCGAGACGGTCTATCTGCGCGACCTGCTGGCCTCGGCGGAATACGACAAGCCGGCCCATCTGCTGCCGCTGGCCCTGGGCGAGACCATCGGCGGCGAGCCCTATGTCGCCGACCTGGCGCGCATGCCGCACCTGCTGATCGCCGGCACTACCGGATCGGGCAAGTCGGTCGGGGTCAACGCCATGATCCTGTCGATCCTCTACCGGCACAGCCCGGCCGAGTGCCGTTTCATCATGATCGACCCCAAGATGCTGGAGCTCAGCGTCTATGACGGCATCCCGCACCTGCTGGCGCCCGTGGTCACCGATCCGAAGAAGGCCGTTGTCGCCCTGAAATGGACCGTGCGCGAGATGGAGGACCGCTACCGGCGGATGTCCAAGCTCGGGGTGCGCAACATCGCCAGCTACAATGAGCGCGCCCGCGAGGCCCAGGCCAAGGGCGAGCATTTCGAACGCACGGTCCAGACCGGCTTCGACGATCAGGGCCGACCGGTCTACGAGTCCGAGAAGATCCGACCCGAGCCCATGCCCTATCTGGTCGTGGTCATGGACGAGATGGCCGACCTGATGCTGGTCGCCGGCAAGGATGTGGAAGGCGCCGTGCAGCGACTGGCCCAGATGGCCCGCGCCGCCGGCATCCACCTGATCATGGCCACCCAGCGCCCCTCGGTCGACGTCATCACCGGCACCATCAAGGCGAACTTCCCGACCCGGATCAGCTTCCAGGTCACCTCCAAGATCGACAGCCGCACCATCCTCGGCGAGCAGGGCGGCGAGCAGCTGCTGGGCCAGGGCGACATGCTCTACATGGCCGGCGGCGGCCGCATCACCCGCCTGCACGGCCCGTTCGTGACTGACCAGGAGGTCGACGA
>DASPLD010000053.1:0-13893 GCA_035627755.1 Caulobacter sp. | reverse complement strand
AGAAGCGCGCCGCGGGGGTCACCGGCGCCGCCTACGAGAAACTTGCGGCCGACATGGCCAAGATGACCGAGGCCTACCGCAACCCGCTGTTCCGGATGCCGATGACCTTCGTCGAGATCTTCCCAGTCGGCCTCCTCCTGGCAGTGGTCAGCGCCGCCCTGCTGCGCAATCCCCGGTTCCTGCCGGCGCGGGCGCGGACCACCGCCTGAGTTGCGGGCGTCACCCGGCTCTGTCACCCTGCCGGGGCAACCTCGAGGGGACCGCGCCATGCCGAGCGCCCGCCTCCGCCCGGCCGCCCTGGCCATCGCCCTGACCCTGACGGCGGCCGCGGCCGCCGCCCAGTCCCCGCCGCCCCCGTCCAGGGCGGCGGGCGGGGTGTTCCGGATGGACATCCCCGCCGGCCTGCCCACCGGGCCGCAGGTGGCCAGGCGCGGCGCCCCGCTGGCGGTGTTCGAGCTGCGCAGCCCGGCCGCCGTCCGGCTGGAGACCGGCGTCGACGCCAAGGCCGACAACTGGCTGGGGGCCAGCCTGCGCCGGCCGCTCGCCGCCGGCCAGGTGCTGGCCGCCGCCCCGGCCTTCACCGGCGGCCTGCGGACCGGCGTCTACTGCGCCCCGGTCAAGGAGGGCGCCTGGTACTCGGTCAGCCCCTGCCTGCTGGACCGGGACGGCGACGGCCGCTTCGAGGCCGCCCTGACCGCGGCCTTCAACAGCGGCGAGACCCACGGCCTGCTGGTCACCGACAAGCGCAACCTGCTGGGCGTGCTCTACAGCCAGCCCAAGCCGCTGGCCGCGCCGGTGGCCTATACGACCACCGACTACCGCGCCGGCCCGTCCGCCAAGGTCCGCCTGACCTGGACCGCGCGCCGCGACAGCCGGAAGCCGGACGGTCCGGTCGAGCTGACCTTCCAGCTGGACGCCAGCGACAGCGACAGCGGAACCCGCGCCCTGACTCCGATCGTCCGCCTCAGCCTGCCCGGCGGGGTCGGCGAGACCAACGTCGAGGGCGTCGGCATCCGCACCTTCGGCTTCGACGCCGGCGGGGCCCTGCGCTACGAGCTGGACCTGCCGACGGAGAGCCGGACGGTGGCCATGGGCTGGGTCGGCTCGCGGACGGTGATCATCGGCTACTAGAGGGCGTTCCGATTGGTGGGGAACGGTAATCGGAGCCAAGGCGCGAACTCCGGGCGGCGGACGCGGTAAGACAGCGAAGAGGCGGCGCAGCGGACGGCGGGTCCGCGAGCGGATGGCGCGGGAGCGGAGCGATGCGGGACAGGCGCGGATCGGTTCGGCGGGGGGCGGCCCGCGCCGCCCTCGTGGGCGCCCTCGCGGCGGCCCTGGCGGCGGGGACGATCGCCGGGCCGGCGGGCGGCGGCGCGGCCTGGGCGCAGAGCCCGGCCCCGCCGGCCGAGCCGCCCGTGGCGGCGGAGGCCCGGGCCTTCATGGAGGCCTACGGCGCGGCCCTGCTGGCCGGCGACCGGGCCGGGCTCGCGGGCCGCTACCACCGGGCCGGGACCCATGTGGTCGGCAACGGCCGCAGCACCCTGGAGCCCCACACCGCGACGCGCGCCTTCTACGCCGGCGAGGGCTGGCAGCCGCCGGAGGCCTTCGCCTGGCAGGACCTGCGCTACGAGCCGCTCGGGCCGGACGCGGTGGTGGTCACCGGGACCTTCCGCTGGGACCCCAAGGGGGAGAAGCCGGCGGTCACCGTCGCCTATACGGCGCTGCTGGTGCGGGAGGATGGGGTGCTGAGGATCCGGCTGGAGCACGAGTAGGGGGGCCACGGTCACCGAAAGTCCCAGCTGCCGATCTGACCCGCCCCCGCCAAGCCGAGCCCGGCCCTGGCCCGGGAGGTCAACCCATCGTCGCCCGGCTTGAACAGCATCACCGCCGGCGCCCGTTCTGGCCGATCGCCGGCGCCGCCGCCACCATCGCCGCCACAGCGGCCGCCATCAGCCCTCGCATCCTTGTCGTCTCCCGGCTCGGCAGGGATCGCCGCGGCTCGCGGGCGGCGCGCAATCGCCGCCGGGCCCGTGGGGGCGGGGCGGGAGGGGGCGGGCTTCGCGAAGGGCCATTCTACCACGCCGGGGGCAGGCGGGGCCACATTTCAAAGCCGCGATCGCCGGCGACGGCCGCCGCGGCGGGCCGGAACGCCGGCGGCGTGGGCCTTAGCGCAGGCAGACCGGCGGGCGGCGTAGCCCCCGGCGTAGGCCGCCGCGTAGCCCAAGGCGCGGCGACTGTAGGCCGATCGGAGGCCGGCAAGGGCTACGCCCGCCGCCGCCGACGGCCCGCGGTCCCGCTGGGGCGCCGAATATGTCTAGACATATTCGGCAACGTCTTGCTTTTACTAGGCTTTCCCCAACCGTCGTCTGCCGTCGGCCAGCCACCCTGACGCCACGGCGCCGTTGCGCCGCGGCCCGCCCTGCCCTCCAGATGGCCGGGCCCAACAAGGAGAACCCGCTCATGTCCCGCTTGGCCCCTTATGCCTGCGTGGGAGCCCGAGCCCGAGGCCCTGCCGCCCTGGCCATCCACGACGCGACGCCGGAGGAGAACTGGCTGGGCCGCCACTTCGCTCAGGCCCTGCAGGCCTGATTCAGACATGGGCGCCTGTCGATTCGCGACAGACCCGGGGCCTTCGCCCCGGCCCCCGACCTGGTCCAGGCCTACCAGGCCTTCTACCGCCCCTGGCACACCGGCGGCGCCGGCCTGCTCCCCGCCCGCCTGAAGGAACTGGTCCGCCTGCGCATCGCCACCGCTGCGTGCTGTGCAAGAGCGTGCGCGGGGCGCTCAGGCGCGGTAAGCGAGGAGGAGGCGGCGCGCGGGGTGGACTCAGCCGATGGCGAGGGTTTCACGGCGCGGGAGCGGGCGGCGATCCGGTCCGCGGGGAAGCTGGCCGTGGATCACCACAACATCGGCGACGAGGACGTGGCGGCGATGCGGGCGCTGTTCTTGGAGGCGAAGTTCCTGGAGCTGTGGCGGGGCAGTACATCGGGTTCGGGCGGGTGCTGTTGATGCTGCAGCTGGAGGAGGCGAGTTGTCCGATCTAGCTACGGGAAACGTTGCTCTTGTCACCGTATTGGCAGCTGGAGGAGGCGAGTTGTCCGATATAAGGGGGCGGTTGCTCCTGTCACCGTATTCCCGGCCACGAGCATCGCGGCGGGCGTGGGGGCGGTGTTGGTGCCGACGATGGGTGAGGGAAGCGATAGGCTCCTAGTCCGACTACCTCGGTCAGAACCTACAATGGAGTTTAGGCCTGCCACAACTTGCCAAATGCCAGCCCTTGGTCTAGAACATTACGGCAACAAGGGGTGACGCATGACCTCCGTGAAAGTCCAATTTCCGCTTCCACAGGCAGTTTCGATTGGAGCACTGAGAGAGCTGCTCGTCGTCGCTGGAATGACCCCGTTGTCTGATGCCGATTGGAGCCTCGACTGCCCAGAAGGTGATGGTTCGCCCGTTCTACTCATGGTGATGCCAAATCAAGCTGCCTCCCACGAGGAAATTGAGTTGGCCGTTCGCACTTTCGTGAGCCAAGGCGGACGAGTTGTCGTCGTCTGGTTTGGTGATGAGCCCCCGGCACTGCCACCGAGTATTGAGGATTACGGGGCGGCCCTGGTCGTATGGGATGCCAGCGCGCTTAGGGCCTCGATCTGCGGCGATCCTGAATGGCAAGACGCTGGTGGGGACGCGCGGCCTGGTGCGGACTTCAAACGAAATCGCTGCTAACCTTGCGGATCTACACTTACATAATTGACCACGACCTAGGCTTCGCGCCCAATCCCTTTCATGGCATTTGCACGCTGGCGGCTTGCAAGCCTCAAATTCGAAAGTATGCCGAAGTCGGCGATCTAATCATCGGCACCGGATCGCGGCCAAATAACATTGAAGGCCGGCTTTCATATTGGATGCGCGTGGATCGAGTTATCGACTTCGACGAATATTGGTTATCCAACGAGTTCCGCACCAAAAGACCTGTAATTAATGGCAGTAGAATGCAGCGCTACGGTGACAACATCTATCACCGTGACCATGGCGGAAACTGGATACAGGCCAATTCATTCCATAGCTCTGCTAATGGAACCGTCGATCAGCCCAATCTCATGCGGGATACAGGAACAACGACGAAGGTGCTGATCGGTAGGGACTTTGCCTATTGGGGTGGCAACGGCCCAGCCATCCCGCTGCATCTCTCTGATTTTGTTCATACTACTCAAGGGCACCGCTGCCGGTATAAGGCGGATCGGATTGCTGCGTTCATGTCATGGCTTGACCAGGTTCCCAAACCAAGCCTGTTGGGCCGACCAGCCAATTGGCCCACCGTTGGCTCCTGAATCCCGCTAGGCTCTAAGCATGGTCAGCCTACCCACCGCCACAACCCCCGTGTTCGACGCTTACTGGAGGTTCGCAGCGGAGCGCTTGGCAATGTACGAACGCCGATTGGCCGGTGCGGCCAGCCCCTGGACGACTGATCCCATCCTTCGAACGTATCGGTTCACAAACACATATCGTGCTGCCGACCGCGTAAGCCAGTTTCTCATTTCCGAGGTCCAGTACGGTGAAGGAAGATCGCAGGCTCCCGCAGAGATTTTCTTTCGAACTATATTATTCAAATTATTCAATAAAATTGACACCTGGCGGCGCATTGAAAAGGAGATTGGGCCACTGTCTTGGCAGTCAGCCGACTTTTCCGAGATAAACCGCATCCTCTCTTCGGCTATTTCCCGAGGAGATCGAATTTATTCCGCAGCGTACATTATGCCTGCTCCACACTTTGATCACACACGAAAGCATGAAAACCACCTCGCGCTGCTCAATCAAATGATGGGTGACGGCCTTCCGGGGCGAATTGCAGCAGCCAAAAGTCTTTCCGAAGTGTATAATATATTGAAGGCGCTTCCAGGGATCGGCCCCTTTTTGGCTTTTCAATACACAATAGATCTAAACTATTCCAATCTGTTAGACTTTGACGAGTCCGACTTTGTCGTGGCGGGCCCTGGGGCATTGGATGGTATCGCCAAATGCTTCAGCGATACGGGAAATCTTTCTTCTGCAGAAATCATATATCTCATGACCGAAAGCCAAGACACGGCCTTTCGTGAGAGAGGCTTGGCTTTTGGCGGACTTTTTGGAAGGCCCCTCAAGCCAATTGATTGCCAAAATCTATTCTGTGAAATTTCGAAGTATGCTCGAGTATCCCACCCGGATATTCAGGGCACTGCAAGCCGCACCAGGATCAAGCAGGGATATGCGTCTACGGACGCCGCACTCCCACAGCCAGTCTTTCCTCCTAGGTGGAAATTGATGGTGCCGAAATTCTCAACCAACCGACCGGCCAACGAGCAACTCCAGCTTTTTTAGTTTCGGATACCTACACCCGGCACTGCCGAGATATTCTAAATTGTATGGGAGCTTTCACGAGGCAAGGCACTGCGGGAGGCATCTATTGAAACAGTGGAAATCTGCCAGCGACTTTGTGGCGGCACTCGCCCGCAGTCGCCTAGATAACGTATTTAACCCCTACTCTGACCACTGCCCCACTCATGATCTGGCAGATGGCCCGATGATCCGACGAAATAACTTGGAGCTATTTCTGCAAGCCGCGCTATCAGAAGGAGTAGATGACGTTTGGGTTGGATTGGAGCTTGGCCGTCAAGGCGGTCGGCGCACCGGCCTTCCTCTTACTGACGAGGAGCACCTCCCTGCCGTCGCGCAGTACTGGAAAATACCCGGCGTTCGCCGCGCCACTTCAGGCAGGCTAGCCAAGGAGCCGACCGCATCGTTTGTCTGGAAAGCTGTCCGTTCAACCGAACGCCGAATACTCTTCTGGAATGCCTTTCCGTTGCAGTGTCATCAGCCGAACGGCACAACCAACCGAAATCATTCGCTGGAGGAAGCCCAACTTTTTCAACCACACCTGCGGTGGGTAGTCGAACAAGCCGCGCCGACTAGGATCGTCGCACTTGGCTTGAAAGCCCAAAGCGCACTGGCAAGAGCAGGTCTCACATCATCATATGTGCGCCATCCAGCGCGCAACGGCGGCCCAACCTTTCTAGCCAATATTCACGGTTAGACGCGAAGCAAGTGACGCGTTCCCGCGTCATCTCTATTCGTCTGATATTGCTACAGCTGTACAGGAAATCGAGCCGCTGGTCTTTGCAAATGATGTTCTGAAGCAAACGATTCCTCTCGACCAAATCGTCGCCTGAATTTGTCCTCTCGCGGTCACCGAAACCCGCTTTTCGTCGAGGATTTCGACATCAAGGTCCTCCAGCAATGCCTCCACTCCAGGGTTCAACCCGAGCGCATCTATTATCGCGAGCTTTGCAACTTTCTGCTCGAGTGCGGATTGCTCCAGCTGCGGGCTCTCAGCACCCTTTCCGGTGAAGAGGGACTTCGTCAATGCGCCTATTCGCGCGATCCCTTTGCGGCTGACCGTGCAAGACCCGATGCCGCTTACCGCACCAGAGAAATCAACGTAAACGTGCGAGAAATACTCGATGGTTCGGGTCGTGAGATCAACACGGACAGTTCCTTGGCCGTGCTGCCGTAGCTGCCGGAACATTCTATATCCATCTAGGATGGCTGCTTCCCATTCCCAAGATTTGTTCCTTTCCACCTCAAGGCCCACAACAAGATGGCTGATAAATTTCAGAAATCCGAAGCTGATATCCTCCGCGTCCGGAAATAATTCTTGATGATCTGGCGCAAGTGGCCCGACATAGCGCTCCTTCGCCAGGCGAACGCCCTCGGAATGGATAGCCTTTAGGACCGCCTCTTCCACAATCGCAGCCCGCGCACCATCTTCTACTTCATCCACTTTCCTGTCGGACTTCCGCTTTACCTGAAGTAGGCGACGCAGGACGGGAGACCAACCAAGTTTGGCGGCATTCGCCAAATGTAAAACGTCGTGAAACCGGTAACCATCCGGATCGTATGCATTGTCAGTAAGATCATCACCTAAGCGTCTGCCGGCTAGGTATATGCGAGATCGTTTCGGCCCGATTGAAATGAACGACACTTCGAATTTCCGGGGAAACTGCTCTTCGATCGGGTAATTTTCATCATGAAGCGGCGTCGCCTCCGAGATTTCGTGCCTAAAGCTTATTTTGTTGACGTTCTTTTCGAGGATCTCATCCAATGAGTATCCGTATAAGCTCGCTACGGCTGATACGTGCCACGCTATATCACCTAGGACATATTTAATGTCCCGGTCGGGAAACAGTGCATTTATAGTTCGTTCTTCTTCAGGAACTCTGTGCCGCAGCAATTCCGCTGCGTGCTGCCAAAGAAGCGATAAGCAGACCTTTCTCAGTGTGGCTCCGGAGGTCCTAGCCGTAAGAAATGCGAGCTTCTGGAAATCGCCAAACTCTAGATCCGCCGTCTTAGGAAAATGGACCACCTCTGAGAGAAATCTCTCTTTCTTGTCCTGCCCCAAGAGCTCTTGGAATTTCAGCCACGGCCCCTCTGTCGCCCGGAGCATACGCTCCAGAAATCGAATCTCGCGCTCGAAAATATTCACGGTTTCGTTCGGAAAGAATATCTGGATAAAATTGAAGCAATACCAAATGATATCGCCAATTTCTTCTATGATCTCATCATTCGGCCTTACGGTATTTGCCACGCTTTCAGAAACAAGAAATTGTTTCTTTACAGCAGACATAAGAGAACCGATCTCGCCAACTAAGCCGTACAAGGCGATGTTCTGGCGATCCTCGACGGACCGATCCTTGTATTGATCGGTACGTCGCACAAAGTTGTCGTAGTCGACGACCTTCATTCGCCCTCCTGGCCTCCCGGCCTCCCATCTGGAGCTAGCGTACGCCTTCTCTTTCTACTCTGACTATAGGAAGTTTCTTTCGCGCGCCATTGGAGAGCCGCTCTTCACTTCCTGAAAAAATCAAACACCCGCTGCGCCAGCTGTGCGCTCACCCCCTCCACCTTCGCCAGATCCTCCACGCTTGCCCGGCTCACCCCCCGGGCGCTGCCGAACGCGTGCAGCAGGGCCTTCTTCCGCCCCGGGCCCACCCCCTCGATCTCGTCCAGTGGGTTCCTGACCATCTCCATGCTGCGCCGGGTGCGGTGGCTGCCGATGGCGAAGCGGTGGGCCTCGTCGCGGAGGCGCTGGAGGTAGTAGAGGACCGGGCTGCGGGGTTCGAGCATGAAGGGGGGTTTGCCGGGGAGGAAGAAGCGTTCCAGGCCGGCGTCGCGGTCGGGGCCCTTGGCGACGCCCACGACGGGGATGTCGTCGACGCCGAGGTCGGCCATGATCTCCTGGGCGGCGGAGAGCTGGCCGACGCCGCCGTCGAGCAGGACGAGGTCGGGCCTGGGGACGGTGACCTCGCCGCCGGCCTCCTCCTCCTTGACCAGGCGGGAGAAGCGGCGGCGGAGGACCTCCTTCATCATGCCGAAGTCGTCGCCGGGGGTGAGGTCGGTCCCCTTGATGTTGAACTTGCGGTACTGGTTCTTCTGGAAGCCGTCGGGGCCGGCGACGATCATCGCGCCCACCGCGTTCGTGCCCATGATGTGGCTGTTGTCGTAGACCTCGATGCGCTCAGGGCTCGCCTCTAGCTGGAAGGCCTCGGCGAGGCCCTGGAGGAGCTTGGCCTGGGCGCCACTCTCGGCCATGCGGCGGCCGAGGGCTTCGCGGGCGTTGGTCAGGGCCTCGTCGACCAGGCCCTTCTTCTCGCCGCGGCGGGGGCGGGCGATCTCGACCCGGCGGCCGGACTTCATCGAGAAGGCCTCCGCCAGGAGCTCGATCTCGAAGGGGTCGTGGGAGACCAGGATCAGGCGGGGGATGGGCTTGTCGTCGTAGAACTGGCCGATGAAGGCGCCCATGACGGCGGCCTCTGTGTCGGACTTGTCGATGCGGGGGAAGTAGGCGCGGTTGCCCCAGTTCTGGCCGGCGCGGAAGAAGAAGACCTGGACGCAGGCCTGGCCGCCCTCGGCGTGGAGGGCGAAGACGTCGGCCTCGTCGACGGTCTCGGGGTTGACGGTGGTCTCCTGGGCGACGCTGGCCAGGGCGCGGATGCGGTCGCGCAGGCGGGCGGCCTTCTCGAACTCCAGCTCGTCGGAGGCGGCCTGCATCTCGGCGGCCATGCGGGCCATGACGGCGCGGGACCTGCCGCGCAGGAAGTCGCCGGCCTGTTCGACCAGGGCGCGGTAGTCGTCGGGGGCGATCAGGCCGGTGCAGGGGGCGGCGCAGCGGCGGATCTGGTGCAGCATGCAGGGGCGGGTGCGGGTCTCGTAGACGCTGTCGCTGCAGGAACGGAGCAGGAAGGCCTTCTGCAGGGTGTTGAGGGTGCGGTTGACGGCGTTGGCCGATGCGAAGGGGCCGAAGTAGTCGCCCTTGAGGGTGTGGGCGCCGCGGTGCTTGCGCAGCTGGGGGGCCTCATGGTCGCGGCGGATGACGATCTCGGGGAAGGACTTGTCGTCGCGCAGCAGGACGTTGAAGCGGGGCTTGAGCTGCTTGATCAGGTTGATCTCGAGCAGCAGGGCGTCGGCCTCGGTGCGGGTGGTGGCGAACTCCATCGACCGGGTGAGGTCGACCATGGTGGCGATGCGGTTGGTGTGGAAGCGGCCTTGCGCGTACTGGATCACCCGCTTCTTCAGGGAGCGGGCCTTGCCCACGTAGAGGCATTCGCCGTCCTCGCCGTACATGCGGTAGACGCCAGGCCCGTCCGGCAGGCGGGCGGCGTGGAACTTGATCAGGGCGGCGGCGCGCAGCTTGGCGGCCTCGGTGGCCAAGCCTTCAAGGGGAAGGCCTTCGGGGGCGGCGGGGGGCGGCTGTTCGGTCACGGCCCCGATATAGGACGAGTCCGGGGCCGGCGCCTCTCCCCTCAGGCGCCGTCGAGGTCGACGCCGAGGCGGCGGAGCTGGGCGATCATCCGCATGGCCTCGCCGTAGTCCTGCTCGACGACGCGCCTGCAGTCGGGCTCGGCCAGGCGGGCGGAACGGGCGACGACGCCGTTGCGGCTGACCCGGACCACGAAGCCCCGGTCGATCAGGCGGCCGACGCAGCGGCGGGTGGTCTCGTAGGGCATGTGCAGGGAATGGGCGAGGGCGTGGACGCTGATCGGCCGGTGCAGGGAGTCAGGGACGATATCGTCGAGGCCGGCGTAGCGGGCGGCCAGCGCAGGGTCGTCGTCGAGGCCGGCGAGGTTGGCCTGCAGGATGGCGACATAGACCACGGCCAGGGCGTAGTCGGCGCCGAGCAGGCCGGCCATGGTCATCACCGAGCGCAGCATGAAGCCGCCGCAGACGCGGCTGACGAGGCGGGCCTGGTCGCGGCGGAGCTGGTCTCTGGATCGCATCTCGGCCCCCGCAAGCCCGGCGACCAAACGCGCGCCGCCCTGCGCCTACGCTTACCGTAACGGCGTTATGCTAGACGAATGTCGGCCACCCCGCCAGAGTTCCGCTACTCGGCCGCCTGCAGGGCCTCGGCGGCCCGGATCTCGGCGGCCTTCTGCTCGACCAGCTCGACGATGTGGTCGACCATGTCGGCGTTGGAGAGCTTATGGTGGGCCTTGCCGGCCATGTAGACCATGCCGGAGCCCGCGCCGCCGCCGGTGAAGCCGAGGTCGGTCATCAGGGCCTCGCCGGGCCCGTTGACCACGCAGCCGATGATGCTGAGCGACAGCGGGGTGGAGATGTGGGCCAGCCGCTCCTCCAGGGCCTCCACCGTCTTGATGACGTTGAAGCCCTGCCGGGCGCAGCTGGGGCAGGCGATGATGTTGACCCCGCGGTGGCGCAGGCCCAGCGACTTGAGGATGTCGAAGCCGACCTTGACCTCCTCGACCGGGTCGGCCGCCAGGCTGACGCGGATGGTGTCGCCGATGCCGGCCCAGAGCAGATTGCCGATGCCGATCGAGGACTTGACCGTGCCGGTGCGCAGGGCGCCGGCCTCGGTGATGCCCAGGTGCAGCGGGCAGTCGATGGCCTCGGCCAGCTGCTGGTAGGCGGCGACGGTCATGAAGATGTCGGAGGCCTTCACCGAGATCTTGAAGTCGTGGAAGTCGTGGTCCTGAAGGATGCGGGCGTGGCTGAGCGCGCTCTCGACCATGGCGTCGGGACAGGGCTCGCCGTACTTCTCGAGGAGGTCGCGCTCCAGGGAGCCGGCGTTGACGCCGATGCGCATCGAGCAGCCGTGGTCTCGGGCGGCCTGGATCACCTCGCGGACCCGGTCGGCGCTGCCGATGTTGCCGGGATTGATCCGCAGGCAGGCGGCGCCGGCCTTGGCGGCCTCGATGCCGCGCTTGTAGTGGAAGTGGATGTCGGCGACGAGCGGCACGTTCGAGGCCCTGACGATGGCCGGGAAGGCGGCGGTCGATTCCTCGTCGGGGCAGGAGACGCGGACGATATCGGCTCCGGCCTCCTCGAGCTGGCGGACCTGGTCGATGGTGGCGGCGGCGTCGGCGGTCAGGGTGTTGGTCATCGACTGGACGGCGATGGGGGCGTCGCCCCCGACCGGCACCTTGCCGACGAAAATCTGCCGCGACTTGCGCCGGTCGATATGGCGCCAGGGGCGCAGCTGGGTATGGTCGGAGCTCATGGCCCGCGTAACTTAAGCCCTCAGCCCGCGTTCCCCAACCCGCCAGCCCTTCTGAAAGGGGCGTTAGATTTAATCCTAGTCAGCCTGTAGGTTTTCACGGTATCGCGAATGTCCAGCCGGAGCGCCCATGCTGCAAGACTTCCTGACGTTCGCCCTCGTGGGCTTCGCGGCCCAGATCGTGGACGGGGCCCTGGGCATGGCCTATGGCGTGGTCTCCTCGACCGTGCTGCTGGCGGTCGGCGTGCCGCCGGCCACCGCCTCGGCCAGCGTGCATGCGGCGGAGGTGTTCACCACGGCGGCCTCGGCCGGCTCCCACGTCGCCCATAGGAACGTCAACTGGCGGATGTTCTTCCCGCTGGCCATCGCCGGGATGATCGGCGGGGTGATCGGCGCCTTCGTGCTGACCTCGATCGACGGGAACGTGATCAAGCCCTTCATCGTCGGCTACCTGGGCATCATGGGGCTGATCATCCTGTGGCGGGCCTGGAAGGGCCCGAGCCGGACCCCGACGAACCGCAAGCTGCTGGCCCCGCTGGGCCTGATCGGGGGCTTCTGCGACGCGGTCGGCGGCGGCGGCTGGGGCCCGACGGTGAACAGCGCCCTGGTCGGCACCGGCACCGAGCCCCGCTATTCGATCGGCACGGGCAACACCGCGGAATTCTTCGTCACCGTGGCGATCAGCGCCGCCTTCGTCACCGCCCTGCTCACCGGCAACTGGCAGAACACCGGGGGACTGGTGCAGCACGCCGCCTCGGTGGCCGGGCTGGTGGCCGGCGGACTGGTGGCGGCGCCGCTGGCCGGATGGTTCGTGAAGATCATCCCGGTGCGCGTCTTCACCTGGATGGTCGGGGGCATGGTGCTGTTCCTGTGCCTCTACCAGGGCCTCAGGCTCTTCAAGATCATCTGAGGACGGATTATGGAGGGCCATGGCCGCCTTCTCCGCCCACCGACGATTCGCTGCCGGCGCTGTCGCCGCGCTCGGAGCAACCCTGGCCGCGGGCGCCGCCGCCGCCGCCGCGGAGAAGGACTGGTCGGTCAAGCTGACCGCGGCCAGCGAGTACATCTCCAAGGGAACCGGCAAGAGCGGCGGCGATCCGGCGCTGCAGGTCGACGCCGCCTACGACTTCGGGCCGGTCACGGCCGGGGTCTGGGCGAGCAACGCCGAGGTCAGCCAGGGCGGCGACAGCGAGCTGCAGCTCTATGTCGCGAGCGAGCATGAGCTCGGGCCCGTGAAGATCGACCTGCGCGGCATGCTCAAGCATATGCCGGGCACCGACGAAGCCTTCCAGGACAGCTGGTTCGAAGCCCGGGCCGACGCCACGGTCCCCGTGGCCGGGACGGACCTGCGGCTACGGGTCGAGTACAGCCCCGACAACTACGCCGCCACCGAGGCCGCCTGGTGGGTCGAGCTGCAGGCCAGCCGCAAGCTGGCCGAGGGCTGGAAGGCCTCGGCCGCCTACGGTGTTCGGGAGCAGGACGGTGGGGCTGACTACCGGGCCTGGAACGCCGGGGTGACCTGGCGGGCGACTGACCGACTGGCCTTCGACCTGCGCTGGTACGACACCGACAGCCACCAGCGCGGCGAGAACTATGACGGCCGCGCCTACGTCTCGGCGACGCTGTCGTTCTAGCCGACCAGAAGAACATGCTAGGAACATCGGCATGACCGACGTTCTGATTCGCTGCCCCTGGCCCGGCGTGAAGGACCAGCTCTACATCGACTACCACGACACCGAATGGGGCGTGCCGGAATACGACGCCCGGGCGCTGTGGGAGAAGCTGGTGCTGGACGGGTTCCAGGCGGGATTGGCCTGGATCACCATCCTGAAGAAGCGCGAGGCGTTCCGGGCGGCCTTCGACGACTTCGACCCGGAGAAGGTGGCGCGCTACGGCGACGCGGACCGGGCGCGGCTGATGGCCGACGCGGGGATCGTGCGGTCGAACGCCAAGATCGACATGGCGATCAACGGGGCCAGGCTGTGGCTGGACATGCGCGAACGCGGCGAGGACTTCAGCGCCTTCCTCTGGCAATTCGTGGACGGGGCCCCGATCCAGAACGCCTGGACCGCGGGGAGCCAGGTTCCGGTCAAGACGCCGCAGGCCGAGGCCATGGCCAAGGCCTTGAAGGCGAGGGGGTTCAAGTTTACCGGGCCGGTGATCGTCTATGCCTTCATGCAGGCGGTGGGGATGGTCAACGACCACCTGACGACCTGTTTCCGCCACGAAGAGTGCAAACACCTGAGCCATGGCCCCCGTCCGCAAGCCTAGCCTGCTGCAGAGCGCGCGCGGCTAGGAGCCGCGCGTCGCGCAGCCAGCGAATTCCTGGACCGTCATCCCCGGCCGCGCGC
>DASPLD010000052.1:0-3845 GCA_035627755.1 Caulobacter sp. | reverse complement strand
GCCGGGCCACCGGGGTGAGCGCGCCGGTGCGGCCCACCTGGATGTCGATGGCCTCCAGGAGGGTGCGGGCCTGCTCCGCCGGGAACTTGCGCGCCACGCCCCAGCGCGGGGCGCGGGAGACGAAGCCCAGGCGGTGCTGCCAGTCGAGCCGGTCGACCTTGTAGACGACGCCGTCGATGTCGTAGCCGAGATTGGGGCGGGCGGCCTCAAGGGCGGCATAGGCGGCGAGCAGGCCCTCCGGGCCGTGGACGCAGGTCGACTCCGGCGTCGTCTGGAAGCCCCAGGCCTTGAGATTCTCCAGGGCCTCCCACTGGGTGTCGGCGAACTTCTCGCTGACCAGCCCCCAGGCGTAGGCGAAGAACCGCAGCGGCCGCCTGGCGGTGACGGCGCTGTCGATCTGGCGCAGGGATCCGGCGGCGGCGTTGCGCGGGTTGGCGTAGGTGCGCTCGCCCGCCTCGGCGGCGGCGGCGTTGAGGGCGGCGAACTCGGCATGGCCGAGATAGACCTCGCCCCGCACCTCGATGACCTCGGGCCAGCCGGAGCCGGACAGCCGCTGGGGGATTTCCTTGAGCGTGCGCAGGTTGGCGGTGACATCCTCACCCACCCGCCCATCGCCACGGGTGGCGCCGCGGACCAGCAGCCCCTTCTCGTAGCGCAGCGAGGCCGAGAGGCCGTCGATCTTCGGCTCGGCGGTATAGGCGATGGGCGTGTCATCGAGCCTGAGGAACCGCCGGATGCGGGCGTCGAATTCCAGCGCGTCCTCATCCGAGAAGGCGTTGTCGAGGCTGAGCATCGGCACGCCGTGTTCAACGGCCGAGAACTGCTCGGCCCGCGGCGCCCCGACCCGCATTGACGGGGAGTTGTCGCGGACCAGGTGCGGGAACCGCTCCTCGATGGCCAGGTTGCGACGCTTGAGGGCGTCGTACTCGGCGTCGCTGATCTCCGGCGCGTCGTTCTGGTGATAGGCCAGGTCGTGGCGGGCGATCTCGTCGGCGAGCCGGGTCAGCTCCTCGACGGCTTCGGCTTCGGTCAGGTCGGCGACGGGAGTCATAGGACGGTTCTAGCCGCCGCAATCGACGCGGGCGAGCCTCAAGCGCCGATCAGGGCGCGGGCCGCCGCGCGCGCTTCGCTGGTGATCTCCGCGCCGGAAAGCATGCGGGCGATCTCCTCCTCCCGCGCTTCAACGGACAGGGGTTCGACAGCGGTGCGCAGCCTGTCGTCAGAGCCGGCCTTGGCGATGCGCCAGTGGGCGTCGCCCCGCGCCGCGACCTGCGGCGAGTGGGTGACGACCAGGACCTGGGCGCCGGCGGCCAGGCGCTTGAGGCGCAGGCCGACCGCGTCGGCCACGGCGCCGCCGACCCCCTGGTCGACCTCGTCGAAGATCATCAGCGGCTGGACGCCGTCGCGGCCGGCCAGGGCGGCCTTCAGCGCCAGGGCGAAGCGGGCCAGTTCGCCGCCCGAGGCGATGGCCTCCAGGGCGCCGAACGGACTGCCCGGATTGGTCGAGACCTCGAAGGCGACGCGGTCCAGGCCCGACGGACCGGCCCGCTCCTCGGGCAGGCTGTCCACGGCGACGCGGAACCGGGCCTTGTCGAGCTTGAGGGGCGCAAGTTCCGCCTCGACCGCGGCGGCCAGACGGTCGCCGGCGGCGCGGCGCTCGGCGGACAGGCGCTGGGCGGCGGCGAAGTAGGCGTCGCGGGTCCAGGCCTCGGCCGCCTCCGCGGCCTTGAGGTCGTCGCCGGTCGATTCGAACGCGGCCAGCTCCTGGGCGAAGCGGACGCGCAGGTCCGGCAGGTCCTCGACGCTGACCGACAGCTTGCGGGCCATGGCGCGCAGGGCGAACAGGCGCTCCTCGGCCTGTTCCAGCCGCTGGGGGTCCAGGTCGAAGGCCTCGGCGGCGGCGTCGATGGCGGCGGCGGCCTCCTGGGCTTCGTTGGCGGCCCGGTCGAGGAACTCCTGGGCGGCGGCCAGCCGGGTCAGGGCGGCGGCGCCCTCCCCGGCCCCGGCCTGGACGGCCCGTTCCCGCGCCCGATCGAGGGCTCGGAAGGCCTGGGCCAGCCTGGCGGAGACCTGGCCGCCCTCGACCGCCTCGCGGGCGGCGGCGATATCGGCAAGCGCCTTCTCGGCGGCCCCGAGCAGGGCCCGTTCCTCGGCCAGTTCGGCTTCCTCGCCCAGGCGTGGGCTCAGCTGGTCGAGTTCCGAGAGCCGAAGTGTGATCTCCTCGACGTCGGCGGCGGCCCGGGCCGCCTTGTCGCGCAGGCCCTGCAGGGTCTCCCGCGCCGCGCGCCAGGCGCTCCAGGCGCCGGCCGTGGCCTCCGAGGAGACCTGGCCATAGGCGTCGAGCAGCCGGCCGTGGGTGCGCGGGTCGAGCAGGCCGACGGTCTCATGCTGGCCGTGGACCTCGAGCAGCCGGCCGCCGAGTTCCTTCAGCGTCGCCACGCTGGTGGCCTGGTCGTTGACGAAGGCGCGGGAACGGCCATCGGCGCTGAGCTGGCGGCGCAGGACCAGATCCTCGTGCGGCGAATAGTCCAGGCCCTTCTCGTCGAGCAGGCCCCAGACCGCGTGATCGGCCGGCAGGGCGAACATGGCGGTGGCCGCCGCCTGGGTCGCTCCGCGCCGCACCAGCCCGGCGTCGGCGCGCGCGCCGGTGGCCAGGCCGAGGGCATCGAGGATGATCGACTTGCCGGCCCCGGTCTCCCCGGTCAGGGCGGTCAGCCCCGGGCCGAACGTCAGGTCGAGCTGTTCGATCAGCACGACGTCGCGAATGGTGAGGCCGATCAGCATGACGGTCAGGATCGTCTCGAATCAGGTCCGCTCAAAGCCCCGCCGAAGCGGGACCGCGGCCGACATAACACGAGAACGAGACAGGAACAAACGCCCGTTCCCGCAGCCTGATCAGCGGGTCGGCGGCGCCACCGTCTCGGCGCTCGGATCCGAAGTCGGCGGCGGGGGCTCGGTTCCGGGCGGGGTGACCGGCTGCTGCGGCTCCGGCGTCTCGACCGGGGCGCCGGGCGCGGAAGTCGAGGGCACCGGCGCGTTGGTCTCGGCCGGCGGCGGCAGGGCCCGCTTCTTGCCGGTCCCGGTGATCCGCTGCAGGAAGCTGCGCTTGGCGCCGGGGGTCAGCGGGGCGACGGCCGGCTGCAGGCCCTTGTCGTTGAGCAGGCGGTAGGCGTCGCGGTACCAGACGTCGTCCGGGAAGTTGTAGCCCAGCACGGCGCCGGTCCGCTCGGCCTCGCCGGTCAGGCCGACGGTCAGATAGGCCTCGACCAGGCGGTAAAGGGCTTCGGGCGCGTGGCTGGTGGTCTGGTACTTGTCGACCACGGTGCGGAAGCGGCCGATGGCGGCGATGGTCTGACCCTCGCGCAGGTAGTAGCGGCCGACGGCCATCTCCTTACCCGCCAGCTGGTCCAGGACCATGTCGATCTTGTACTGGGCGTCGATGGCGTATTCGCTCTTGGGATAGCGAAGCTGCACGTCGCGCAGGGCGACCAGCGCCTGTTCGGTGGCGGCCTGGTCGCGGCCGACGTCGACGATCTGTTCGAAGTAGCAGATGGCCTTCAGGTAGAAGGCGTAGGGGGTCGAGGGATTGCCCGGATAGAGGTTGATGAACCGGTCGGCGTTCTCGATCGCCTCGGCGTAGTTGTTGGCCTGGTAGTTGGCGTAGGCGGTCATCAGAATCGCCCGGCGCGACCATTCCGAATAGGGGTGCTGGCGCTCCACCTCCTGGAAGTAGGCGACGGCCTGGGCCCACTGGCGCCGGTCCAGGCGGTTCGCGCCCGTGGAGTAAAGCAGCTCGACCGGGCGCTCCTCATAGGCCAGGCGCGGCTTGGTCTTCTTGTTGCTGG
>DASPLD010000051.1:0-3125 GCA_035627755.1 Caulobacter sp. | reverse complement strand
GTCGTTGCCGCCGCCGCCGGTCAGGCTGTTGGCGGCGTCGTTGCCGTGGAGGACGTCGGCCCCGGTCCCGCCGATGGCGTTCTCGATCACCGCGCCCACGGCGATGGCCACGTTCCCGATCATGTTCAGAGTGGTCGGCGTCCCGTTCACCGAGGCGACGTATGTCCCGACGCTCGAGAAGTTCCCCGCGCGCAGGTCGATGACCTGGTTGTTGCCGTAGCCTGAGAAGTCGAAGGTGTCGTTGCCGCCGGCGTCCCAGACCGCGAACACCAGCCGGGTGGTCGAACTGGTGGCCACGAACCACGGCCGGTCCGCGTTGGAATTGAAGCCGTAGACCGTATCACCGGTCCGGGTGGTCATGTTGACGCCGTAGGTCCGCTGGGCCGCGGCGATGTCGTCCAGCATCAAGGTGCCGGGATAGGATGGACCGAAGGCGGCGCCGGTGTTGTCCTCGGTGAAGTAGCTCATCACCGTGTACTGGTGGCTGTCCTCATAATACTCGGCGTGAGACCCGTACTCGATAGGTCCATCGCCCTCTCCGGCGTTGTATGTGCCCGGATGCGAGAAGCCGATGGCATGGCCGATCTCATGGACCAGGGTCAGCATGCCGTAGTTGCCGATCTGGGGATTGATCGCGCTGTTGGCGTACTTGACCCAGACGTCGCCGCCGCTGGCGCTCTGGCTGGGCAGGTAGGCGAAGGCCGCCGCGCCGTCGGCGCCGCTGGCGTAGTTGCCGAACAGCATGGTGGCGCTGTTGGAGTAGGCGCCGTCTCCCGTGGTCCCGCTCCCGACCCGCTGGAACACGATCTTGGCCACGTCCGACCAGGCCGCCAGGGCCAGCAGGGTGGCGTTGATCTGGGCCTCGGTGAACCGGGTGAAGCCGGCGGTATCGTCGGGCATGCTCGCGGGCGCCGTCGAGCGGAAGGCGAAGCTCACGATGGAGGGCGCGCCGCCCCAGTAGGCGTCGTCCCAGTGGTTGTCGACGTCGGCGACTCCGGGCTGGGTCCAGAAGTCGTTCCAGGAGGCGTAGGTGCGGTTCAGCTGCACCGCCGCCTCGGCGACGGTCTTGGAGACCTTGCCGGCTTCCGTGCCGCCCCGGTTGGCCGCGTTGAGGAAGAACTCGGGTCCGCCGCCCTCCCCGTCCTGTCCGCCCGAAATCGCGACCAGGGGCTTGTCTTCGCTGGTCGGGCCGGCGCAGGCCGGGCAGGCGCAACGGAGGGCGATGTCGTCACTCCCGCCGGCCGCGACGCTCAGTTCGGCCAGGGCGTCGATGTGCGAGCCACCCGTATAGCGGAGCGCCGGAGACACCCAGGGGCGGATCTCGACGATCGTGTCGTCCCGGACGACGTCATCGCCGATATCGCCGAAGCCCAGAAGCTCGGTATCGCCCATTTCGTCCATGCCGATGCGGTAAGCCATTTCGTCCTCATGTACGCACCCGGTGCGCAACCGGATGACGCCCGATCAGGACCGGCTGGTGGCCGCCCTACCTGGCGCACTGAAATTGCTGCAGAATCCTGCGATCCTGCGCCCCACCGCCTCCCGTATAGCGCTGGAAGGCAGATTTCGCCATGAAAACCGTTGCTTACGAGTGAACCGCGCGGAGAAGTCGCACCATTCTGGGCATAGACGGAAAGGGCCCGGCGTCGGGGGACGCCGGGCCCATCCAACCTCAAGTCCCTTGGCTAGAGGATCCAGCCGCTGGTCACGTTGCCGGTCAGTTCGATGGTCATGTCGGCCACCGCGTCGCCGTTGACGTCAAAGGTCAGGGTGGTGAGGTTGGCCCCGGAGTCGTAGGCCCGCACCGCCTGGCCGGCATTGCCATCGAAGGCGGCCACGAAGACGAAGGCTTGGTCGCCCGCGACGCCCGTGTCGGCATCGATGCTGCGGACGTTCAGCCGATCGCCCTCCGCGGCGTTGAAGTCGAGGATGCGGTCCACCCCGCCCACAACCGATTCTGTCGTCGCGTTGTAGGAGAAGCTGTCCTTGCCGGCGCCGCCGGTCATCTCGTCGCGGCCGAGACCTCCGCTCAGGCTATCGTCCCCCGCGTCCCCGAACATCCGGTCATCGCCATTGCCGCCCACCAGCTGGTCGGCGTCATCGCCCCCATACAACCGATCGGCGCCGTCAAGGCCGTAGAGCTTGTCCTTGCCGGCGTCGCCCCGCAGGTGGTCGTCACCGGCGTAGCCCTTGAGCATGTCGTCGCCCTGCAGGCCAAGGATGAGGTCCGGGCCAGCGCCGCCGTTCAGCGTGTCGGGGCCGGCGCTGCCGGAGATGGCGGCCGGCCCGCCGCCGAAGCCGAGGTTCTCCGGCGTGAGCGAGGCCTGGGTGACGCCCTTGAGGTGCAGGACCGTGGTCCAGCTGTTGCCGCCGCCGTCCAGATCCACCTGCACCAGCACGCCGTTGCTGGCGTGCGGGGTGACCCGCAGATGGCCGGTGCTCATCGGGTCCGTGATGCCATCCCAGCCGGTGAATCTCGCGGCCATGAAGGCCCCCAGGTCGAGGCGGTCGCCGCCGGCCCCGGCGACGAAGTCCTCCACCGTGACGATCGCCCCGGCGCCGAAGTTGGACTCCAGCCGAACCAGGTCGACGCCGGTCCCCGTCGTGATCAGCGCCGAGGACGAGACCTCGAACCGGTCATTCTCCGTCCCGCCGCGGGCGACCGTCGTGCCGGACATGGCGGCCAGCACGAAGCGGTCGGCGCCGGCCCCGCCATCGAGCACGAAGTTGCCGGTCCCGCCGGCCGCGCGGCGGATGATCATCACATCGTCGCCATTCTGGCCGTGCATCTGCTCATTGCCGCCGGCGTCGTCTTCCATGACGTCGGCCCCATCGCCGCCCATCAGGACGTCGTTGCCCGAGCCGCCGTTGAGGTTGTCGTTGCCGATCCCGCCTTCGAGCCGGTCGTTGCCGCCCATGCCCAGCAGGGTGTCGTTGCCGGCGTTGGCGCGCAGGGTGTTGGCCGCGTCGTTGCCACGCAGGTGGTCGTTGCCCGAGCCGGTCGTGCCGTTCTCGATGACCACGCCGTTGGCGATGGTGTAGCCTCCGTGGATGCCGTAGGCGTAGTTCATGAACCCGCCGCCGCCCTCCTCGTACTGCAGGCTGGCGGCCCGCAGATCGATGTT
>DASPLD010000050.1:0-3275 GCA_035627755.1 Caulobacter sp. | reverse complement strand
GCCACCTTCGTCGCCCGCAGCTTCTCCGGCGACAAGGCCCAGCTGGTGCCCCTGATCAAGGCCGCCCTGCGCCACAAGGGGGCGGCCTTCATCGACACCATCAGCCCCTGCATCGCCTTCAACAACCACGCCGGCAGCACCAAGAGCTTCGACTGGGTCCGCGAGCACAACGAGGCGGTCAACCGGCTGGACGTGATGATCGGCCGCGCGCCGATCACCGCCGAATACGCCGCCGGCGACACCGTCCAGGTCGAGCAACACGACGGCACGGTCCTGACCCTGCGCAAGCTGGCCGCCAATTACGACCCCACCGACCGGGTCCGGGCCATGGCCTTCCTGCAGGAACGGGCAGCGGCCGGGGAGGTGGTCACCGGCCTGCTCTACGTCGACCCGGAGGCGGAAGACCTGCACGACGGCCTCGGCACGACGACCACGCCGCTGAACGAACTGGGCACGGCGGAGCTGACGCCGGGCTCGGCCGCGCTGGCCGGCATCAACGCGAGTTTGCGGTGACTGTCTTCCGGCGGAGCCGGATGACTGTCACCGTCTAGCGCCCACGGTGACAGTCACGCTTCGCGAGACAGTCACCTGCTAGGCCCCCGCCATCTCCGCCAGCTTCAGCACGGTGTTCCAGTTCCGCGCCGTGCCGCGTGCGCCGAGCCGCTTCTCGATTGCCGCTCCCGCCAGCTTCGACTTCCCCGCCCCTTCCGGGAAGCAGATGTAGAGCGCCCGGCCGACCAGCTTCATCTCCTCCCCGAGCGTCGCGATGGCTTCGACCTCGGCCAGCCGCTTCGGATCGGGCTGTGTCTTGAACACCGTCACCAGGTACTTGCTGGGCGACGCCTTGGCGAAGTCCGGAAACGGGCTGGCCTCGATCAGCGCCCTCCACTCGGCGGGGGTTCGCAGGATCCAGTCGGCCTTCAGCCCCAGCGTCTTCGCCGCCGCCGCCTCAAGCCGCGCCTCAAGGTCCGTCGCCTTGCCCGCCCCCTCGAACACCAGGTTGCCGCTGGCGATGTAGCTCTTAACGTCGGTGAAGCCCTCGGCCTCGACCAGCTTGCGGAGGTCGGCGATGGCCACCTTGCCGGTCCCGCCGACATTGATGGCCCGGAGCAGCGCGATGAACTTTCCCATGCCCGGAGCCTAGCTCGACCGGCGGGCCGATCAAACCTGCGCGCGGCGCCGCCACGTCAACCTTCCCACTGGCGGCGAGAGGCCTACAGTGAGGCCGACGAGCGCCCGCAGAGGCGCCGCGAGGAAGCATCAGGAGGTCCACGATGGACGGCGAAACCGCGCCCGCCACCCCCTTCGCCCTGACCGGCGCCGACCTCGACGCCGCCCTGGCCGAGGCTCACATCCCCAGCCTGATGGTCGCCCTGGTCCACCTGACCGGCAACACCGACCACCTGACCGAGGCCCGCCGGCCGGTCTATGAGGTGCTCGGCGACGGACAGGGCGGCATCTCGGCGGCCGACGCCCAGGCCATCCGCGACCTGGCCAAACAGGCCCTGGCCGACCTCGCCGCCGGCAAGCCCCTGCCCCCGCCGCCGACGCCCGCCCAGGTCCGCTTCATGATGGACTATGTGGCGGGGGCGGAGATCCCCGAGCGCTACCTGCCCATGCTGATGGAGCAGCTCAGCCTTGATGGCGCCGACCCCGACCGGCCGGCCTGGACGCCCCAGGAGAAGCAGGCGGCGGCGGACTTGAAGGTCATCGTCATCGGGGCCGGCATGTCGGGCCTGCTCACCGGCATCCGCCTGCAGCAGGCCGGGATCGGCTTCACCATCCTCGACAAGAACGTCGATGTCGGCGGCACCTGGCTGGAGAATACCTATCCCGGCTGCCGGGTCGACACCCCCAACCACCTCTATTCGCTGAGCTTCGAGCCCAATCACGACTGGCCGCAGCGCTATTCGACGCAGGACGTCCTGCTCCGCTACTTCCAGCGGCTGGCCGACAAATGGGGCCTGCGTGAGCACATCGCGTTCGGGGCCGAGGTCGAGGAGGCCCGCTTCGACGAGGCGAGCGCCACCTGGACCGTGACCGCCAAGGACGGCCGCAGCTTCACCGGCAACGCGGTGATCAGCGCCGTCGGCCAGCTGAACCAGCCCAATTTTCCCGACATCCCCGGCCGCGAGCTGTTCGAGGGGCCCAGCTTCCACTCGGCGCGCTGGGACCATACCGTCGACCTGACGGGCAAATCCGTAGCCGTGATCGGGACCGGGGCCAGCGCCTTCCAGTTCGTGCCGGAGATCGCGCCCAGGGCCGGACAGGTCACCGTCTTCCAGCGCTCCCCGCCCTGGCTCGCCCCCACCGAGGACTATCACGAGACGGTCGGCGAGGGAAAAAAGGCCCTCCTGGAGCACCTGCCCTTCTACGACAAATGGTACCGCTTCTACCTCTTCTGGACGATGACCGACGGGGTCTACGAGGCGGTGAAGGCCGACCCCGCCTGGAGCGGGCCCGACGGCACGATCAGCGAGGCCAGCGCGGGCCTGCGCGAACTGCTGGTCATGAAGATCGGCGAACAGACGGTCGGCGATGCGGCCCTGCACGAGGCGGTCGTCCCGCGATACCCCTTCGGCGGCAAGCGGGCGCTGCGCGACAATGGCGTCTGGATCGAGGCCCTGCGCCGCACGAACGTGCGGCTGGTCACCCAACCGGTCGCGGCGGTCACCCGCAGCGGGGTCGTCACCGCCGACGGCGCCGAGCATTCGGCGGATGTCCTGATCTATGGCACCGGCTTCAAGGCCAGCCAGTTCCTCACTCCGATGAGGGTGGTCGGCAAGAGCGGCCGCGAACTGCACGAGGTCTGGGACGGCGACGCCCGCGCCTACCTCGGCATGACCACGCCAGGCTTCCCCAACTTCTTCATGCTGTACGGGCCCAACACCAACATCGTGGTCAACGGCTCGATCATCTTCTTCTCGGAAGCCTCGGTCCGTTACGTGGTCGAGGCCCTGCGGCTGATGGTCGACGAGGGGGCCAGGACCATCGAGGTCAAGCGGGACGTCCACGACGCCTTCAACGCCAAGGTCGACGCCGCCAACGCCCGGATGGCCTGGGGCGTGCCGGGCGTCTCCAGCTGGTACAAGAACGCCAAGGGCCGGGTCAGCCAGAACTGGCCTTTCCCGCTGGTGGACTACTGGGAAGCCACACGGACGCCGAACCGCAGCGACTTCGAGCTGGGCTGACGCGACGACAGCCTTTCAAAGATCACCGTTTGCGCTAGCGTCCCTCTCCAAGACTCATCGCTTGGGAGGGCGAGATGACGTTCC
>DASPLD010000049.1:0-8432 GCA_035627755.1 Caulobacter sp. | reverse complement strand
ACCGCCTCGACCGCCGCCACGGTCGCGTCGCCGTTGAAGGCGATGGTGAAGTCGGCCCCGACCCCGCCCGAGGCCACGCCGATCAGCAGGCCGCCGTAGGTGACCTCGCCGGTCAGGGCGTCATAGCCGACTTCCCCTGTGCTGGTCCCCCTGTTGAACAGCGAGACGATGTCCTCGGCCAACAAGCCGCGCACCCGAAGCTGACCATTGGCGAGGTTGCCTTCGAGATCGGTCAGGGAGACGTCGGCGTCGATGATCCGGGGCGCCGCGCTGAGGTCATTCTCGGTGAAAACAATGGCGTCGAGGGCGCTGAGAGTCGGGGCGGTCATGGGCTCGGCCTTGCAGAACGAAGGTTTTCCGGCCCGCGATGCCATGGGGCCGAACCCCGCGGGACTGCACAAATTGTGGTGTTGTTTTACGCGAGCGGTTCGCGCGGCGGCTGATCCGCAGGGGGCGAGACGGCGTAGGAGGCAAAGGGTGAGGTCAGACAGGCGTTACAAAGCGTTCATGACAAGATGATAATATTGCAATGAGACAATAGTCTCATATATGACGCCGTATCGGATTTGACATCGCTACGGACCTCCCATGACGACCCCGCAACGCCATGACCTGTACGGACCCATCCACAAGGGGCTGCGCCTCGGCTCCTCGCGCCTGCTTACGGCGCTGGGCCAGGTCGAGACCCGCGACCCGCGCGCCGTCGCCGCCCTGATCGGCGAGCTGCGCATCCACCTCCAGCTGGCCGAGGAGCACCTGCAGCACGAGGACGCCGAATACAACGAGCCGCTGCGCACCCGCGCCCCGGACCTGGCCGCCCAGCTCGAGGACGACCACCACCACCACTACGAGGCCTTCCGCGAACTCGAGGCCTTGATCGCCGCCCTGGAAGCCGCCAGCGACGAGACCCGGGCCGCCGCCGCCAGGGCCCTGTACCTGCGGTTCTCGACCTATTTCGGCGACGACCTGGCCCATATGGCCCGTGAGGAGCAGGAGGCGCTGCCGGCCTTCCACGCCCATTTCAGCGACCAGGAGCTGATGGACATGGAGAGCCGCATCATCCAGTCGATCGCACCCGAGCGGCTGACCCAGTATTATTTCATCATGGTCCCAGGCATGAACCCGGCCGAACGGGCGACCTTCCTGCGCTACATCCGCGCCAATGCCCCGCCGGAGGCCTTCGACCACATCCTGGGCGACGTGGCTCGCGCCGCCCTGCCGCCCGAACAGTTCCGGGTGCTGAGCGAAGAGCTGGCCTTCGTGGCCTAGGAGACGCCGACCATGCCCTTGACCCCTGCCCAGATGGACGCTCGCATGGACGAGCACTTCGGCTTCGAGGCCGCCGACGACGTCGCCGGCGTGATGTCGACCCTGACCGAGGACGTCGAGCACGACATCGTCGGCTGGCCCACCGGTCCGACCCGCGACCGCGAAAGCGTCCGGCCCTTCTACGAGACCCTGTTCGCGGACCTGGCCGATGGCCAGGTGGAGACGCTCCGTCGCCTCTATGGCGAGGACTTCATGGTCGACGAATCCCTGTGGCGCGGGCGGGCGGCAGGGCGGCCGTTCGGGCTGGAAGGCCGCGGCCGCCCGCTCCAGTTCCGGCTTCTGCATGTGGTGGAATTCGCCGACTCGGGGGCTATCAGGCGGGAGAACGTCTGGCTCGACCTGGCGTCCATCATCCAGCAGCTGCCGCAGGACTGACCCTTGGCCCCCAGCCGCAACCCAGGCCGCAGCAATCAGCGCCGGCGAACGCGCAAGGATCTGCTCGACGCCGCCGCCCGGCTGATGCGGACGGGCGAGAAGCCCAGCCTGGAGGCCATCGCCGAGGAGGCGCTGGTCTCGCGGGCAACGGCCTATCGCTATTTCGCCAACCTTGACGACCTGCTGGTCGAGGCCGCCCTTCACATGAGCATGCCCGAGCCGGGGACGGTGTTTCCGGCCGGCGCGCCGGAAGATGCGGTCGCGCGGGTGGCGCGGGTGGACGACGCCTTCGATGAGATGATGGCCGCCAACGAGGGCGCTTTGCGGCTGATGTTGGCCTCGGCCCTCCAGCGGACCCGATCGGGGCCGGACGACCCGCCGCGTCGCCAGAACCGCCGCACGCCGTTGATCGAGGCGGCGCTGGAGCCCTGGCGCGGGCAGTTCAAGCCCGCCGCGCTCGATCGGCTGGTCAAGGCGCTGGCCCTGGTGATCGGCTCGGAAGGGATGATCGTCTTCAGGGACGTGCTGACCCTGGACGACGCCGAGGCCAAGGCGATCAAGGCCTGGGTGATCGCCGCGCTGGTGGAGGCGGCGCGGAAGGAATAGCGACCTTCTGGCGGCCGGCGCGTTGTTGGGGGCTGCAATGACCCTGGGCGGAGGCTATCTCTCCGAGGATCGTCGCTGGGACATGCATCTCTGGGAACGCCGATGAGCGACACACCGAACTGGCGCAGCCGGTTGCCCGGCGCCCGTCTGCCCTCGCCGGGGCCGGTGAAGGCGAAGATCGCCGGGTTCGAGGGCGTCAGGCTGAGCGTCGAGGAGGCCGAGGATTCCCTGCTGGCCGCGGCCGACCGGCTGGCGCCGCTGCGGGCCCCCTGGGCGCGGGAGGCGTTCAACATCCTGGCCATCTCTGGCGGGGCGGCGGGGGGCGCCTACGGGGCCGGGATCCTGGTCGGGCTGACGCGCGCCGGCCGGCGGCCGGAGTTCGCCATCGTCACCGGGGTCAGCACCGGGGCGCTGATCGCGCCCTTCGCCTTCCTTGGGCCGGCGTGGGACGAGCGGCTGACCGACGCCTACACCGGCGGCCACGCCTCCACCCTCCTGAGCCTGACCCGGCTGGGCCCCGGGTCCGGCGCGCTGTTCAGGGCGGAATCCCTCGACCGGCTGGTGGCCCGCTTCATCGACGACGCGATGATCGTGGCCATCGCGGCCGAGCACGCCAAGGGCCGGCGGCTGCTGGTCGCCACCACCGATCTCGACCGCCAGCGCACGGTGATCTGGGACATGGGGGAGATCGCGGCGCGCGGCGGGCCCGAAGCGGCCGCCCTGTTTCGCGACGTGCTGGTCGCTTCGGCCAGCCTGCCTGGAATCTTCCCCCCCAAGCGCATTCCCTGCCAGGCGGACGGGGTGTTGTACGAGGAGATGCACGTCGATGGCGGGGTCTCCACGCCGCTGTTCCTGATGCCCGAGGCGCTTCTGCGCTGGCGCAAGCTCGGTCAGCGGCTGGCCCGCAGCCGGGTCTACGCCATCGTCAACACCGTGCTGGACCAGGCGCCGCGCACCACCCAGAACAACATCGCCGCCATCCTGATCCGCAGCTTCGACACCATGCTGCGGTTCAGCTACCGCCACGCCATCGAGGTGGCCGCCGCCTTCTGCGCCAGCCACCGGCTCCCGTTCAGCGTCGCCTCGATCCCCGACCCCGGCGAGGCCTTCAGCATGATGAGCTTCGACACCGCCAGCATGCGGCGGAACTTCGACAACGCGGTCGAGCGGGCGATGGGTGAGAACCTGTGGGTGACCCCCGTCGCCGAGCCGAGCGTCGCCGCTGGGCTGCTGGAGGCCCTGAAGCTGCGGCCGGACCGGGCAGGGGTGGTCACGCGCAACCCCCCGCCGGAGGGGGAGCCCGGCGGGGCAGGGACCGAGGCTTGAGGCCGAACCGGCTTCCGGGATAGGCTGCCTCCGCCGGGCCCGCGCGGGTCGCCCGGTTGCAGACGAAACCTCGTCCAAGCACCCGCTCCTTGGCATCCCCCGCGCGGGGAGGAGGAGCGATGATGGACAGCCCTGGGAATTCCCTGGCCATCGGCCTGATGTGGCGCGGCGACCCGGCCAACCCGCCGGCCCCGGAGAGCACCCGTTTCCGGCCGATCTTCGAGGCCCTGGCGGCGATGGGGGCGGAAGCTCGCACCGTGCTCTGGGACGAGGCGGCTGAGGACGCCGTGCGCCGGCGCCTGGCCGGGCTCGACGGGCTGCTGGTCTGGGTGGACCCGATCAGCGACGCCGGGACCCGGGCGAGGCTCGACCCGCTGCTGCGCGAGATCGCAGCCGGCGGGACCTGGGTCAGCGCCCATCCGGACGTCATTCAGAAGATGGGGACCAAGGATGTGCTGGTCCGGACCCGCGACCTCGGCTGGGGCGTCGACAGCCACCTCCATGCCACGCCGGCGGGGCTGGCGGAGGCCCTGCCGGGGCGGCTGGCCGCGGGGCCCCGGGTGTTGAAGCAGCGGCGCGGCAATGGCGGGATCGGGGTGTGGAAGGTGGCCGCGGCGGGCGATGGGCGGGTCGAGGTGCTGCACGCCCGGCGTGGCAGCCTGCCGGAGACCTTGACCCTGGCGGACTTCCTGGAGCGCTGCGCGGGCTATTTCGACGACGGCGGGGCGATCATCGATCAGCCGTTCCAACCTCGGCTGCCCGAGGGGATGATCCGCTGCTACTGCTCGCGGGGGACGGTGGTCGGCTATGGCCGCCAGCTGATCAAGGCGCTGATGCCTACGCCCCCCGAGGGGCCGGACAGTCCCGAGGCCCAGCCCGGCCCGCGGATCATGCATCCGCCGGAAGCGGAGCCGTTCCAGGCCCTGCGGCGGGCGATGGAGGACGACTGGATCCCCGGGCTGCAGCGGTTGCTGGACATCGAGACCGCCGACCTGCCGGCCCTGTGGGACGCCGACTTCCTGCTGGGGCCGAAGGACGGAGAGGGACGCGACACCTATGTGCTCTGCGAGATCAACTGCAGCTCGGTGGCGCCGTTTCCCGCCACCGCCGCCCCGGTCGTGGCCGAGGCGGCGGTGGCGGGGGCGCGCGCCCGCCGTCAGTAGCGGGGCCGGTGGTTCTCGACCCAGCTGCGGGCGTGCTCCAGGGGCTGGCCGATGTGGGGGCCGACCATGGCCAGCACGGCCTGGGCCGCCGGCCGCTGCTGCATCCGGGCCAGCCAGGCGAGGACGGCGGGGTGGGCGGGGAGCCTGGCCGCGCCTTCGGGCGTGCGGGCGAGGGTGGTCAGGCTGGGCAGGGCGAAGAGATCGGCAAGGCTGAAGCCGCCGACAAGGTAGTCGCGGCCGTCGGCCAGGTCGGCGGCCATGACCTCCAGGCAGCGGTCGATCTTGGGCAGGGCCGCCGCGACCACCTTCTCGTCCGGTTCGATGCCGAGGGCGGGGTAGATCAGTCGTTCGTGGCCGAGATGGAAGGCCATGTAGGGGTAGGAATAGGCGTTCACCGTGCTGATCCAGCGGTGCATCCGCGCCCGGTCGCGGACCTCGGCCGGCTGGAGGCTCGGCCCAGGCAGAGCCTCGTCGAGGTAGAGGGCGATGGCGGCGGTCTCGTAGAGGACGAATCCGTCGTGGTCGATGACCGGGACCCGCCCGAACGGGTGGAGGGCCAGATGCCGGGGGCCGCCCATCTCGCCGGCGAGATCGTGGAAGCGGTAGTCCGCGCCCTTCTCGGCGAGGACGAGGCGGACGATGTTGACGTAGGTGCTTACCTGGAAGCCGTAGACGGTGAGGTCGGCCATGGCCGGTGCTCCTTGGCGGAGGCTCGCGGGGGACCGGTCGGCGCGATAGCGCGGCCTGCCCCTCGGCGAACCGAGGTCAGGGCAGCGCTTGGACGAGGATCGTCTGGAAGACCGGGCGTCTGCCGAAGGCCCGGTCCGTTCAGATTAGATACCATGTCGGCTCAGGGCAAGCCGCCTCAGTGGGCGGCCTTCTTCCTGTGCGGGACGACGTGCATCGCCCCGACGATCACCCCGCCGACGATCAGCCCCACCACCGCCGAGCCGGCCGCGAAGGCCAGCCAGCCGAGCAGGCCGCCGACGCCGGGCGTGGCGTCCACAAGGTGCTGGGCGTCGTGCAGCCAGGTCGGGATGGGGGTGAAGTGGTAGTGCTCCAGGCCATGGACCATGATGCCGCCGCCGACCCACAGCATGGCGGCGGTGCCGACGATGGTCAGGCCCGACAGCAGGGGCGGCATGGCGCGGACCAGGCCTTCGCCGAGGGCCTTGACCCCGCGCCTTGCGCTCTGGGCCAGGTGCAGGCCGATGTCGTCCATCTTCACGATCATCGCGACGGTCCCATAGACGGCAACCGTGATGGCGATCGCGACCACCAGCAGGGCGCCGGCGCGGATGGCCAACGGCTGGTCGGCAACCTCGCCCAGGGCGATGGCCATGATCTCGGCCGACAGGATCAGGTCGGTGCGGATCGCGCCGGCGACCTTCTGCTTCTCCAGTTCGGCGGAGCTGAGCGCCAGTTCCTGGACCTCGTCGACCTCCTCGTGGGTGACGAAGGCCTCGATGATCTTCTCGGTGGCCTCGAAGCAGAGATAGGCGCCGCCGATCATCAGCAGCGGGGTGATGGCCCAAGGCGCGAAGACGCTGAGCAGCAGGGCCCCCGGCAGCAGGAAGACCAGCTTGTTGATGATCGAGCCCCGAGCGATCTTGGCGACGATCGGCAGCTCGCGGTCGGGCGTGAAGCCCATGGCGTAGCCGGGGGTGACGGCGGTGTCGTCGACCACCACGCCCACCGCCTTGCCGCCCGCCTTGCCGGCGGCGGCCGATACGTCATCCAGCGAGGAGGCGGCGATCTTGGCGATGCCGGCGATGTCGTCGAGGAGGGCGGCGAGTCCGGAAGCCATCTTCGGTCCATCCGTTGCGGGGATGGGGTTTGGGTAGAGGCTAAGGGGCGGCGCGTAAAGCCGTCAGACGGCCCGGCTGGTCGATCCCGCGCGGATCGGGTTCGTCAGCCTGGCGGTGGCCTGAGCAGCCGTTCGTAGAAGCCGCCGAACGAGCGGTCGGGGGCGAGCAGGTGGACCTCGACGATCCAGAAGCGGGCGCGGCCGTAGGCGTCGGGATCGCTCAGCCGTGTCAGGTTGGCGGGGCTGATGTGGCCGTCGGTCTTCTCGCCGGGCCAGACGGCGTGGGGGAACTCGCCGATGATGTGGCCGGCGATCCTGCCGCCGAACAGGTATCCGCGGGCCTCGGCGGCCCGGACGGCGAAGTCGTAGAGGGCCGCGCCGGTGATGTCCGGCGTGGCGTTGGCGTGGGCGCGGATGGTCTCGAAAACGTCGGGCAGGGCGGCGACCAGGGCCCGGCGGGCCGGATCCTCGCCGACGGCGTAGGTCTGGCCGACATCGGCTTCCCAGGTCTCGAAGACGGGGCCGAGGTCGAGGTAGACGGTGTCGTCGGGGCCGATGGTGCGCTCCGGCGGGGTGTCGCTGAAGACGCAGAGGGTGTTGAGGCCGGTGCGGACCAGGCGGCGATGCCAGTTCCGCTCGATGCCGAAGTCGCGGGCGGCGATCTGCTCGATGGCGTCATCGACCTCGCCTTCCCGGCGGCCAGGGGCGATCAGTCCGGAGCGCTCGATGGCGTCCAAGAGGGCGAGGGCGCGGTCTTCGGCGGCGGTGAGCCGGGTCCATCGCTCGGCATCAGTCTGCATGACATAAAGATATCTGCATGTCTTTATGTGTCAATCGCAGAGGCCTGTGGCGATCAGGGGCGAATTTCCATATCTAGACCGTGATGAACCCGCCCCCGCACCGCTTCTCCGTCGCACCTATGATGGACTGGACCGATCGGCACTGCCGGGCGTTGCACCGGACCCTGACCGGGCGGGCGCTGCTCTATACGGAGATGGTCACCACCGGGGCGGTGCTGCACGGGGACCGGGAGAAGCTGCTCGGCTATGACCCGGTCGAGCATCCGGTGGCGCTGCAGCTTGGGGGATCGGACCCGGACGATCTGGCGGCCTGCGCGCGGATCGGGGCCGAGCTCGGCTACGACGAGATCAACTTGAACGTCGGCTGCCCGTCGGACCGGGTGCAGTCGGGGCGGTTCGGCGCCTGCCTGATGCGCGAGCCGGAGCTGGTGGCCGACTGCATGGCGGCCATGGCGGGGGCAGTCGAGGTTCCGGTGACGGTCAAGTGCCGGATCGGGGTCGACGAGCAGGAGCCGGAGGAGAGCCTGTTCGCGATGGTCGACCGCTGTGCGGCGGCGGGGGTGACGACCTTCATCGTCCATGCGCGCAAGGCCTGGCTGAAGGGTCTGTCACCGAAGGAGAACCGGGACATCCCGCCGCTCGACTATCCGCTGGTCCATCGGCTGAAGCGCGAGCGGCCGGAGCTGACCATCGTGATCAACGGCGGGGTGGCTTCGCTTGACGAGGCGGAGGCGCACCTGGAGAAGGTCGATGGGGTGATGATGGGCCGGGCGGCCTATCATGAGGCGGGGTTGCTCGGCGAGGTGGACCGGCGGCTGTTCGGAGCCGCCGACGAAGATGTTTCGCCGTTCGAGGCGGTGGAGCGCTACCGGCCCTACCTGGCGGCGCAGCTGGAGCGGGGCGTGCACCTGCCGGCCATGGCGCGGCACATGCTCGGGCTGTTCCACGGCCGGCCGGGCGCGCGGAGCTGGCGGCGGATCCTGACCGTCGAGGGGGTGAATGCCGGTGCGGGGGTGGAGGTCATCC
>DASPLD010000048.1:0-5837 GCA_035627755.1 Caulobacter sp. | reverse complement strand
CACGATCAGCTTCTTGCCGTCCGGGAATTCCACGTGGTGGACCTGCGGCTTGATCTCGTCCCACTTGAAGTTCTTCAGCCCGGCGACCTGGATCTCCGAGTCGAAGTGGCCGATGTTGCAGACGATGGCGTTGTTCTTCATCGCCCGCATGTGGTCGACCGTGATGACGTCCTTGTTGCCGGTCGCCGTGACGAAGATGTCGGCGCGGCCGGCGCAGTCGTCGAGGGTCTGGACCTCATAGCCTTCCATCGCCGCCTGCAAGGCGCAGATCGGATCGATCTCGGTGACGATCACCCGCGCGCCGCCCTGGCGCAGCGAAGCCGCCGAGCCCTTGCCCACGTCGCCGTAGCCGCAGACCACCGCCACCTTGCCCGACAGCATCACGTCGGTGCCCCGGCGGATGGCGTCGACCAGGCTCTCGCGGCAGCCGTACAGGTTGTCGAACTTCGACTTGGTGACGCTGTCGTTGACGTTGATGGCCGGGAACGGCAGGTCGCCGGCGGCAGCCATCTGGTAGAGGCGGTGGACCCCCGTGGTGGTCTCTTCCGACACGCCGGTGATGCTGTCGCGGATGGCGCTGTAGAAGCCCGGCTTCTCGGCCAGGTATTTCTTCATAACCGTGTAGAGGGCTTCCTCCTCCTCGTTCTGCGGGTTGTTGAGGATCGAGGGATCCTTCTCGGCCTTGGGGCCCAGGACGCAGAGCAGGGTGGCGTCGCCCCCGTCGTCGAGGATCAGGTTCGGGTAGCCGCCGTCGTGCCACTCGAAGATCTTGTGGGCGTAGTCCCAGTACTCGATCAGGGTCTCACCCTTGACCGCAAACACCGGGGTGCCCTTCACGGCCACGCCGGCCGCGGCATGGTCCTGGGTGGAGAAGATGTTGCAGCTGGCCCAGCGGACCTCGGCGCCCAGCGCCTGCAGGGTCTCGATCAGCACCGCCGTCTGGATCGTCATGTGCAGGGACCCGGCGATGCGGGCGCCCTTCAGCGGCTGGTCCTTGCCGAACTCCTCGCGCACGGCCATCAGCCCCGGCATTTCGGTCTCGGCGATGGCGATTTCCTTGCGGCCCCAGTCGGCCAGCGAGATGTCGCGCACGATGTAGTCGGCCACGGAAGGCTCCTTGCGGCTTGAATGATTTGGCGGCCTCTATAGCCGCCGCGCCGCCGGGGGGCAACCGAGATATAAAGATATCCTTATATGCCGGCCATGGCCTTCCGGCAGCGCTCCCGACCCGCCTTGTCCAGCCCCGGCGCCAGCCGCGCGGTGCGCAGGTCGTAGCGGCCCCTGCCCTGGGGGAAGAAGCGGATGAGGCGCTCGGACTCGCCGTCCTGGACGCGCAGCACATATTCCACCCGCGAATCCCCCGGCGCGCCCGCCTCGCGCTTGAGGATCTTCATCCCGTCGCGCAGCCCGGCGGCATAGGCCGGACTGGCGGGGTCGAGGCCGGTGATCACCCCGCTGGCCGAGGTCTTGGGCACGTCCCAGCCGCGCTCGAACACCGCGATCTGCTGCGTGGCGATGATCAGGCAACCGCCGAACCAGTCCCCGTCCAGCTCCAGCACCTCGCCGCCGTCGATATAGCGGGCGATGTCCTGCCGCGGGTCCAGCCCCTTGGAGAGCAGCATGGCCGTCAGCCCCGGCCGCGCGTCCGGAATGTCCTCCGGCGAGCGCGCCCCGCGCATCTGGGTCCGCAGCCCCAGCACCACATTGTCGAGGTCCGCCGCCCCGCCGCTGCCGCGCCGCAGCTGCTCGTCCCAGTGCAGGGCCAGGAAGGCGCCGCGCCGATAGGGGATCCGCTGCGCCGCCCCGTCGGTCCAGAAGGCGGCCGCCACCTTTTCGTTGGTCCAGGTCCGGGCCGGCGAGGCGTCGTACTCGCGGAAGGCCTCGTTCAACGCCGCCAAGAATTGGTCCAGGGTCCACACCCCGCCGCGCAGCTGCGTACGCCAGGCGTAGAAGTCGGTGAACCCCTCGCTGAACCAGTAGTCGAGCTGCTCCACGTCCGGCATCCGGACCAGCTGGCCGGGAATCCAGCTGTGCACATGCTCATGGCCGAGGATGCCGCCTAGCTCCTCCTCCAGGTCGCCCCGGGTCGAGAACAGGGCGAAGGCGTCGCTGCGCCCCGTGCCGCCCACCGATTCCCAGCCCTCGGCCGCCTGGACCGGGATCAGGGTGACCAGGAACGGTCCCTCGACGTCGTTGAAGAAGTCGCGCTGGGCGGCGATCACCGCCGCCGTCCGGTCGGCGAATTCGCTCCGGCTGAACGGCCACTCGCCGCGCACCGCCACCCGCAGGGTCCCGCCGGGAATCCTGCGCCGTTCGATGCGGATATCCGGTCCGCCCAGGGCGACGCTCTCGATCACCCCGGCGAGGTCGAGCCGTTCGCCGCGCTTTGGATGCTGCAGGTCCGACACGATGGTCCAGTCCGCGGGCCAGCCGGTCCAGGTCACCTGCGCCTCCGGCCGCCCGCGCCCGTCCGGTTGCACCACCCAGGCGTTGCCCAGCAGGTGGAACCAGGCCGGCCGCACTACCGGCCGATAGGGGTTGTCGTCGGAGGCGTCCGGATCGCCCGCATAGCCGTTGACCACCCGGTAGCGCACCACCAGCCGCGCGCCGGGCGCGTGGCTGACGATCCGCCGCGCCGGCCCGTCCTCGCGCAGGCTCCCGCCCTCGACGGTCATGCCTTCCAGGTGCCTGTAGAGCTGCTCCTTGCCGCCCCAGCGGTCCGGCAGCGCCAGCAGGGTCTCCCCGTCCCCGTCGGCCTGGAACCGCAGGGTCACGGCCACCGCCGTCAACTTCCCGTCGGCCATCACCGGCGACAGTTCGTAGCTCAGCCCGGCCGGCGCGCTCGCCCCCATCAGGGGCAGGGCCAGGAGGACGGCGAACAGGGTCAGAAGACGCGTCATGGCCGCTACCTACCAACGGTCGCTATCGGCGGCTCCTTAAATCCCCGTCATCCCGGCCGGAGCGAAGCGCAGAGCCGGGACTCAGGAGTGACAGAGCGCAGGCGGGACTGCCGCCGTCTGTCTGCCACACGCCCCTGGGTCCCGGCTCTCCGGGCTTCGCCCTACGGCCGGGATGACGGATTGTTTGATGCGCTTGCGCCCCCTACCCTGGCGCCCAGTTCGCCGGGGAGAGGCCAAATGTTCGCAAAGCTGAAGATCGCCGCCGCTGTCGCCGCGGCCGCCCTGCTGGCCGGGTCGGCCGTGGCCCAGACGGAGATGGACGACGTCACCGTGGTCCATGCCGGGACCCTGCTCGACCGCCCGGGCCAGGCCCCGCGCCGCAACGCCAGCATCGTCATCCGGGGCGGCAAGATCGAAGCCATCCGCGACGGCTTCGTCGACATCCCCGGCGCGAAGGTCGTCGACCTCAGGGACCGGTTCGTCCTCCCGGGCCTGATCGACAGCCACGTCCATCTCGACAGCGACCGCGCCGGCATCGAGGGGCTGGTCGCCGGGGTCAGCGAGTCGGTGCCGGCCCACGCCTACGAAGCCCAGATGAACGCCAGGAAGACCCTGCTGGCCGGCTTCACCACCGTCCGCAACCTGGGCAGCGGCGACGGCGTCACCCTGGCCCTGCGCGACGCCATCGCCAAGGGCTGGGTCGACGGGCCCCGCATCATCGACGCCGCCAGCTCCATCTCCACCAGCTCCGGCCACATGGACCAGCGCCTCGGCCTCAACGACCAGTTCCGCGAGGCGGTGGACACCACCAATGTCTGCGACGGCCCCGAGAGCTGCCGCCAGGCCGTCCGCCTGCAGGTCAGCCGCGGCGCCGACGTCATCAAGATCGCCACCACCGGCGGGGTGAACAGCATCATCGGCGCCGGCGTCGGCAAGCAGATGTTCGACGACGAGGCCAAGGCCCTGATCGAGACCGCCCACCTCTACGGCAAGAAGGTCGCCGTCCACGCCCATGGGGCGGACGGGATCAAGCTGGCCCTCACCTACGGCGCCGACAGCATCGAGCACGGCACCATCATGGACGAGGAGGTCATCCGGCTGTTCCTCAAGACCGGCGCCTACTATGTGCCGACCCTGTCGACGGTGAACGGCTACCTGGAGCGCATCGCCAAGGACCCGAACGCCTACAGCCCGTCGGTCCGGGCCAAGATCGACTGGCGGATCAAGATCACCGGCGAAAGCCTGCAGAAATGCGTCCCCCGCGGCGTCAAGATCGCCTTCGGCACCGACGCCGGCGTCTCCAAGCACGGCCGCAACGCCGACGAGTTCGAGCTGCTGGTCAAGTTCGGGATGACCCCGATGCAGGCCATCCAGGCGGCGACGGTGAACGCGGCGGACCTGCTCGGCCTGTCCGGCGAGGTCGGCAGCCTCGAACCCGGCAAGCAGGCTGATATCATCGCGGTGTCGGGCGATCCGCTCAACGACGTGCGGGTGCTGAAGAACGTCGCCTTCGTGATGCGTGGGGGGCGGATTTACAAGGGCTAGGCGCCAGCCTCGAGAGAGGGATGGGCAGAGGCTTTCCCTGAACGCCGCTCGCCCCTACAAACGCCGCGCCTGTCCCCGATCCGAGGTCCCCATGAACGCCCCTGTCCAGTTCGCCGACCCCGCCCTCCCGCGCCATGACTGGACCCGGGACGAGATCGAGGCCCTGTTCGACCTGCCCTTCACCGAGCTGGTGTTCCAGGCCGCCCAGGTCCACCGCCGCTGGTTCGACCCCACCGAGCTGCAGCTCTCCCAGCTCCTTTCGGTCAAGACCGGCGGTTGCGCGGAGAACTGCGGCTATTGCAGCCAGTCGGCCAGCTTCAAGACCGGGTTGGTCGCCTCCAAGCTGATGGACGCCGACACGGTCATCGCTGCGGCCAAGGCCGCCCAGGCCGGCGGCGCCCAGCGGTTCTGCATGGGCGCCGCCTGGCGCGATCTCAAGGACCGGGACCTGCCCAAGGTCGCCGAGATGATCGGCGGGGTGAAGGCGCTGGGCCTGGAGACCTGCGCCACCCTGGGCATGCTCACCGCCGAACAGGCCGTGACCCTCAAGGCGGCCGGGCTCGACTACTACAACCACAACCTCGACACCTCGCCCGAGTACTACGGCGAGGTCGTCACCACCCGCACCTACCAGGACCGGCTCGACACCCTGGCCCATGTCCGCGACGCCGGCATGAGCACCTGCTGCGGCGGCATCATCGGCATGGGCGAGAGCCGCGCCGACCGCGCCGGCCTGCTGCACCAGCTGGCCATCCTGCCGGCCCATCCCGAAAGCCTGCCGGTCAACGCCCTGGTCCCCATCGCCGGCACGCCGCTGGGCGACAAGATCAGGCAGGAAGGCGAGATCGACGGCCTGGAGTTCGTCCGCACCATCGCCGTGGCCCGCCTGGTCTGCCCCAAGTCGATGGTCCGCATCGCCGCCGGCCGCGAAGCCATGAGCCGCGAGATCCAGGCCCTCTGCTTCCTGGCCGGCGCCAACTCCATCTTCATCGGCGGCAAGCTGCTGACCACCCCCCTGCCGGGCGCGGACAAGGACTCGCTGCTGCTCTCCGACCTCGGCATGCGGCCGATGGGGTCAGCGGCGGGGGCGTAGCACGGCGCTCGCGCTGCCCGCTAAGGCCAGAGAGTTGAATGGCAACGAAATTGGAAGCACAAAACGTCTTGGTCGGAAGGTCCATTTCAGCCGTTCAGAGGGGTGTAGGATCGTTTCTTTATATTCATCTCAAGTCAGAAGATGATCTGAGGTTGTGGGTCTATCTAGCGGATTGGGAGTTCTATATTTCGGGCGATAAGGTCGCTGATTCTGATGACACAGAGGGCGATGCGTCATTCCAGTATATATCCGCTATGGCCGGAAGAACCATTTTGGGATTGACGATAGAAGATGGTTCC
>DASPLD010000047.1:0-5005 GCA_035627755.1 Caulobacter sp. | reverse complement strand
GATTCCGACTATCGCGGCGAGGTGAAGGTGATCCTGATCAACCTCGGGGAAGAGGATTTCGTCATCCGCCGCGGCGACCGCATCGCCCAGCTGATCATCGCGCCGGTGGTCCAGGCCGGCTGGCGGGTGGTGGACACCCTGGAAAAGACGGCGCGCGGCGCCGGCGGCTTCGGCTCCACGGGGGCGGGTTAGCCCGGGAGCGCGCTCAGCCCGAACGCCAGATAGCCGAGGAAGCCGGTTGCGAAGAAGGTCCCGGCGATCCACAGCATCGGCTTGAGAACGCTGGAGGAGTGGTCGGCGGTCTGCATGGCGGCGGGGGTCCTACGGGGCCGGGTCTGGTACGCAGAACTCACGGGCGGCCGAACCGTTGCGGACGCCACCTGAACGGACGATGACATGATTCGCCTCCCGATTGATCAGGCTGTCGAACAGCTCGCCCGCCACCTGCTGTCGGGCGGGCGTGGCGGGCGGCTGTTCGTCCCCTTCGGCCCCGGGGAGCCCCTGGTGCTGCGGGAGATGCTGGGAGCTACGCACGGCCTGGCCGATCGGATGTGTTTCGTCGGCGCGCCGATCCCGGGGATCAATCGCTTCGACTGGTCGGCCCTGGCGCCGACCGCGAGGGCCGAAGGGACCTTCGTCTCGGCCGACTGGCGCGCGGCCTTCCAGGCCGGTCGGTTCGCTCTGAGGCCCCTGACCTGGTTCCAGACCTTTCACTGGCTGGCCACGACGCCCCTGGACGGGGCGGTGTTCCAGGTCAGCCCGCCCGTCGATGGCCGGGTGACCCTCAGCGTCGCCAGCGACCTTGCCCCCGCGGTGCTGAACCGGCCGGGGGTCTTCAAGCTGGCCATCGTCAATAGCAACCTGCCGGCGGTGAACGGCCCGAGCTGGCCGCTGGAGGCCTTCGACCTGGTCTGCGAGACGGACCATCCGGTGCTCGACTACGACGCCGGCGAGCTCGACCCGGCCTTCGAGACGATCAGCGGCCATATCGCCGCCCTCGCCCCGGAGGGCGCCAGCCTGCAGTTCGGGGTCGGCAAGGCCGGGGTGGCGGCTCTGAAGGGGCTGCGCGGCCGGCGAGGGCTGAAGATCCATTCGGGGATGGTCACCGACCCCCTGGTCGAGCTGCTCGACGAGGGGGCGGTCGAGCAGGTGGTCACCGGCCTGGCGGCGGGCACGGCGCGGCTGCGCGAGCGGCTCGGCGATCGGCGCATCCGCTTCGCCCCCAGCGACCACACCCACGACATCCGGGTGCTGGCCCAAATCCCCAAGCTGGTGGCGGTCAACTCGGCCCTGGAGATCGACCTCTTCGGCCAGGCCAACGCCGAGTTCCAGGGCGGGCGGCAGGTCTCCGGGATCGGCGGCCTGACCGACTTCCTGCGCGGCGCCCGTTTCAGCGAGGGCGGCGTTCCGATCCTCGCCCTGCCGGCCTCGGCCAAGGGTGACAGTATCAGCCGCATCGTGCCGCGCCTGTCGCCCGGCGCAGTCAGCGTGCCCCGCGCCGACGTCGGAGTGGTCATCACCGAGCACGGCGTCGCCGACCTGCGCGGCCTGACCCTCGACGAGCGGGCGCAGGCCCTGATCGGGGTGGCCAGCCCGGCGCACCGGGCCGGCCTGTCGAACGCCTGGGAGGAGATGCGCCGCGGGCTCTGATCTTGCGGCCGGAGCGGCGGCGGGTCACAACCGTTCCGGGGGCCGTCCGTGTCGGCCAGTCAGTCTTCGAGTTGTCCGATGCGTGTTCTCGCCCTGGCCCTTTGCGGCCTCCTGATCAGCGCCAACCTGGCGGCTGCCGCCCCGGCGGATCGCGCCGCCCTGCTCGAGCGGCTGCGCCAGGCGCTGCCGAAGCTGTCGGAGATCATGCCGGTGGACCGGATGGCGGCGCTGGAGACGCGCAAGGACCTGCTGGCCCAGAACCCGGGCAAGGAGGCCGTGGTCGAGAAGATCGCCGGCGAGATGGGCGCCTGCGTCGCCAAGCTGATCGAGGGCCGCGACTTCATCGGCGAGGCGGTGAGCCGGGCCGACAAGGCCGGCATGACCGAGGCCGAACTCCTGACCGTCATCGCCTACTACGAGGACCCCGACCTCAAGGCCTTGTTCCGCCAACTCGGCCCGGCCCTGGAGTCCGGCAAGGACCCGGACATCGATCCCGCGACGATGGAGCGCCTCCAGACGGCCGGCAGGGATCCCGCCGTGGTCAAGTTCTCCAAGCTGATCAGCGGGTCCAGCGAGGACATCTTCGAGGACGAGGCGATGATGGACGGCATCATGGTCTGCGCCGCTGATCTGGCCGAAGCCGTGGAAGCGGCCGGCCTTGCGTTCGACTGACCTGAACCGAAGATAACCAGCGCTTACGGCGCCGTTCAGGCGGTCGGCGTCATAACCCCTCTCGACGGCCCTGGACGTTCCCGGGCCCGCGCTTTCGAAGAGGAGACATGACCATGCAAGCGCAGAAGACTGTCAAAGCCGGCCTGGCCCTGACCCTCGTGGCCGCCCTGGGCGTGGCCGCGGCCCCGATGACCGCCGCCGCCCAGCCTTCCAACGGCCCGTTCGGCTGTTCGGCTTCGGGCAAGAAGCAGGAGGGCGGGGCCCTGATCGGCGCCATCCTGGGCGGGTTGATCGGCTCCAAGCTGACCGACAACGAGCCGGCCGCGGGGGCGATCCTCGGGGCGGGCGCCGGCGCCGCCGTCGGCGGGGCCATCGGCTGCCAGGCCCAGAAGAACGACGCCGCCACCCGCGGGACCTACGTCTCCGGCGGATACCGCCTGGCCGACTACGTCCAGCCCGCCAACTTCCAGCGGGCCGGCGGACGGTTCATCGCCACCAGCACGGTCAACCTGCGCGCCGGCCCCTCGACCGGCGCCGCCAAGGCCGGCCAGCTGCGCCGCGGCGAGACCTTCACCGCCATGGCCTATGCCAAGCGCGGCCAGTGGGTCCTGGTGGGTCAGAATGGCGTCGGGGTCGGCTATGTCGCCGCCGCCTACGTCCGGCCCACCGGCTACAGCCACGCTAGCTGGTAAGCCATCGACCTCAAGAATGAAGGGGCCGGCCTCGAAAGGGGCCGGCCCCTTTCACGTTCCGCGAACTGGATGCTTCCCCAGAGGATGTGCATTGACGTTGACGTAAGCGGGACATAACCTCCCTCTCGAAGGGCTCAAAAAGACCCCCATGGGAGAACACCGCATGCCAATGGAATTGCGTCGTCCCGAGCGGACTTTCACCATCCGCCAGCTTTGCACCGAGTTCAAAGCCACCCCCCGAGCCCTGCGCTTCTACGAGGACAAGGGGCTGCTGGCTCCCGCCCGCGACGGCATGAACCGGGTCTACAGCTACAAGGACCGGGCCCGCCTGATCCTGATCCTGCGCGGCAAGCGCGTCGGCCTCTCCCTCCAGGAGATCCGCGAGATCCTCGAGCTCTACGACGAGGGCGACGAGGCCATGCACCAGAACGCCCACAGCCTGAAGAAATTCCGCGAGAAGATCATCGTGCTGGAGCGCCAGCGCGAGGACATCGAAGGCGCGATCACCGAGCTGCGGCAGGCCTGCGAGCGGCTGGAGAAGCACCTGGCCGAGAAGCGTCCCGACCTCCTGCCGAAGGCGGCCGACTACGACCAGATGCTTCGGGCCAGGCTCGACGGACACGCCGACCTCGCCCTCGCCAAATAAGACCTTTCCGGTCTCTATGATCAGGGCCGGTCTTCGAGAAGGCCGGCCCGCGTTCGCTCGACCCAAGCAAAACGGACCAAAGATGGCCTACCAACCGCCGGTGCGCGACCATGTCTTCCTGCTGGAGGACGTGCTGAAGATCGACCAGTACGCGCAGCTGCCGGCCTTCGCCGACGCCTCGCTGGACGTAGTCAAGGCGATCATCGAGGAGGCCGGCAAGTTCACCGGCGAGGTGCTCGCGCCGCTGAACAGCGTCGGCGACAAGGAAGGCTGCACCTGGCGCCAGGACAATACGGTGACCACCCCGACCGGGTTCAAGGAGGCCTACAGGCAGCTCTGCGAGGGCGGCTGGACCGGGCTGGGCTCCGACCCCGCCTACGGCGGCCAGGGGCTGCCGCATGTGGTCAACCTCTCCTTCAGCGAGATGTCGTCCAGCGCCAACATGGCCTTCTCGATGTACCCAGGCCTGGCGCACGGCGCCTATTCGGCCATCCATACCGGCGGCACGGACGAGCAGAAGGCGCTCTACCTTCCCAAGATGGTGTCCGGCGAATGGACCGGCACCATGAACCTCACCGAGCCGCACTGCGGCACCGACCTCGGCCTGCTGCGCACCAAGGCCGTCCCGCAGGCCGACGGGTCCTACAGGATCACCGGCCAGAAGATCTGGATCTCGGCCGGCGAGCACGACATGGCCGAGAACATCGTCCACCTGGTGCTGGCCCGCATCGAGGGCGCGCCGGCCGGGGTGAAGGGCATCAGCCTGTTCATCGTGCCCAAGCACCTGCCCAACGCGGACGGCTCGGTCGGGCCCCGCAACGAGGGGGTCAAGTGCGCCGGCCTCGAGGAGAAGATGGGCATCCACGGCAACGCCACCTGCGTGATGGCCTACGAGGACGCCAAGGGCTGGCTGATCGGAGAGGAGAACGCCGGCCTGCGGATCATGTTCGTGATGATGAACGAGGCCCGCATCGGGGTCGGCCTGCAGGGCGTCGCCCAGGCCGAGGCCGCCTACCAGGCCGCCGCCGAGTTCGCCAAGGAGCGGCTGCAGGGCCGCTCGCTCACCGGGCCGAAGAACCCCGACGGCCCGGCCGATCCGATCATCGTCCACCCGGACGTGCGCCGCATGCTGCTGGACGCCCGCGCCGTGGTCGAAGGCGGCCGCGCCTTCATGGCGTGGACCGCCCTGCACGGCGACCTCGCCCTGGGCGAGGCCCTGCAGCCCGACCCCCAGCCGCGCGGCGTTCATCATGATGAACATCGCCTGGAGCCCCTTCTCCGGCTCGCCGACCAGCCAGCCCTTGGCGCCGTCATAGTTCATCACGCAGGTGGCGTTGCCGTGGAT
>DASPLD010000046.1:0-3870 GCA_035627755.1 Caulobacter sp. | reverse complement strand
CGGAACGGCGTCGCGCGGAGCGCCGGCCGCCGGGCCGACCGCGAGGGCCGCGGCCAACAGGCCAGCAACCGCCGCGGCGCGGCCGCTGAACGTCAGGCTGAACATCGCACCCCCACTCGCCGGACGCTAAGCGAGCTGAAGGGGGCCGCGCAAGACCGTCAGGCGATCGCCGGCCTCAGCCGTACTTGCCGACGTAGCCGTCGTGGATGTCCATGCAGGCGCTGCGCTGGGCGTTCCAAGGACTGCGGCTGCGGGTGCCGCGGGCGATGATCTCGCTGCCGGTCTCGCGGCCGGCGGCTAGGTGTTCCGACGCCATCGCCAGGGCGGTCTTGCGGTCCAGCCCGCGGTCGCGGACCAGCCGGTCGACGGCGGCGTTGAGCATGGCCGTGCCGACCAGCTTGTCAGCCTCGGCCTTGTCGGCGTCGCCGCTGCTGCTGTGGACGCTGTAGGCGGCCGAGAACATGCCCGCGCATTGCGACAGCAGCACCCAGTAGGGCTTGCCGACGTCGGACTCGGTCAGGCCGGTGGCGGCGCCGCGCGGCATGACCATGTCGGCGGCCAGGGCCGGCTGGCCGGCCAGGGCCAGCGGGGCGCAGACGGACAGGGCGAGGACCGCCCGACGAAGGTTCGACATCGGTCAGTTCCTACCAGGAGGCCTTGGTGGCGTAGTTCTCGGCAACGTCGAGACAGGCGCTGCGGGCGAAGTTCCAGGTCGACTTGGCGCTGGTGTCGCCGCCGGAGACCACCGACAGGCTCTTCTCGCGAGAGGCCAGCACCGCCGGTTCGATGACCAGCAGGGCGTCCTTCTTGCTGAGGCCCCGGTCCTTGCGAAGCCGCGCGATGGCGTCGTTGGCGAAGGTCACGGCCAGTTGGCCGGCTTCCTGGGCGCCGGCGCTGTCGCCGCGGTCGGTCAGATAGCTGGCGGCGGCGCCGAACAGGCCGGCGCACTGCGCCTGGGCCATCCAGTAGGGCTGGCCGTTGAGGTTCTCGGTCAGGCTGTCGGGCACGGCCTCGTACAGCAGGTCACCGGCGATCGCCGGCGCAGCCAGAAGCGGAAGGGCGGCCATCACGGCGCCGGCAATGAACTTTCTCATGGACGTCTCCAATACGTCGCGGGTGAACGTCGGTATGGTGCTACGGCGCGGGCGATTAGGCAATGGATCAGGCCATAATCACGGCCAGTTCTGCTTCAGTCGTCCTCTACCCCGGTAGAGAAATGCGGCGCCGCGGGCCGGGCAGGCCCCATCTGGAAAACCACAACGACTAGCGGTGCTTAGCGGGATGACCGGCGAAATCTGGCGCCCTGCTTCATGCTGCGCTGCAGCATCAACTTGCGAATCAGCCCCATTTGCGCCATAAAGTCTGGGATAAGGAGCACCTCGGCCAATTCCTGAAACGGGCCGAATCCCGTCGTTCCAGTGTCCGCGTGGCGTATTTCGGACGGATCGACGTCGATGTCGGGGGGCGGAACGCCCTCGTCGCACAGGACTAGAGAGCGTTGAATTTCCCCAAACGGAGCCGCGCTGGCGCGCGAGCCCTGACCGTTGGCGCATCCACCGGCGCCGTCATGGGCCTGATCGTCGCGGCCGCCTATGTGGCGGGCGCCGCTGACGCCCGCGAACAGCATGTCCGTCTGTCGACCATGGCCGAGGCCGCCGAAGGCGATTTCTCGGAGGTCGCCCTCCGCGACCGCGTCCTCAACATGGATCCGGCCGCCCTGGCGGTGGCCCGCCGTCACGATCCCCTGCTCAGCGCCGGCGACGCCCAGCGCGACCGCCAGTCGGCCCTGCTCGCCGCCCGACTCGAGAAGCGCGCCGGCCAGGACCGCAATCGCAGCGGCGGCCTGCTGCTGCGCGCCAGCTTCGGCGGCCCGTTCAACCCGGCGGCCGAGCCCTTCAAGCTGGCCGGCGCCCTGGACGCCTCACGCGACCTCGAGTGCCTGACCCAGGCCGTGTACTACGAAGCCCGCGGTGAGACCCCGGACGGCCAGGCGGCCGTCGCCCAGGTGGTGCTCAACCGCGTGCGCCATCCGGCCTTCCCCAAGAGCGTCTGTGCGGTGGTCTTCCAGCGCACCCAGGGCGTCTGCCAGTTCAGCTTCGCCTGCGACGGTTCGATGCGCCGCGGCCGCGAGCCCGGCGCCTGGCGCCGCGCCCAGCGGGTGGCGGAGCGCGCCCTCGGCGGCCAGGTGATGGCCTCGGTCGGCAACGCCACCCACTTCCACACCATCAATGTCTCCCCCGGCTGGGGCCCGCGCATGGTGCGGGTCCAGCAGGTCGGCCTGCACGTCTTCTACCGCTTCGGCGGCCGCGGCGGGGCCCCTGGCGCCTTTGGCGGCCGTCCGCGGCTGTCGGGTCCGGAAGCCGGCTTCGAGGTGGTGCAGGCCACCAGCCTGCCGACAGGCCCTGTGCCCTACGAGATCGTCACCGGTTCGGGGGCCAAGGTGATCCTGGCCTCGGCGGTCACCGAGACGCCCGCCGAGAAGCCCGGCGTCGGCGGACCGGCGGAAGCGGCCAAGGAACCGGCCTCCGCCCCGAAGGCCGATCCGGCCGGCGCGCTTTAGGCCACCGCAGCGCTACTCCGCCGCCGCCAGCGCCTTCAGCCGCTTGCGGACAGCGCCAGGCATGAAGCGCAACATGAAGGCCATGTCCTTGCCGGCCTTGCCGACGATGTAGTTGAGCTTGCCGCCCCTGCCCTGGGCCGACTCCCAGATCACCTGGGCGGCCTCCTCGACGGTGTAGACCGGCGAGCCGCCCTCGCGGATGGCGTCGGTGATCTTCAGGTTCGAACCCTGCGCCCCGGCGTTGAGGATCGGGGTGTCGACGAACCAGGGCATGATGCAGCGGACCGCGATCCCGAAGCGGCCGAACTCCGCCTCGAGGGATTCGGAGAGGCCGCGCACCGCGAACTTGGTCGCCGAATAGATGGCCATGCGGGGCGAGCCGAACAGGCCGGCGCAGCTGGCGACGTTGATCAGGGTCGAGCCCGGCGTCGCCTTGAGGAGCTCCAGGCCGGCGCGGGCGCCGTTGATCACCCCCTTGACGTTGATGTCGATCTGCAGGTCGCCCTCGTCTGGGCTCTGCTCCTCGAGGTAGCCGTAGCGGGCGATGCCGGCGTTGTTGAGCAGCACGTCCAGCCGCCCGCCGCTGGCCTTGGCGAAGGCGGCCAGGGCGCGGGTCCACTGGCCCCGGTCCCGGACATCGAGGTCGATCGTGACGCCATTTCCCGGGCCGATGGCCTGCAGCGCCGCCTTGAGCCCCGGCTTGTCGATGTCGGCCAGGCCGACGAACCAGCCCTCGCGGGCAAACCGCTTGGCGGCGCCCAGGCCGATGCCGCTGGCCGCGCCGGTGATGAAGATGCTCTTGCGCCCATTGGCGCTGGCCGTGGCCATGGCCCCCTCCCGCTTGCTTGTTATCGGCGATCAGATGCGGGAAGCCAGGCCCGGTCAAGACGCTAGAGGCGCAGCAGATAGGTGTGTTCGCCGTCCAGGATGGTCTCGCCGCGCTGGTTGGTCACGGTGGCCCGCATGGTGACCACCCCGGTGGTTCGCTGGGGCTTGAGGTCGACGATCTCCAGCAGCGGGAACAGGGTGTCGCCGGGATAGGCGCTCTTCAGGATCCTGGCCCGGACCTCGATCATGCCGAGGAGGGCGTCGCCGATCTCGTGCGGGAAGGTCCCGGCGCCGGCGGCCGTGAAGCAGAGCACCTGGAGGCCGTGGGCCAGCGGGCCCGGGTGGCCAAGGGCCTGGCAGTATTCGGCGTCATAGTGGATCGGGTGGTTGTCGAGGCTGACCGCCTGGAAGGCCGCGAAATTGCCGTCACCCAGCGTTCGGGAGGGCAGCGGGTAGCGGTCGCCGACCTTCAGATCGTCGAA
>DASPLD010000045.1:0-5635 GCA_035627755.1 Caulobacter sp. | reverse complement strand
TCTAGATGGAATCAAACCGCGCTGCTCTAGGGCCTTGTTGGTCGCGCGTTTGAGCCGACTACCGGTTCCCACTCATCGGAGCGCGCTCTAGGTTTCCGCCACCGTACGCCTGCGCCAGGTGGTCAGTCCCACGCCCAGCAGGATTAAGCCCAGGGCCGCGAACGCCGTCCAGCCCGGCCGCTCGCCCAACAGCGCCACCCCCAGGCCCGTCGCCCACAGCGGGGCCAGGTAGATCGACATGCTCATGAACACCGGCCCCCGCCGCTGGACCAGCCAGACATAGCCGACGCTGCCCAGGGCCGTGGAGAAGATCCCCAGGCCGACGACCGCGGCGATCGCCTTGAGCGGCGGGACCGGCGGGATCGGGGTGGTGACCAGGGCGCCGGCCACCGCGAACGCCAGGCCGGTCAGCACCATCAGCAGGGCGCCGGCCGTAGAACTCAGCACCGGCGCCTTGCGGGTGATGATGTTGGACACCGCGTACATCAGACCGCCGAGGATCGCCGCGCCCAGCGCCAGCGCCTCGACCGACCCGCCCCCCGACGTTGAAGGCGCCAGGCGCGGCCAGACCAGAACCAGCAGGCCCAGGAAGCCCAGCGCCACCCCCGCCCCCCGGCGGAGATCGAGCCGCTCGTCAGCCAGCATCAGGTGGGCCAGGGCGGCCGTGAACAGCGGCGAGGAGCCGTTGCAGATGGCGTTGATCGCGCTCGGCAGCCCCTGGGCGGCGAAGGCGAACAGGAAGAAGGGCGCGGCCAGTCCGACTAGGCCCAGCGCCGAATACCAGCCCCAGGCCGGATCGGGCCTCGGCAGCAGCCGCGGCAATCGCTCGCCCCGCCCGGCGCAGATCAGCGCCAGGACGATGGTCGCCACGCTCATCCGCCAGACGGTGTTCCAGGCCGGCGGGATGTCCGCCACCGCGATCTTCAACGCCGCGAACGCCGACCCCCAGGCGACCACCAGGGCGCCCAGCACCAGCCAGTCGACAGCGGGAGCGGCGATGCGGGTTTGAGGCGTCATGGCGGGCGGGTGATACGGCGCGTCGCCGCCGCTGTCCCCTCAAACCCTGTTTCCGATTGCGGCGCAGCGACGCCCCTCAACGCCCCTGCAGAAAATCTCGTCTTGTGCGGCGCAGCGAAATCGCGTCTCTGGACGGCGGGCCAGGCCTCCCCAACGAGGCCCAGTCCATCTGTAAGGATGGGAGACATCGCTATGACCAACGCCCCGGCCAAGCCCGGAGTGCGCCCTGCGCGCGCTGAGTTCTCTTCCGGCCCCTGCGCCAAGCGCCCCGGCTGGACCCCCGAAAACCTCAAGGACGCCGTCCTCGGCCGATCGCACCGGGGCAAGCCCGGGAAGGCGCGCCTGAAGGCGGCGATCGACCAGACCCGCGAGGTCCTGGGCGTTCCGGACGGCTACCGCATCGGCATTGTGCCGGGCTCCGACACCGGCGCCGTGGAGATGGCCCTCTGGTCGCTGCTGGGCCCGCGCCCGGTCCAGCTGCTGGCCTTCGAGAGCTTCGGCAAGGACTGGGTCACCGATGTCGCCAAGCAGCTCAAGCTGGCGGACGTCGAGGTCCTCGACGCCCCCTACGGCAAGCTCCCCGACCTTTCCAAGGTCCGGCCCGACGCCGACCTGGTGTTCACCTGGAACGGCACCACCTCCGGCGTCCGGGTCCCCAACGCCGACTTCATTGCCGAGAACCGCGCCGGCCTGACGATCTGCGACGCCACCAGCGCCGCCTTCGCCCAGGACCTCGACTGGGCCAAGCTCGATGTCGTCACCTATAGCTGGCAGAAGGCGCTTGGCGGGGAGGCCGCCCACGGGGTCCTCATCCTCTCGCCCCGCGCCGTCGAGCGGCTGGAGAGCCACACCCCGGCCTGGCCGATGCCCAAGCTCTTTCGCATGACCAAGGGTGGAAAGCTGAACGAGGAGATCTTCGAGGGGGCGACGATCAACACCCCCTCCATGCTCTGCGTCGAGGACTACCTGGACGCCCTGGCCTGGTCGAAGTCGGTCGGCGGGCTTGCCGGCCTGCGCGCCCGGGCCGACGCCAACTTCGCGGCCCTCGAGGCCTGGGTCGCCGCCACGCCCTGGGTCGACTTCCTGGCCGAGGACCCGGCGACCCGCTCCAACACCAGCGTCTGCCTCAAGGTCGTCGATCCTGCCATCGCCGCCCTGCCGGCCGACGCCCAGGCCGAGTTCGCCAAGAAGCTGGCCGCCCTCCTCGAGAAGGAAGGCGCGGCCTTCGACATCGGCGGCTACCGCGACGCCCCGCCGGGCCTGCGGATCTGGTGCGGCTGTACGGTCGACACCGCCGATCTCGAGGCGCTGACCCCCTGGCTGGACTGGGCCTACGCCTGCGTCTCCGCCGAACTCGCCTCGGCCTGAACCCCTTCCGATTCCCGCATTTTAACGAGGAGGCATCGATGCCCCGCGTCCTGATCGCCGACAAACTCTCGCCCGCCGCCGTTGAGATCTTCGCCCGCCGCGGCGTCGAGGCCGATGTGAAGACCGGCCTCTCCAAGGAGGAGCTGCTCAAGATCATCGGCGACTATGACGGCCTCGCCGTCCGCAGCGCCACCAAGGCGGACAAGGATGTCCTGGCCGCCGCCACCCGGATGAAGGTCATCGGCCGGGCCGGCATCGGGGTCGACAACGTCGACATCCCGGCCGCCACCGCCCGCGGCATCGTGGTGATGAACACCCCGTTCGGCAACTCGATCACCACGGCCGAGCACGCCATCGCCATGATGTTCGCCCTGGCCCGCGAACTGCCCGCCGCCGACGCCTCCACCCAGGCCGGCAAGTGGGAGAAGAACCGCTTCATGGGGGTGGAGCTGTTCGCCAAGACCCTCGGCCTGATCGGCTGCGGCAACATCGGCTCGCTCGTCGCCGAGCGGGCGCTCGGCCTGAAGATGAAGGTCGTCGCCTACGATCCCTTCCTCAGCCCCGAGCGGGCGGTGGAACTGGGGGTCGAGAAGGTCGAGCTCGACGAGCTGCTGGAACGCGCCGAGTTCATCACCCTGCACACCCCCCTGACCGACAAGACCCGCAACATCCTGTCGGCCGAGAACCTCGCCAGGGCCCGCAAGGGCGTCCGCATCATCAACTGCGCACGCGGCGGCCTGGTCGACGAAGTCGCCCTGCGCGAGGGACTCGACAGCGGCCACATCGGCGGCGCCGCCTTCGACGTCTTCGTCACCGAGCCGGCCACCGACAACCCGCTGTTCGGGGCCCCCAACTTCATCGCCACGCCCCACCTGGGCGCCTCCACCCTGGAGGCCCAGGAAAACGTCGCCCTGCAGGTGGCCGAGCAGATCAGCGACTACCTGCTGACCGGCGCCATCACCAACGCGCTGAACAGCCCGTCGATCACCGCCGACGAGGCGCCGAAGCTGAAGCCCTTCGTGGCCCTGGCGGAGAAGCTCGGCCTGTTCGCCGGCCAGATGCTCGACCCCGGCCTCAAGGCCATCGAGGTCGCCTACATCGGCGAGGTCGCCAAGCTCAACGTCAAGCCGATGACCGCCGCCGCCCTGGCGGGGATCCTTCGCCCCATGCTGGCCGAGATCAACATGGTCAGCGCCCCTGCGGTGGCCAAGGAGCGGGGCGTCACCGTCTCCGAGAGCCGCCAGGAGCTGTCGGACGTCTACGACAGCCTGATCCGGATCACCATCACCACCGAGGAGGGCGAGAAGTCCTTCGCCGGGGCCGTAATCGGGGGCATCCCCCGGGTCATCGAGGTCAAGGGCATGGAGCTCGACGCTCCGTTCGGCGCCGCCATGCTCTACGTCAACAACCTCGACAAGCCCGGCTTCATCGGGGCGCTGGGCGGCATGCTGGGCGAGGCGGCGGTCAACATCGCCACCTTCAACCTGGGCCGCGTCGCCGCCGGCGACGACGCAATCGCCCTGGTTGGCGTCGACCAGGCCCCAGACGCCGCCCTCCTGGCCCGCATCCAGGCGCTGCCGCACGTCAAGGAAGTCCGGGCGCTGGTCTTCTAGGCGCCGGCGGGTTTCGAGCCCTCCCCCGGGTCGCGCGGGGGGCTGTTCTCCGGGACCCGCCTTGACGCCTCCGCCGCCCACGGTCCTACTCCCCGCGGGAGGGCCCGTATGATCAGCCGCTTTTTCCGCCTGGCGGAGAACAACACCACCGTCCGCACCGAGCTGCTGGCCGGGGCGACCACCTTCCTGACCATGGCCTACATCATTCTGGTCAACCCCAGCATCCTCGGCCAGGCCGGGATGCCGGTGGCGGCGGTTGCCGCCGCCACCTGCCTGGCGGCCGGGATCGGCTCGATCCTGATGGGAACCATCGCCAACTACCCCATCGCCCTGGCCCCCGGCATGGGGCTGAACGCCTACTTCACCTTCACCGTGGTGCTCGGCATGGGCCTGCCCTGGCAGACGGCGCTGGGGGCGGTGTTCCTGTCGGGAGCCCTCTTCCTGCTGATGACCCTGGCCGGCCTGCGGCAGCTGATCCTGGGCGCCATCCCCCGGCCCCTCTACGCCGCCATCGCCGGCGGCATCGGCCTGTTCATCGCCTTCATCGGGTTGAAGAGCGCCGGCATCGTGGTCGCCAACCCGGCCACCACCGTGGCGCTGGGCAACCTCTCCAGCCCCGCCGCCCTGGTCGCGCTGCTCGGCCTGGCGGTGATCGCCCTGCTGCAGGTGTGGCGGGTGCGGGCCGCCATCCTGATCGGCATCCTGGTCGCCAGCATCGCCGGCTGGCTGCTCGGCCTGGTCGCCTTCAAGCCCGAACCCTTCGACCCCGCCGCCATCGGCGCCACCCTGTTCAAGGCCGACGTCCCCGCCGCCCTGGGGCTCGGACCCAACGGCAAGGGCCTGACGCTCGGCCTCGTCGAGATCCTGTTCGTCTTCCTGTTCGTCGACCTGTTCGACAACCTGGGCACCCTGGTCGCCGTCTCCAGCCGGGCAGGGCTCGTCCAGCCCGACGGGACCATCCCGCGCCTCAACCGCATCTTCGTCGCCGACAGCCTGGCCACCATGGTCGGCGCCGCCGCCGGCACCAGCACCACGGTCAGCTACATCGAGAGCGCCTCGGGCGTCGCCGCCGGCGGCCGCACCGGCCTCACCGCCGTGACCACGGGCCTGCTCTTCCTGCTCGCCCTGGTCCTGGTCCCCTTCGCCGCGGCCGTCCCCGCGGCGGCCACCGCACCGGCGCTGATCCTGGTCGGCGCCATGATGATGGCCCCGCTGGCCGAGGCCGACTGGACCGACCCCCAGGTCGCCATTCCGGCCTTCCTGACCCTGATCATGATCCCCCTGACCTTCTCCATCGCCAACGGCCTGGCCATGGGCGTCATCGCCTACGCCGTCCTGAAGCTGATCCGTCCCCGATCCGCCGCGACCCCGGCCGAGGGCTTCCTGGCCCGCCGCATCCTTGGCGTCCCGTTCGGCGACCTCTTCCTCTACCTGCTGGCCGGCCTCTGCCTGGCCCGCTTCGCCTGGCTGGGCGCCGAATAGCCGTTTGCGAAACAGGCCCCTTTCCGCTAGAGACCCGTTTCCCTGATCGGCACCCGTAGCTCAGCTGGATAGAGCGTTGCCCTCCGAAGGCAAAGGTCACACGTTCGAATCGTGTCGGGTGCGCCATCTCCCTCAGAAACGCTAAATTTCAAGGC
>DASPLD010000044.1:0-2047 GCA_035627755.1 Caulobacter sp. | reverse complement strand
AAGCGCGGTGACGTCCTCGGCGAGGCGAAGGCCCCAGGCCGGGTTGCGGCGCTTCAGGTCGGCGTCGAAAGCCTCGTTGGACGGGGCGGTGGGGACGCCCTCCTCTCGGTAGGGCCCGTAGAGGAACAGCACCCCGCCGTGGCGCAGCACCCGCGCGGCGCCGCGCACCAGGCCTTCGGTGGCTTCCCAGGGCGAGATGTGGACCATGTTGATGGCGACGACGGCGTCGGCGTCCTCGACCGGCCAGGCCTCGGCGGAAGCGTCCAGCTCCAGCGGCGCCAGCAGGTTGGGCAGGCCCGCCTCGGCGCGCCAGGCGGCGATGCTGGCCAGGGCGTCAGGATCGCGGTCGGTGGGCTGCCAGCGCACGCCGGGCAGGGCCTGGGCGAACCACATGGCGTGTTCGCCCGCTCCGCTTGCCACCTCCAGGACCAGCCCTTCGGCCGGCAGCCAGCGGCGCAGCACTTCGAGGATCGGCTCGCGGTTGCGGGCGGAGGCGGGGGAGGATCGGGCGCTCATCCGTGGCTCCGGGCGAAGGCCAGCACCTGGTCGACGAGGACGTCGGTGGAATCGACCAGGGTCACGTCGAGATCGGGGCGCTTCAGCGCCATCGGCAGTTCGGTGCAGGCTGAGACCACCGCGCCCACGTCGCGGAAGCCGCGCGCCAGCGCCACGATGTCCGGACGCGCCGTCTCCAGCTGCCCGGCCTTGATGCGGTAGATGGCGTCCATCAGCCGGGCCTGGCCGGCGTCGTCCAGCAGCACCGCCTCGAGGCCGCGTCGGCCCAGCGCCTGCTGGTAAAGTCCCGCCCGCAGGCAACCGTCGACCGCCAGGACCCCGACCCGATAGCCGCGCCCGTCCATGACACCGGCCAGGCGGTCGGCCGTGGCCTCGATCATGTCGAGGAACGGGATCGACACCGCCGGGCGGATGTCTGCGGAAAAGGCGTGGGCGGTGTTGCAGGCCATGACCAGCACGTCGGCCCCTGCGCGTTCGAGTCCGAGCGCCATCTCGGCCAGCACCGGGCCGGGCGAAGGGCCGGTCCCGGCCAGGGCCTCGTTGCGGTTGGGGACCTTGGGGTTGGAATCGACCAGCACCCTGAGGTGGTCCTGGTCGCGCTCCGCCGGCGTGGCGCGCACCAGCCGGTCTAGGAAGTCCACGGTGGCGGCCGGGCCCATGCCGCCGATCACGCCGACGACCGGGCTCACGCGCGCAGCACCTGGGTGTAGGCGAAGAGCCCCGGCGCGCCGCCGGTGTGGACGAACAGCACGCGCTCGCCCCTGCCGATCTCACCGCGCCGGACGAGGTCGATCAGCCCGGCCATGGCCTTGCCGGTGTAGACCGGGTCCAGCAGCACGCCCTCCAGCCGCGCCAGGGTGCGCACCGCATCCACCATGGCGTCGGTGGGGATCGAGTAGCCGGGGCCGACCCACTCGTCGAGCGCCTCGACCGCCTCGCGCGGCGGGGCGGCGACGCCAAGGTTCTCGGCCGTCAGCATCGCCAGCTTGTGCACGTTGCCCTCCTGCTCCTGGCGCGGACGGCGGACGTTGATCCCGGTCAGGCGGCAACCAGCATTGGCGGCGGTGAGGCCCACCAGCAGGCCCGCATGGGTGCCGGCGCTGCCGCTGGCGCAGACCACGCGGTCGAAGGCGACACCCAGATCGAAGGCCTGTCCGAGGAGCTCTTCGGCGCAGGCCACGTAGCCGAGCGAGCCGAGGGCATTGGAGCCGCCGCCGGGAATGATGTAGGCGCGCCGGCCCTCGGCCTCGACGCGGGCGGCCTCCTCGCGCATGGCGGCCTCGAGGTCGGCGCCCATCCGAACGACCTCGATGGATTCCACGCCCATCAGGTGGAACAGGAAGTTGTTGCCCGAGGCCTCGGGGTCGTAGGTCCCGGGGACACGCTCCTCGATGATCAGCCGGCACTTCAGCCCTTCGCGCACGGCGGCGGCGAGCGTCAGGCGGCAGTGGTTGGACTGGGGCGCGCCGACCGTGATCAGGGTGTCCGCGCCCCTGGCCAGGGCGTCGGCGACCAGGAACTCCAGCTTGCG
>DASPLD010000043.1:0-4306 GCA_035627755.1 Caulobacter sp. | reverse complement strand
ACACGCCCGGGAAGCTGATGGGCGCCTTCGCCGAGGATTCGGCCCGCAGCTACCAGTTCACCCGCCAGGACCAGGACGCCTACGCCATCGAGAGCCTCGGCCGCGCCAAGCAGGCCATCGAGAGCGGCGCCTTCGAGGCGGAGATCGTCCCGGTCGAGGTCAAGACCCGCAAGGGCGTCGAGGTGGTCAGCCAGGATGAGCAGCCGCCCAAGGGCGACGCCGCCAAGATCCCGACCCTGAAGCCCGCCTTCGCCGCCGACGGTACGATTACCGCGGCCAACGCCAGCTCGATCAGCGACGGCGCCGCCGCCCTAGTGATGACCCGCCAGTCGGTGGCCGAGAAGCTGGGCATGCCCATCGTCGCCCGGGTGGTCGCCCACGCCGGCCATGCCCATGAACCCGGCCTGTTCACCACCGCCCCGGTGCCGGCCATGCAGAAGGCGCTGAAGAAGGCCGGCTGGACGGTGGACGACGTCGACCTGTTCGAGGTCAACGAGGCCTTCGCCGTGGTCGCCATGATCGCCCAGCGGGAGCTGGGCATCCCGCGCGAAAAGCTCAACGTCAACGGCGGCGCCACGGCGCTCGGCCATCCCATCGGGGCGTCGGGCGCACGGATCCTGGCCACCCTGCTGGCCGCCCTGCAGGCCCGCGGCGGCAAGCGCGGCCTCGCCAGCCTCTGCATCGGCGGCGGCGAGGCGACGGCCATGGCGGTGGAGCTGGTCTAGTCGTTCAGCTGGCGTCGGGTTGATCGTGATCCGCAGCGCGACGGGACCTCACCGAGGGCGTGCTCCGCCACCCGCGCCCAGCCCGTCGGCCGACTGATGGGAACCGGCAATCGGACCAAACGCGCGACCAACAAAGACCTGGAGCAGCGCGGTTTGATTCCATCAAACCGCGCCCTGCTCTAGCGCCCGGCGCCCTGGTCCATGATGTTGCGCACCCCCGGCATGCCGGCGATCTGCACGTCGCCGCCGCGGTGACCGGCAGGGCAGGGGCCCAGGTGCTTCAGGCGCACCGCCATGTCGACCGTGCCGTTGGCGCGCGGTTCGTTGGCCCCCACGGTGGTGATCGTCGCCATTACCGTGAAGTCCTTGGTGAAGTCGCCCTTGGCGGCGCCCGAGGTGGTGGTCTCGCCTCCGACCACGGTCTTGCAGACGGTGAAGAAGGTCCAGGTGCCGTCGGCCTGGCGGGCGAATTCCCGCTCGCTGCAGTCGCCGGCGTCGGCGGTGCTCAGCCAGGAGACCCGCTGCTCGGTCTTGTCGTCGAGGCAGATGGTCATGGTCTGGGTCTGGCCGCGGGCCGTCATCACATGCTGCCACTGGCCCAGCTGCCGGCGCGGCGGCCCCTCGCCGCCGATGATCTTGGTCTTTGGCGCCGGAGCCTTTTCGGTCTTGGCCGGATCGCTGCCGTCGCAGGCGCCGAGCAGGGCCAGGGCGGCGATCAGGGTGACGCTCGCGAGAAGGTGACGCATGGCTGTCCTTGAAACCCGAGACTCGATGAAGATTTTCCCGACGATAACGGGGATCATCCGGCCGCGCGAGGCGCTATATTCGCCATGATGAGCCAAGTCACCGACAACGCCGCCGCCGGCCGCTACGAACTCGAGGAGGAGGGCCTGACCGCCTATGCCGACTACCGGCGCCAGGACGGGCGGCTGATCATAGACTACGTGTTCGCGCCCGTGCCCCTGCGCGGCAAGGGAACCTCCGACCGGCTGATGCGCGGCCTCCAGGCCGACGCCCGGGCCAAGGGCGAGACCATCGTGCCGATCTGCGGCTACGCCGCCACCTGGCTGCGAAGGCATCCCAACTGATGCGGATGGGGGCGGGGATCCTGCTGGCGGCGGCGCTGACCCTTGCGCCGATGGCCGCCCAGGCGCAGCCGCTGGTCTCCAGCTGGACGGCGGCCGAGATGAAGGCCCTGGCCGGCGGGATGGGCCTCACCGTCGCGCAGGTCGACAAGCTCGACAACGGCGACCCCTTCCTGATCGTGCAGGCCGGCGGCGGGACCAACTTCGCCATCTACGGGGCCGCGTGCAGCGGGGCCGGGCCGGTGCGCTGCCGGGGCGTCAGCCTGATCGCCTATGTCGCCTACGACACCCCCGCCAAGGCCAAGGCGGCCAAGGCCCGGCTGGCCTATCCGGCCGTGAGCATCACCCAGGACGACGCCAGGACCCTGGAGATCACCCGCTACGTCGTCCTCGACGAAGGCGTCCACCGCAAGAACCTGGAAGCCAACATCCGGCTGTTCGTGGCCATCCTCCAGGAGGCGCTGGCGCTCCGCTAGCGGCGGTATATCGTGTCGCCTCACCCTGGAGGCCCCGCGATGTCCGGACCCGTCGACAAGGCCCTGCGCCGCCGCGCCGAGGCGGTGATCCCCGGCGGCATGTACGGCCACCAGTCGGTCGGCCTGTTGCCCGACGACTATCCGCAGTTCTTCGCCAGCGCCGAGGGCGCCCACCTGACGGACGCCGACGGCCGCCGCTACCTCGACCTGATGTGCGCCTACGGTCCCAACCTGTTCGGCTACGGCCACCCCAGCATCAACGCCGCCTATGTCCGCCAGCTCGAGACCGGCGACGCCCTGACCGGCCCCACCGCCCTGATGGTCGAGCTGGCCGAGGCGATGGTCGAGATGGTCACCCACGCCGACTGGGCGATGTTCTGCAAGAACGGCACCGACGCCACCACCATGGCGATGATGACCGCCCGCGCCCATACGGGCCGCCAGGGACTGGTCCTGGCCCGCGGCGCCTACCACGGCGCCGCCCCCTGGTGCACGCCCCGGCCCGGCGGCGTCATCCCCAGCGACAGGGCCCACCAGCACCTCTGCGCCTACAACGATGTCGCCAGCCTGGAGGCGGCCGTTGCCGCGGCCGGCGACGACCTGGCCGCCATCTTCGCGGCCCCCTTCCGCCACGACGCCTTCATCGACCAGGCCGCCCCCGACGCCGCCTACGCCAGGCGCGCCCGGGAACTGGCCGACGCGCGCGGCGCCCTGCTGGTCGTCGACGACGTGCGGGCCGGGCTGCGGATCGCCCGCGACTGCAGCTGGTCGGCGATCGGCGTGGCGCCGGATCTCTCCACCTGGGGCAAGTGCATCGCCAACGGCCATCCAATCTCGGCGCTCCTCGGCAATGACAAGGCCCGCAAGGCCGCCGCCGCCATCTATGTCACCGGCAGCTTCTGGTTCGCCGGCGCGGCCATGGCCGCCGGGCTGGAGACCCTGCGCCTGGTCCGCGAAACCGACTACCTCGAGCGCATCCAGGCGCTCGGCGAGACCCTGCGCGCCGGCCTCGCCGAACGCGCCTCGGCCGCCGGGTTCGGCCTGCGCCAGACCGGGCCGGCAAGCATGCCGCTGTTCCTGTTCGACGACGATCCCGACCTGCGCCTCGGCTTCGCCTGGTCCAGCGCCATGCTGGCCCGCGGGGTCTACGTCCACCCCTGGCACAACATGTTCCTCTGCGCGGCGATGACCGAGGCCGACATCGCCATGGCCCTGGACGCCGCCGAGGCCGCCTTCGCCGACCTCAGGCGCAGCGCCGCTTCGCTCGGTCCCGTCGAGAAGCTGGCCTTCCTGGCGGCGCGGTAGGCGCCGCCGCCGCCCTGTGCCAAGCTTTCGAAAAATCGGCATGCGGGAGGACGGGTCATGGGCTTCGCGGACTTTGCGGACTACGACGGGCTGGGGCTGGCGGGGCTGGTCAAGGCCGGCAAGGTCTCCCCGGCCGAACTGGTCGAGGCCTCGATCGAGCGGATCGAAAAGCACAACCCGACCCTGAACGCCGTGGTCTGGAAGGGCTATGACGACGCCCGCGCCGCGGCGAAGGGCGACCTGCCCGACGGGCCGTTCAAGGGCGTGCCCTTCCTGATCAAGGACCTCGGGGCCCAGGTGAAGGGCTGGCCGCGCACTTCCGGGTCGATGTTCGCCCAGGTGGCGGCCGACGCGGACGACAGCGAGCTGGTCCGCCGCTACCGGGCGGCCGGGGTGGTGCTGATGGGCAAGTCCAACACCCCGGAGTTCGGCATCCCCGGCGTCACCACCAGCCGGCGCCTGGGCCCCTGTTCCAATCCCTGGGACCCGACCCGGATCAGCGGCGGCTCCTCCGGCGGGGCGGCCAGCGCCACGGCTTCGGGCATGGTCCCCCTGGCCCACGCCAGCGACGGCCTCGGCTCCATCCGCATCCCGGCCGCCTGCTGCGGCCTGGTGGGCCTGAAGACCACCCGCGACCGCAATCCCAACGGCGGCGAGGACTACGACCGCGCCATCGGCTTCTCGGTGGATCACGTGGTCAGCCGGACGGTGCGCG
>DASPLD010000042.1:0-25604 GCA_035627755.1 Caulobacter sp. | reverse complement strand
GCGTTTCCAAGGACACCATCGCCGCCCATGCCAAATTCCGCGCCAAGTACGGCCTGACCGTCGAGCTGGGGTCGGACAAGGACAGCGATGTCGTCGAGCGCTACGGCGCCTGGGTGCAGAAGAAGCTCTACGGCCGCGAATACATGGGCATCGACCGCTCGACCTGGCTGATCGACGGCCAGGGCGTACTGCGCCGCGTCTGGCGGAAGGTCCGCACGCCGGGCCATCCCGAGGAGGTGCTGAAGGCGGTCCAGGAGCTGGCCGGTTGAGACCCGCGACCGATCCGCGCGGCCGGAATGTGACCTAGCGGTAACTGTGGCCAAGAAACCGCGGCCGTTAATCAATATCGCCAAGAATTCGCGAAATGACGCCCACAGACTAGTCGTCTGCTCGCCGCTTGGTTAACCCTTGTGCGATAAGGGGTTTCCGCGCGCCGTCAGCACCCGCGAGGCGCGAAGCCCCTTGCGTCCCTGTTTCAGATCATTGCATATCGCCCTCGGACAGAAATCCGGGTCTCGGGGGCTATGGCGTCAACACGCTTGCGGCGAGTTCGCAGGGCTCTGGAAGAGCTCTTTCCTGAACGGCATCTCTACGTCCGCTCCGGCGGCGAGATGCGCGGCTATGTGCTTTCGACGGGAAAACAGATCGCCGGCGCCGGATGCGTCGCCCTCATGTCGCTGTGGATGGGCATCTCCACCGCCGCCATGCTGGTCAACGCCCTGGCGGCGGGGGCCTCGGACCAGGAGCTGGTCCGCCAGAAGGCCTACTACGAGCGCGTCAACGCCGATCGCCAGGCTCGCCTCAACAGCGCCATGGCCCAACTGAACGCCACCAGCGGCTCGTTCGGCGAGATGGCCGCCTCGGTCGAGAAGCGACACGCCGCGCTGGCCCAGCTGTTCACCGAGTTCAAGGGTGTGCCGGGCGCTGAGCAGGCGTTGGCGCCGGCCAAGCCGCGGCTGACGGCCAAGAACCCCATCGAACGGGTGCAGTATACCCGGATGGACCAGGAGCGGCTGATCGAGGCCGCCGACGTGTTCGCCAAGACCCGGGCCGAGCGGCTGCGCGCCGCCTTCCGACTGGCCGGCCTGACCCCCGAAAGCTATGTCGCCCGCGGCGGCGCGCTGGGCGGGCCGCTGATCGAAGCCAAAGACCCTCAAACCCTGGCCGCCCTGCTCGACGTGGACGAGGACTTCGCCCGCCGCATCCAGCGCGCCAGCAGCAACATGAACGACATGCGCGGCCTGACCCAGGCGGCCAAGACCCTGCCCTTTTACCGGCCGACGGCCGCCGCGGCGGCGACCAGCAGCTACGGCGTGCGGCTTGACCCCTTTACCCGCCGGCCGGCCTTCCACTCGGGCCTGGATTTCCCGGGCGGTTATTTCGCGCCGATCTATGCGACGGCGCCGGGCGTGATTTCGTTCACGGGCGTGCGTTCCGGTTACGGCAACACCATCGAGATCGACCACGGCGGCGGGTTCAAGACCCGCTACGCCCACCTGCAGGGCATCGCCGTGACGGTTGGCCAGCGGGTCGCCGTCGGGCAGCGGATCGGGGCCATGGGCTCCACCGGGCGCTCGACCGGCCCGCATCTGCACTACGAAGTCTGGGTCGCTGGCCGACCCCAAAACCCCAATCGTTTTTTGAAAGCCGGTGAATATGTTCAGCAAGCCCGCTAACAAGTCCGCCCCGTCGCCCGCCAAGCCGACCGCCACGCCCGAGCCCGTGCTGTCCACGCCGACCTCCTCGGCCGCACCCGCCGACGCGCCCAAGCCGCGCCCCAAGGTGGCCTCGCTGATCTCCAGCGGCATCACCATCGAGGGCGGCGTCACCGGCGACGGCGAGCTGCAGATCGACGGCGTGGTGCGCGGCGACGTCCGCGTCGGCCGGCTGACGGTCGGCGAGACCGGTCATATCGAGGGCAGCGTCTATGCCGAGGCCACCGAGGTGCGCGGCCGCATCGTGGGCTCGGTCACCGCCAAGCAGGTCCGCCTCTATGGCACCAGCTACATCGACGGCGACATCACCCACGAGCAGCTGGCCATGGAGACCGGGGCCTTCTTCCAGGGCCGCAGCCTGAAGTTCCAGCGTCCGGCCGCCCCCGCGCCCGTGCCGCAGCCGACCCCGGTGGCGAACCCCGCTCCGGTCCCCGGGCTGGACATGCCCAAGCCGACCAACTGATCGGGTCCGGGGGGACTATGAGAAGGGCCCGGCGGAACGCGCCGGGCCCTTTTTCGTGCCTCAGGTCCCCCGCGCCTTCGCCCCGGCGTCGAGGACCTCCGGCCGTTTGGGGGTCATGTCGAAGAGGTTCCAGTCCTCCGGGTTGAATGGCCGGCGCGTCTCCTTGTGGACCGGGTAGCCGTGCAGGTCGTTCTCGCTGTCGATGATCGCCCCCCGCCCCTCGGCGACGTCGGAGATCAGCTGCACATCGAGCGCGTCGCGGTCCCAGGGCCGGGCGCCGGCGCCGCCGAGCACCGCCTGCTGAACCCTGTAGGCGGGCATGGCGACGAGGCCCTCGGGCCAGAGCATGGGCTTGTTCTTCTGGATGATCTTCGCCGGCGCCGTGGTGTAGCGGCCGAACATCGGGAGCGGGCGGCCGTAGCGGTCCTGGGCGATGTTGTCCCTGCCGTAGTACTCGAGGTCGCCGTAGCCGCCGATCTCCAGGAAGGCCAGGTGCTCGGCGGTGTCCATGCCGCCGCGCAGGACGTTACCGACGGCGACCAGCTGGCCGACCTGCCAGGGGCGGTCGCCCCACTCCTCGGCCATCAGGTTGTAGTGGATGGCCCGCTGGCCCGGATTGTAGATCAGGTTGTTGACCACCACCCCCCGCACCCCGCCCTTGAACATCGGGTTCCGCTCGAAATTGTGGGCGTAGAGGTTCCCGACGATCAGGATGCCGGTGATGTTGTCGTGGATCAGGCTGCCCTTGGAATGCTCGATCTTGGCATGGGTCGAGTAGCGCAGGCTCTCGGCGATGATGTTGTTGGAGAAGGTGATGTCTCGCGACGTTCCCCGTCGCCAGTCGTCCGGCGTCTCGCCCACGAACCGGGGCCCCGAGGCGGACAGGTTCTCGTCGGTGCCCCAGGTCAGGCTGCAGTGGTCGACGATGATGTTGTAGCTGATCCCCTGGGTGGAGATGCTGTCGAAGTCCTTGCCGCTCTTCTTCGGCGCCCCCGCCTCGCCCGGCCGCACCCGGATGTGCTGGATAACGACATCGTGGGTCGCGATGTCGACGCCGCCCTTGATGAAGGTGACCCCCGGCGAGGGCGCCGTCTGGCCGGCGATGGTCAGGAAGGGCTCGCGGATGGTCAGGGTCTTGCCGCCGAGGTCGACCACCCCGCCGACCTCGAAGACGATGATCCGCGGCCCCTTGGTCTCCACCGCCGCGCGGAAGGAGCCGGGGCCGTCGGCGGCCAGGGTGGTGACCCTCAGGATCTGCCCGCCACGCCCGCCCGGGGTCCTGGCCGCCCAGCCCAGGGCGCCGGGAAAGGCGAGCGGTCTGACGGTCTGCGGACCCGCCTGAGTCGGGACCTGCGCCGCCTGGACGGTCACCGGAGCGAGGGCTGAGCAAACCGCCGCAAAAATGGCGACAAGCCTTTGTTTCATAACCATTTTCATCTCCCGCACCCCTGCCGCGGCGGCCTTTTAACAGCCTGCGGATTGAAAATGACACCGGTTTCCTCTAGAGACAATCCCAGGCCCGATCATGGGGCGCCAAGTCAGACGAATGAAGTTCGGGGGAGGATGATCGGCGTGAGGGGAACCGCGGCCACCAGCGCGCCCAGCGAGGCCACCGGCGACATCGCCCGTCGCTTCACGTCCGCCCGTCGCGCCGGCGTCGCCCTGCCCGATTTCCCGGGCGAGCTTCCGACCGACCTCGCCGGCGCCTACGCCATCCAGGATGCGGCCATCGAGCTGTGGGACGAGGCCATCGTCGGCTGGAAGGTCGGCCGGATCGCGGCCGATCTCCAGGACCGGCTGGGCGCGGCGCGGGTGTCCGGCCCGGTGTTCGCCCGAAACCTGTGGCCCGCCCGAGCCGGCGTCGAAGTCCCCTTTCCGGTGTTCCAGGGCGGCTTCGCGGCCGTCGAGGGCGAGTTCATCTATCGCCTCGGCGCCGACGCGCCCGGCGGCAAGATCCGCTGGACGAGCCAGGAGGCCCTCGACCTTGCCGACGGCCTGTTCGTGGGCGTCGAGACCGCAGGCAGCCCGTTGGCGACCATCAATGTGCTCGGCCCCCTGGTGGTGGCCAGCGACTTCGGCAACAACTGGGGCCTGATCCTGGGCGGCCTCGTCGAGGGCTGGCGCGACCGCGCCTTCGACAGCCTCGCCTGCCGGACGACGATCGACGGCGTGGACGTCGGGACCGGCACGGCCGACGACATCCCCGGCGGACCGGCCGAGGCCCTGGCGTGGCTACTGGGCCACTGCGCCGCCCGCGGCCGGCCGCTGAAGGCCGGCGCCCTGGTCAGCACCGGGGCGGTCACCGGGGTGCATGACATTGCCGCGGGCCAGTCCGCCCGCATCGATTTTGGACCTTTCGGTACAATCCTATGCCGGGCGCAACCGGCGGGGCCGATCGGCGACGGGGAAGAAGGAAACGTCCATGAGCGCACAGGCTGACGCCGCGCCGCCGATCCCGGTGAAGGTCGGCAATTACCGGTGGCTGATCTGCGGCCTGCTGTTCGCGGCCATGGTGATCAACTACGTCGACCGCCAGATGCTGGGGGTGCTCAAGCCGACCCTCTCCAAGGAGTTCGGCTGGACCGAGACCCAGTACGCCGACATCATCTTCTATTTCCAGGCGTCCTACGCGGTCGCCTACCTGCTGTTTGGGCGCTTCATCGACCGGGTGGGGGCCCGGTGGGGCTTCGGCCTGGCCTTCCTGATCTGGCAGATCGCCCACATCGCCCACGCCGGCGCCCGCTCGCTGACCGGCTTCATCGCCGCCCGGGTCTTCCTCGGCATCGGCGAGGGCGGGGGCTTCCCGGGCGGCATCAAGGCCGTGGCGGAGTGGTTCCCCAAGAAGGAGCGGGCATTCGCCACCGGCCTGTTCAACGCCGGCACCAACATCGGCGCCATCGTCACGCCCCTGGTGGTGCCGGCCATCGTGCTGGCCTGGGGCTGGCAGATGGCCTTCATCGTCACGGGCATCGCGGGCCTGATCTGGTTGCCGATCTGGCTGATCGTCTACCGCCGGCCGCGCGAGAAGGCGGGCCTGTCGGCCGGGGAACTGGCGTACATCGAGCAGGATCCGCCGGACACGGTGGAGAAGGTCGGCTGGCTGAAGCTGCTGACCATCAAGGAAACCTGGGCCTACGCCCTCGGCAAGTTCCTGATCGACCCGATCTGGTGGATGTTCCTGTTCTGGCTGCCGGACTTCCTGTCCAAGCGCCATGGCCTCGACCTCAAGACCTTCGGCATTCCCCTGGTCTGCATCTACCTGCTCAGCGACGTGGGCAGCGTCGGCGGCGGCTGGATGTCGTCGGCGATGATGAAACGGGGCATGAGCCTCAACGCCGCCCGCAAGACCGCCATGCTGATCTGCGCCCTGCTGGCGGTGCCGGTCTGCCTTGGCGCCTTCGTCGACAGCCTGTGGCTGGCCGTCCTGATCATCGGCGTGGCCACCGCGGCCCACCAGGGCTTCTCGGCCAACCTCTACACCCTGCCTTCGGACGTGTTCCCGCGTTCGGCGGTCGGTTCGGTGGTCGGCGTCGGCGGGATGATCGGGGCGATCGGCGACATGGCCATGGCCAAGTACGCCGGCTGGGTCCTCGACCAGATCGGCAGCTACACCCCGATCTTCATCGTGGCCGCGAGCGCCTATCTGCTCGCGCTCGGGGTGGTGCACCTGCTGAGCCCGAAGATGGAGCCGGTGAAGCTGTAGGCGCGGCCAGCCTTCCACGGACCGGAAGGCTGGCCTACCGCGCCAGGTTCCAGGCAAACCCAAGGTCTTCCACCAGATCGCGGAACCCCTTCTCCTTCGCCTCAGCGTCCGGCGCCCGCAGCAGGAACGAGGGGTGGTAGGTCACCACCCCCTGCGCCTGGTCCGGAAGCTGGATCGCCTTGCCCCGGTTCGCGGCGATCGGCGTCGCCTTGCCGAACACCCCCAGCGCCGCCGTGCCGCCAAGCGCCACGATCACCCGCGGCCGGACCAGCCGCCGCTCGTTGTCCAGCCACCAGCGGCAGGCGGTCACTTCGCTCTGGACCGGGGTCTTGTGAATCCGCCGCTTCCCGCGCAGTTCGTGCTTGAAATGCTTCACCGCATTGGTGACGAAGGTCTGCTCGCGCGGCACGCCCGCCTCCGCTAGCGCCCGGTCGAACACCTGGCCCGCCGGCCCCACGAACGGCCGGCCGGCCAAGTCCTCCTGGTCGCCCGGCTGTTCGCCAACGAACATCAGCCGCGCCCGGAAGGCGCCCTCCCCCGGCACCCCCTGCGTCGCGTCCCGCCAGAGCGGACAGCGGCGGCAGCCATCGACGCCGGCCGCCAGCTCCTCCAGGGAGTCCGGCGCACCCTCACCGAACGGGGCGTCCCGGGCGGCGGTTCTCGCCGCCTTGATGGCATGGCGGCTTGGCTGGGTCGGCGGCTGGGCGACCATCGCGGCGGTCCTCTCCTCGGCGCTGGCGATCAGGTCGGGAATGAGCCGGGCCTCGGGAAGGTTGCGCCAGTAGCGCTTGGGCATTTCGGCCTGCATCGCCTTCACCTTCAACCGCGCGGGGTTGAAGATCGATCCGTAGTAGGTGCGCCAGTAGTCCTCGAGCACGTCGTCGGCCGGCGCCGCCTCGCGGCTGGCGCCCGGCGTGAAGCTCAGCGCCTCGCCGTCCCAGTGGGCGCAGGCCTCCGGGGTCAGGATCGAGAAGCGCATGCCGGCAAAGCGGCGCACGAAGAAGGGCGCCGTCATCTCCACAACATGGTGGGCGGGCTCGAACCAGGCGGCATAGGTTTCCGGCTCCACGTCGTGCAGACGCCGGAACCGGACGAAAGCCTTCATCTTGTGGCTGGCACGCGACACCGCCTTGGCCAGCTCCCGCGCCCGCGCCACCTGCGGATCGGTGATGTCCTGGATCAGGGCCGGGCGGTCCTGCAGCCGCCAAAGCAGCCGATAGAGCAGGTCGAACCGATCCGGATCGCGGTGGCAGATGACCTCCCCTGCCAGGTCCAGGAAGGCCCGCGGCGCGGTGAAGGCGGGCATCGGGACCTCCGCCTCGCCGGGATCGGCGAACAGCTCCCCCTCCTCGCCAGCGCTCCACGCCGCCTCGTCCGGCGAGATCCCGGCCAGCCGCAACCTCCGGGCAGCCTTGCGCCAGCCTTCGAAGTCCGCCGGGCCGGCCAGGCGCACGATGCGCATCACAACAGCCTCGGCTGCTCGGCGACCGCCTCCTTCAGGCCGGCGCCGTCGGTGAGCCCGCCCGGCGTCCAGTCGGCCGTGACGATGAAGGGCTTCACCTTGGCCAGCCCCCGCGTCAGCCGCCGGACGTCCTCCAGCCGGATCGCCTTCTGCCGCCGCAGCGCGATCAGGCGGTCGACCGTCTTCACCCCAAGGCCCGGCGTGCGCAGCAGCAGCTCCCGGTCGGCCCGGTTCAGGTCCACGGGAAACCGGCCGCGGTTGGCCAGCGCCCAGGCCAGTTTGGGGTCGATGGCGAGGTCGAGGTTGGCTTCCTTGCCGACGATCTCCGACCGGGCGAAGCCGTAGAACCGCATCAGCCAATCAGCCTGGTAGAGGCGGTGCTCGCGCATCAACGGGGGCCGCTGCAGCGGCAGGGACTTGCTGGAATCAGGGATGGGGCTGAAGGCCGAGTAGTAGACGCGGCGCAGGCCGTAGCCGCCGTAGAGCCACTCGCTGCGGGCCAGGATTTCACCGTCCGTGGCGAGGTCGGCGCCGACGATCAGCTGGGTGGACTGGCCGGCCGGGGCGAAGGGGGGAGGCTTGGCCTTGCGACCGCGATCGGCGCCGGCCTCGATGGCGTGGCGGACGCCGCCGATGGCCTTGTTGATGATCCTGACATCCTTTTGCGGGGCCAGGGCGGCCAGGCTCTCGTCGCGGGGCAGCTCGACGTTGATCGAGACCCGGTCGGCGTAGAGCCCCGCCTGCAGCACCAGGGCCGGGGAGGCCTCCGGGATCAGCTTGAGGTGGATGTAGCCGCGGAAGTCGTGGTCTAGGCGAAGGCTGCGGGCGACCCGCACCATCTCCTCCAGGGTGTAGTCGCCGTCGCGGATGATGCCCGACGAGAGGAACAGGCCCTCGATGTAGTTGCGCTTGTAGAAGCCGAGGGTGAGGTCGACGACCTCCTGCACCGTAAAGCGGGCGCGCGGGACGTTCGACGAGACCCGGTTCACACAGTAGGCGCAGTCGTAGACGCAGAAGTTGGTCAGCAGGATCTTGAGCAGGCTGATGCACCGTCCGTCCGGCGCATAGGCGTGGCAGATGCCCATGCCCTCGGTCGAACCGACGCCCTTGCCGTCCATGGAATTGCGGCCCGAACTTCCCGAGGAGGCGCAGGAGGCGTCGTATTTCGCGGCGTCGGAGAGGATGGCGAGTTTACGCTTGAGGGACAGGACGGCCATGAGGCCAACCTAGTGTTCCGCTTTTGTTCTGTCCAGCAACATTGATGAAATTCTCTTTGGAACCAAGGGCTTCGCCCACAGTTGAAGCGTAGTGACCCGTCTGCTCATTCAGCACGAGACTCGCTACAGGTACGAAAAGCCGGTAGCGTTCGGACCCCAGCGCCTGCTGCTGCGGCCTCGCGACAGCCATGGGCTGAAGGTGGAGCGCGCCTCCCTGGCCGTGAACCCGCCCGGCGACATCCGCTGGACCTACGACCCCTACGGCAACTGCGTCTGCTGGTTCACCCCGACCGGCGAGGCCACCGAGCTGGCGATCATCAGCCAGTTGGTCATCGAGCGTTTTCCCGCTCCTCTGCTGCCCTTCCAGCCCGACAACCCGCATACGGCCACGCCCATCGTCTACAGCCGTGACGATCGGCTGGCGCTGTCGCCCTACATGATGGCCGAGAGCGACGACCACCCCAGCGTCACCCAGTGGCTGCACGAACAGATGAACCAGCCGGGCGAGCCGGCCCTCGACTTCCTGCTGCGGCTCAACCGCTCCATCGACGGCTTCGCCTACAAGGCCCGCTATGAGGCGGGCGTTCAGGCGCCGGCCGAGACCCTCGCCAGCCGGGCCGGAACCTGCCGAGACTTCGCCTGGCTGATGGTCGAGGTGCTGCGCCGGGCCGGCTATGCGGCGCGCTTTGTCACCGGCTACCTGCATAGCCCCGGCGCGACCCTCCGCGGGGCCGGCGCCACCCATGCCTGGTGCGAGGTCTTTCTGCCCGACCTCGGCTGGACCGAGTTCGACCCCACCAACGGCCTGGCCGAGTCCCCCGACCTGATCCCGGTCGCCGTCAGCCGCACACCGCGCGAGGCCGCGCCGATCAGTGGAACGATCCTGAGCGATCCGGGCAAGACCGAGTTGATCGTCAATGTCACCGTTTCTGCTGCCGCCGAAATGGCGGAGGCGGCCTGAAGGGCCCGCCAGACCAGTCCCGTTGGAGAAGCGCCATGACTTCGAACTTCCAGCATCAGCAGCCGCCCTGGCAGGACGCCTTCTGCAAGTCCGCCCCCGAACCCCAGCACGGCCGCAAAGCGGAGAAGGAAGCGGCCAAGGTCAAGGACCGCGAGCCGCCCAAGCGCCGTCCCGCCCATTGACCACGTCCCCCCCAAGGCCGCCGCGACATGAAACGTGATCGCGCGATCCGCTCGCCTTAGCCGCGACGAGGGTTGCGGGCGCCGCGCGAGCGGTTAACCATTGCGACGGGGAGATCGCTGGGGGACCGATGCGGCCGATCGCCGGGGTAGCGCTGACCTGCCTGACCGCTGTTTCGGCAGCGGGCCTCTCGGCCGTCACGGTCGTCGGCGCTGGCGCCGATGGCCTTTCCGACACCAGCCTGATGAAGTCGGCCGACTTTTCCACCACCTTCAGCGGCGGCTCGGCTTCCGACCGCGTCACCGATGACCCGGATGCGCCGATCCGCACCGGCCGCTTCGACGACGGCCGGCCCCCGGCGATCGAGCCTGCCGGCGCCGCCCAGCCGCCGGCCGGCATCGGCCTGGCCGGCCCCACGACGGGCCCGATCCAGATGGCGTCCGCCGACGCACTCCCCTCTCCCGACGCGGCCGGCCTGATCATGGCGCGCATCCTGCCGAGGACGCAGCCGACCCGCGGCTTCCCTGGAGCCCGGACGGCGGGCTTCGCCGATCCCGGGGCCCGCCAAGCCTTCCGACCTGACGTCACCCCGCTCGGCCTGTTCGCCCCGGCCCGCCGCGTTTCGCTCAGCCTGACCACAGGCGAGTCGCCGCTCAATCCCGGATCCGGCCTCAGCTTCGCGGCCCACGATAGCCGCGGGAACCCGGCGGCCGACAACATTCCCCCCCGGTCGCGGCTGTTCGACAGCCGGCGCCTGGCCGTGCAGGTCGAGGTCTCGCCCGAGACCCGCACGGAAGGCCGCTGGTTCGTGTTCGCCGCCACCTCCGGCGACGCCTTCGGCCTCAACCTGTTTGGGGAGCCCAACAAGACCGGCCGAAAGCGCAGCAGCTGGTCAGTCGAGAAGCTGGCCGAATACGGCAAGGTCCAGCTCGGCCTCGGCTGGCGCAAGGGCCCGATGCAGATCTCCGGCGTCGCAACCCGGCGCGAGATCGGCGCCTACGGCTACGCCAAGGAGGACACCGTCTTCGGCCTTTCCTTCACGATCAGCGGCGGCAAGCGCCTGCCCCCGCCCAGGGCCCGCCGCGGGATTCCGCGCGGCGAATGAGTCGTCTGCGATGCCCGATACACCGCCGAGCCCGGCTCCGCTTCGGCGGACCCCGCTCTTAGGCTTTCCCGCCGGGCGGTGCGGCCTTTAGACAGGATTCGTGTCCGACTTCCCCTCAGCCCAGCCCGCCCCTCCCGAGCCGGTGATCCCGCCGCCGCCCCAGGCGGTCGGCTCGCGGCTCGCCTCCCTGGCGGTCGCCAGCGCGCTGTTCATCGAGTTTGTCGATTCCACCGCCCTGTCGACCGCCCTGCCGACCCTGGCCCAGGCCTTCAACGCCGACCCGGTCCATCTCAAGCTGGCCCTGACCAGCTATATCCTCGCCCTGGCTGTTTTCGTGCCGGTCAGCGGCTGGGCGGCCGAACGGTTCGGACCGCGGCGTGTGTTCCTGGTCGCCATGGCCGTGTTTCTGACCGGCTCAGTGCTGTGCGGCTTCTCTGACTCACTGTTCCAGCTGGTCGCCTTCCGGGTCCTGCAGGGGATGGGCGGGGCGATGATGGTGCCGGTGGCGCGGTTGATCGTAGTCGGCTCGACGCCGAAGGAACGGCTGTTGAAGGCCATGGGCTGGTTCACCATTCCCGGCCTGGTCGGGCCCCTGGTCGGTCCGCCCATGGCCGGCTTCGTCCTGGCGGTCGCCGACTGGCCATGGATCTTCTGGCTCAACGTCCCGGTCGGGCTGTTGGGGATGCTGGCCGTCACCCGTTTCGTGCCGCGCATCGAGACGCCTGATCCCGGCCGGTTCGACTGGAGTGGCTTCCTGCTCTCGGCCGTGGCCATCACCTGCCTGGTGACGGCCGCGGAGACCGCCGGTGTGGGCCTGGTCCCCTGGCCCTGGCTGGTGGCGTTGGCGGCAGCCGCCCTGGCCTCCGGGACGGGCTATTTCTTCCTGGCCCGGCGCAAGATCCGGCCGATCCTAGACCTCGGGCTGATGCGGCACGCCACCTTCCGCGCCAGCCTGCTCGGCGGTCTCGTCGTTCGGATGGGTTCCGGCGCCGGTCCATTCCTGTTGCCGATGCTGCTGCAGGTGGGTCTCGGCTGGACCCCGCTCCAGGCCGGCAGCGTCACCCTGGCGGGCGGCCTGGGGGTGATCTTCGCCCGGCCGTTCGCCGCCTTCCTGCTCAGGCGGATCGGGTTTCGCGCCATGCTGACCCTGTTCATCCTGCTCAGCGCCCTGGTGACCGCGGCGACCGGGCTCCTGACCCGCACCACGCCAGTGGAGGCGATCCTGGTCCTGCTGTTCGTCGGCGGCTTCATCCGCGCCAGCCAGTTCATCTCCGCCAACACCCTGGCCTACTCCGAGGCGCCGCCCGAGAAGATCGCGGCCGCCACGACCTTCTTCGCGGTCAGCCAGCAGGTCGGCATGGCCCTGGGGGTCAGCTTCGGCGGCCTGATGCTGCACCTGGCCCGCGGCTCCGGCGAGTTGACGCCGTCCAGCTTCGTCCTGCCCTATGTGGCGGTCGGCGCGGTCATGCTTCTCGCCGCGCCGATCTACCTTCGTCTCGACCCCAAGGCCGGGGCAAACATCAGCGGCCACCGCCGGAGCGAAGAGCGATGAGCGTCGAGATCGCCCGGGTCCGCCGCGCCTACGGCGCCGTCCTCGCCCTGGACGGCGTCGACCTGATCCTGGAGGCCGGCGCCATCACCTGCCTGCTCGGACCCTCTGGCAGCGGCAAGAGCACCCTGCTGCGGCTGATCGCCGGCCTGGAGAAGCCTGACGCCGGCGAGATCCGCATCGACGGCCGTCTGGTCAGCAGTCCGGACCTGAATGTGCCGGCCGAGAAGCGCGGGGTCGGGCTGGTGTTCCAGGACTACGCCCTGTTCCCGCATCTGGACGCCCGGCGGAACGTCGCGTTCGGCCTGGCCGGACTTCCCGCCGACCAGCGCCGCCGCCGCGCCGAGGAGGCCCTTGCCGAGGCGCAAATCCTGTCACGGGCCGAGGCTCGCCCGTCCGACCTCTCGGGCGGCGAGCAGCAGCGGGTGGCCCTGGCCCGGGCGCTGGCCCCGCGCCCCGGCGTGGTTCTGCTCGACGAGCCCTTCTCCAGCCTGGACGGCCCCTTGCGCGACCAGATGCGCGGCTCGGTGCTGGAGGTCCTGAGGGCCAGTGGGGCAGCGGTGCTGATCGTTACCCACGATCCCGAGGAGGCGTTGCGGATGGGCGATCGCCTCGCGTTGATGCAGGCTGGGCGCATCCTGCAGACCGGAACACCTCAGGACTGCTACCGCCGCCCCGTTTCGGTCGACGCGGCCCGGTTGCTCGGGGAGGCCAACGCCTTGCCGGCCAAGGTCGGGCGTGGGTCGGCGGTGACGGCTTACGGGACGATCCCGGCCGACGCCGAGGGAAACATGGTCATCGCCCGGCCCGAGGCGCTGCGGCTCTCGGACGACGGGGTGGAAGCGGAGGTGCTGGAAAGCCGGTTCCTGGGGGCCTCCACGCGGTTGAGGCTGCTGGCGGGGGATCACGTGGCGGCGGCGCGCGTGCCCAGCGGCGAAGCGCCCGCCGTGGGGGATCGGGTGCGGGTGCGGCTGGATCCGGCGCTGTGCGCGGTGGTCCGCGACCGTGACGACTGATCTTGGGGGAAGCCGTCCCTAACGGGCGCCGATGGCGATCCGCTCGCGGGCCATCTCGTTGGCGACCTCATGGGTCGGACGACCGTCGATGGCGGCGCGGTCCAGGACCTCGGCCAGGGTCAGGGCGAGGCGGTCGAGCTTGGCGTCTACCCAGGCCTGGTCGAAGGCGCTGTCGCTCTCAAGGCCGCGGATCTCAGCCGCCACGTTGATGATGCCGCCGCCGTTGATCACGTAGTCCGGGGCGTAGAGCATGCCCTTCTCGAACAGCGCCCGGCCGACCTCGGCGGAGGCCAGCTGATTGTTGGCGCCGCCGGCGACCACCCGGCCCTTGAGGCGGGCCAGGGTCTCGAAAGTCACGGCGCCGCCCAGGGCGCAGGGAGCGAAGACCTCGGCGTCCGCGTCGAAGATGGCGTCGGGGGACACCACGAGCGCGCCGGTGCGGGCCGCGACGGCGTCGAGCGAGGCCTGGTTGACATCGGTGATGACCAGCTTGGCGCCCGCCGCATGGAGCTTGTCAGCGAGATAGGCGCCGACGTGGCCGACGCCCTGGATGGCCACCGTCACCCCGTTGAGGTCCCGGCCGTAGGCGCGCTCGACACAGAGGCGCACGCCGCGGAACACCCCCTCCGCGGTGACCGGGCTGGGATCGCCAGAGGCGGCCTTGTGGCCCTCCAGGCCGGCGACGTAGCGGGTCTCCTTGCGGGCCTCCTCCAGGTCCGCCGGGGAGACGCCGACGTCCTCGGCCGTCCAGTACCGGCCGCCGACCCGTTCGACGGCCCGGCCGAAGGCCTGGAACAGTTCGGGGGTCTTGTCCTTGCGGGCGTCGCCGATGATGACCGACTTGCCGCCGCCCAGTTCCAGGCCGGCCATGGCGTTCTTGTAGCTCATGGCCCGCGAGAGCTTCAGGGCGTCGGTCAGCGCCGCCTCCGCGCTTTCGTAGGGCCACATGCGGCAGCCGCCCGCGGCCGGACCCAGGGTGGTCGAATGCACCGCGATGATCGTCTTCAGGCCCGCCGCCGGGTCGGAGAAGGCGTGTACGCCCTCGTGGCCTTCGAAGGCGGGGGAATCGAACAGGGTCATGCCGGAAAACTTCGCGTATGGGGGAAGACGATGCGCGCGGACGCTCTACGCCGCACGGGCCTTCCTCACAACCCTTCAAACGCGGGAACGGTTCATCCTGGGCGGCGGAACCGCCGGCGCGCCCGACGGCAGGGGAGCGCCGGGATCGAGGACGAAGCTGGCCACGTCGTCGATCACCTTCCGGCGCTGCTTATCGCGGATCAGCAGGTGGTAGCCCTTGGCGTAGAAGGCCGAGCGATTGCCCGGGCGCATCCGCGACGCCGCCTGGCGCGAGGGCGCCTCGGGGATCACCCCGTCGTTGGCCCCGTAGAGGTAGGCGGTCGGGACCTTGACCCCGCCGATCTCCCGCCAGGCCGCCTCCATCAGATCGACGAGGCCCGAGATGGTGTCAGGCCGCGCGCCCCAGATCATCAGCCGGTCGCGCCCCATGGCCCGCAGCTCGTCGATGTTGTCGGAGGGGTGGACGGCGTCCGCCAACCAGCCGGGCGGCTGCACAGCCTTGCCGGGGCTGACCCGGGCGGTGATCCACAGCACCGTCTTGTAGGGCAGCGGCTGGCTGGACCAGCCCCATACCGCCGGGGCCAGCAGCGCCAGCCGGTCGGCGGCCGGCGGCCGGGCGCCGGAGAAGGCGCAGATGGCTACGGCGCCGCCCATGCTTTCCCCGACCACGGTGACAGGCGCGCCGGGATGGCGCGCCTTCACCAGGTCGACGAACACCCGCAGGTCTTCGGTCATCAGCTCGCGACCGGCCCAGATGCCGCGGCCGACCGAGCGGCCGAAGCCCCGCTGATCGAAGGCGTAGGTGGCGATGCCGCGCTCCGCCCAGACCGGGGCGGCCAGGTGGAAGGCGTTGGCGTAGTCGTTCATCCCGTGCAGGCCGACCACCACGGCCTGCAGCGGGGCGGTCGCCGGCCAGACGGTCAGGCCCAGCCGGGCGCCGTCAAAGCTGACGAAGTCGATCTCGCCCAGGGTGGGGCCGCTGAACCCCGCCGCCGGGGTCAGGGGCGACTGCACCAGCATCGGTGCGCAGCCGCCGAGTGCGGCCAGCGAGGCCAGGAAGATGCGTCGTTTCATGCCCCAAGGATGGCCGAGACCCGATGGCGAAGAAAAGGCGTCACATCGTCCTCAACCAGGGATTCCGCTTCAGCCAAGCGGTGTTGCGCCAGGACGGGTGGGGCATCGGCAGGAAGGCGGGCAGGTAGTCCCGCCAGGCCCGCACCGTCTCGGTCATGTTGGCCCTGGCGCGCGCGCCGAGCGCCCAGGCCTGGGCATGGCCGCCGACCAGCAGGGTCAGCTCCACCCTTGGCAGGGCGGCCAGCAACCTTGGCCGCCAGAGGTTGGCGCACCGGGGCGGTGGCGGGTAGTCGCCGCCCTTCGGGTCGGTCCCTGGAAAACAGAAGGCCATGGCGGCCACCCCGATCTCCCGACGGCCATAGAAGGCGCCGCGGTCGACGCCCATCCAGGCTCGCAGCCGCTCCCCCGACGGATCGTCGAACGGCAGGCCGCTCTCATGCACCCGCCGGCCCGGCGCCTGGCCACAGATCAGCAGCCGGGTCTCCGGAAAGACTCGCACCACCGGCCGCGGTTCATGCGGCAGCTCGCCGGCGCAGGCGCGGCAGGCGGCGATATCGGCGAGGATAGCTTCCAGCAAACCAGACTCCGTCATCCCGGAGGCCGCGCAGCGGCGATCAGGGGCCCAGAACGGCCTTGACCCCAAACGGCTGTCGCACGCCCTGGGTCCCTGATCAGACCTGGGGGCTGTCCGGGACGAAGGCGGTGATCAGCCGCCGAACATCGCGCTTTCGCGCTCCACCATCGCGGCGAACGAAGGGCGGGCCAGCATGTCGTCGCTCCAGGCCTTGGTCTTGGGCCAGCGGCTGAGGTCGAACTTCAGGTGGCGCAGATTGGCGAACGGGCTGGCCACCGCGAGGTCGGCCAGGGTCAGCCTGTCGCCGACCAGGTAGCCGCCGGGGGCCGGGACCACGCTCTCCAGGTAGTCGAGCACCGGCTCGATCGCCTTCTCGCCCTTCCTGGCGGCCTCCTCGTCCCCCGGCATGCCGAGCAGTGGTGCGACCACCCGGTTGAAGAACATCGGGCCGGCGGCGCCAACCACGATGGTGTCGGCGAACTCCTCGTACCAGATGACCTTGGCCCGCTCCCTGGCCTCGGCGGGGATCAGCGCCGGCTCCGGCTTGGTGGCCTCGAAGTAGTGAATGATGGCGCTGGAATCGCAGACGGTGAAGTCGCCGTCGCGGAGGGCCGGGATCTTCCGGAATGGACTGGCGGCGTCGAACTCGGGGTCGGGCTGCCCGAAGCGCGTCGGCTTGCTTTGCACCTCGATGCCCTTCTCGGCTGCGGCCGCCAGGGTCTTGCGGACGAAGGGCGAGAGGGTGGCGCCGTAGACGATCATGGTCCGTTTCCTTTGGCTATTCGCTCGCCGGCCGTCTTATCCGATAGACGCCCTTGAAGCTATCGGGGTCGGCCGGCTTGTTGTGACGCAGGATGACGATCTGGCCCTGACGCGCCATGCCCACCGCCGTGGATCGGACCTGGCCGAGGATTCGCTGCCAGCGCTCGGGCTGCAGCCGCTTGGCCACCTGGGCGGGATCGATGCTCTTGCCGGCCGGCTGCTGGGCCAGCAGGTCGAGGATGGCGTCTTCGATGGGAGAGGTCATGGCAGTCTACTCATACGGAAAGCCGGCCGACACAACCCGGCCGTCGGCCGAGTCATCAGCGGTAGGGATAGTCGGCATAGAGCTCCCACCTGCCGTCACGCCAGGCCAGCAGGGCGGACGACAGCATCGGCTCGTCGAACTCCCCGGGCTCCTCGACCAACTTGCGGGCCACCAGCTTGAGGTCGCGCAGCGAATCCTTGCGGCCTTCGAAGCCGATCACCAAGGTGTCGCGGCTGCTCAGCATCACCACCGGCGCGCCGAGCCCGGCCTTCTCCAGCTGGACCCAGAAGTCCTCGACCACTAGCAGGCTGGAAGCGCTCCCGCCTGGCGTCGAGATCAGCACCAGGCCTCCGACCTCCTCCCCGTCGGGCTTGCCGATCAGCACAGCGGTGTTGGCCAGGGCCATCTTCCAGGCCCCGTCGATCGGCCCCAGGGCTTGGACGATGTCGACCTCCGGAGGGTACTGGTAGGCGTCCGGCTGGTCGGCGGCGATGATGGCCGCCAGCCCGCCGGGTAGCGGCCGATGGGCCAGCCGCGAGGGCTTCTCCCTGTCGCCCTTTTCCCGCACCATCGCCTCGTAGCCCTCGACGAACTCGGCCGGGCGCACCAGCACGATGACGTTCTTGGCGGTCACGTTCGCCCCGTCGGCCTGGTCGGCCGCCAGCACCACCCGCACGAATCGGGCCAGGGTTTCATCAAGGGCGGCGGGATCGTTCCGGTACATGCGGTAGGGGTTGTCGAGGTACTGGGTCTGCTCTTCGCCGCCCTCGCCGATGATCTTCAGCTCGGTCTCGGAGACGACCACCACCTTCAGCTTCGGGGCCGCCCGGGCCAGTTCGGCGACGTAGCGGTCGCGAAACTCCGCCCTGGTCAGCGGGTCCTCGGCCCCGGCCAGCCCGGCCGAGAGAATGCCGGCCGCCAGGACGAACACAGCCGAGAATCTCCAAATCCAGGATCGCATCGTCGCCTCGCCCCCGCTATCTAACCCTCGACGGGAGGGACCATACGAGATGGACGGCAGCAACGAAATGCAGGGCGGCCCGCGCCTGGTCGGCGATGGCGACTGGGCCGGCTGGCGGACCTGGTCGGGCGATCCCTTCGAGACCCAATCGGGACCCTACTATTTCCGCGAGGAGGCCGACGGGACGATTCGCTGCGCCTTCCGCGCCGAGGCCAAGCACATGAACGGCGGGGGCTTCATGCACGGCGGCTGCGTTCTCACCTTCGCCGACTTCTGCCTGTTCGCCATCGCCGCCAAGGAGCTGGAGGGCGGCCATTCGGTGACGGTAAGCCTGGGCGGCGAGTTCGTCGGCACCGCCCACGTCGGCGACCTGATCGAATGCACCGGCGAGGTGGTCAAGGCCGGCAAGTCGATGGTCTTCGTGCGCGGCCTGATCTCGACCGGCGGCGAGCCGATGATGCCCTTCTCCGGCGTGGTCAAGCGAGTCGCCCGCCGGCTATAGCTCTGCGCCGGCTGCGACCGCCTTGGAGCTTCGCTCATGGCGACATGAAAAAAGCTTCATGCCGAATGACAGCTCGGTAAGTTGAAATCCAACCAGCGTTCTCCCACGTACACGGTCAACACACGGGAGATACTGCCATGAGGAAACTCTTCCTCATTTTCTGCGCCTCGGCCGTCCTCAGCGCCGCCCTTGCCGTCACCGGCCTGTCGCAGGCCCGCGACGACGGTCTCTACGCGACCTTGTCGCGCGACGTCTGACGCTTGCCTCGCCCGCCGCGCGCGGGCAGGACTGGCGGGGCATGACCCTGCCGCTGTCCATCCTGGATCTGTCGACAATCCAAGCGGGATCGACCCCAGCGGAGGCCATCCGCAGGAGCGTCGACCTCGCGTGCGCGGCCGATGCCCTGGGGTACCGCCGCTATTGGCTGGCGGAGCATCATTCCACCGCCTCCCATGCGGGCACGGCGCCGGAGATCCTGATCGCCGCCCTGACGCAGGCGACCAGCCGGATCCGCCTGGGCTCCGGCGGGGTGCTGCTGGCCAACTACAGTCCTCTGAAGGTCGCCGAGCAGTTCATGACCCTGGAGGCCCTGGCCCCCGGACGCATCGACCTGGGCGTCGGCCGCGCGGTCGGCGGCGACGAGCGCACGGCGCAGGCCCTGCGTTCGGCCGGGCTGCAGGCCTTCCCCAGCTTCTTCCCGCTGCTGCAGGCCTTCCTGCTGGACGCCGGCGGCCGCCAGCCCTTTCCAATCGGCCATCCCCTGAAGGGCGTTCGCGCCCAGCCCTGGGGGCCGGGCCACCCCGAACTGTTCGTACTCTGCTCCTCGGCCAGGAGCGCCGCCATCGCCGGCCAGCTCGGCGTGGGTATGGTCTATGCTGAGTTCCTCAGCGGGACGGGGTCGGCGGAGGCCATCGAGGCCTACCGCGCCGCCTTCCGCCCTTCCCTCTTCCGCCGCACGCCGCACGCGGCCACCGCCATCGCCGCCTTCGCCGCCGACACGACGGAGGAAGCCCGCCGCCTGGACTCGCCCCGCCGCGCCTGGGTGGTCGGCGAGGCCGAGGGCCTGCACGAGGCCTTCCCCACGCTCGAGGCCGCCGAGGCCCGGCTGGCCGACAGGGCCGGGCATCCGAGCATCGCGCGAGCGGAAGCCCGCAGTCTCGTCGGCGACGGCCCCACAGTCCGCGCCGGCCTTGCCGCCAAGCTGGCCGATACGGGAGCCGACGAGATCTTTGTCATCGCGGCGGGTCCGACGCTTGCCGACCAAGTCAGGTCCCTGGAGCTGATGATCGGCTCTTAGCGCCTCTAGGCCCCTGCCTTCACGCCCGCTGCGGCTGCCGGTCGGGCCATCATCGCCTCATACCACCGCCGCGCATGGGTCAGCTCCTCGGGAATGCTGAACTTCGCCATCCGCGAAAAGTCGATCGCCGTCGCCGCGACGATGTCGGCCATGGTCACCCTGTCCGCGGCAATGAACTCGCTCTCGGCCAGCCGCCGGTCGAAGATCTTCATCGCCCGTTCGCCGGCGCGGTGGTTGCTATCGGCGATCTCGGGGATCTGCTTCTCCAGCGCCGCCAGGGCCGGGTGGCTGTGCCGCACGGCCAGCATCAGCGGCGTGGCCAGCATCATTTCCGTCCGGCGGAGCCACATCTCGATGATCGCCGCCTCCCTCGGGTCGCGGCCGAACATGTTGGGCTCCGGATAGACGCTCTCCAGGTAGCGGCAGATGGCCACCGACTCAGTGATCGTCGTGCCGTCGTCCATCTCCAGGGCAGGCACGTTGGCCAGGCCCGCCTTGGCCAGGTACTCCGGCGCCCGGTGCTCCCCCTTGAAGACGTCGAGGTTGACGATTTCGACGTCGTGGTCGCCCTTCTCAGCCAGGAACCAGCGGACACGGCGCGGGTTGGGCGCGCGGAAGCTGTCGTAGAGTTTCACCGGTCGGCTCCCTTGTCTCAGCGCGGCTTGGCCGCTTCAGCCGCGTCCGCCGTCGGCTGGGGGGCCGGTGGGGGCGCGGCGGCGGAAGGCGGCGCGTCGGCGCCGATACCAAACAGCTCGCGCGGCAGGGCGCCGACCACGCTGGCGGTCATGCAGGTCGCCAGGAAGCCGGCCAGCAGCGCCTTCCAGACCATGCCGATCACCTCGGCCCGCCGCTCGGGCATCAGCACTCCCAGCCCCGAGACGGTGATCCCCACCGAGCCGACGTTGGCGAAGCCGCACAGCGCATAGGTCATGATCATCCGGGCGCGCTCGGAAAGTTCGTCCTTGGGCACATTGCCGAGCTCGATGAAGCCGATGAACTCGGTCAGCATCAGCTTGACCCCGAGCAGCCAGCCGGCCTTGCCAGACTCCTCCCAGCTGATCCCCAGCGACCAGGCCAGCGGCGCGAACACGATGCCCAGGATCCGCTCTATGGTGACCGGCGCCCCGGCGATATCGGGCAGCAGGCCCAGCAGCTGGTTGCCGATCGCCACCAGGGCGACGAAGACGATCAGGATGGCGCTGATGTTCAGCACCACCATCAGCCCATCGGCCACCCCCTTGGAGATGGCGTCGATCGAGCTCTCATAGCGTAGGAGCGAGGTATAGTCGGCCTGCACCCCCTGCGCCCCCTTGGCCTCGGGGACGATCACCCGCGCCAGCAGCACCCCTGCCGGCGCCGACACCACCGAGGCGACCAGCACATGGGCCGCGGCGTTGGGCAGGCTGGCCTTCAGCACCAGGGCGTAGGCCACCATGGTCGAGCCGGCCACGGTGGCCAGGCCGACGACCATCATCAGGAACAGCTCGGACCGGGTCAGCTTGTCGAGGTAGGCGCGGATGATGATCGGGGTTTCGACCATGCCGACGAAGATGTTGGCCGCCGTGGCGGTCGCCGAGGCGCCGCCCATGCCCATCACCTTCTCGAACAGGAAGCCGAAACCGCGGATAATCCACTTCAGGATCTTCCAGTGCCAGAGCAGGGCCGACAGGGCCGAGATCACCAGGATCAGCGGCAGCACCTGGAAGGCGAACACGAAGCCGGCGGCGGGGTTGGTGACCGGATAGGGCGAGTCTCCGCCGCCAAGGTAGCCGAACACGAACTGCGTGCCCTTGGCCGTACCCGCCGCCAGCCCATCGACGGCCTGGCTGATGCCCAGCACCACGCCCTGCAGGGCCGGCACCCCGAACAGCAGGAAGATCAGCCCGATCTGCACCGCCAGGGCTCCGATGGCCAGGCGCCAGGGGAAGCCCCGCCGGTTCTCCGACACCAGCCAGCAGAGCAGGACGGTCAGCACCAGGCCGACCAGGCTCTGGGCGTTCTCGAGTCGGAACATCGTAGGCCTCCGGCGCGAACCGACTCCCCCGCCGGCTCCGCGCCCGGAACGATTGACTACGAAGCGGCCTGTCCGTGCAAGGAAAGAGGATGGAGCCCTCAAACCGTGCGGTTGCGCCGGGCCGCTGATGCCGCCAATCTGATCACTGTTCAGGGACGCTCGGAGACGTCCCGGACGGGGAAAACACGCTCAGGGGCGACATCATGATTGACCTTACCCGCCGCGGCCTGCTGGCCGCTTCCGCCGGCGCGGCGGCGCTGACCGCCTGCAAACCGGCCGCCGAGGCCACGGCCGCCCCCTGGACCCCGGACGCCACCACCCTGGCCGCCCAGGTCCGCGACAAGCAGGTCTCCGCCGCCGAGCTCATGGAGGCCGCCATCCGTCGGGCGGAGGCGCTGCAGCCGAAGCTGAACTTCCTGGTCGCCACGGATTTCGACCGCGCCCTGCAGAAGGCGAAGGCCGGCGGGCAGACCGGCCCCTTAGCCGGCGTCCCCTTCCTGGTTAAGGACCTCGACGACGCCAAGGGGATGAAGACCGGCCACGGCTCACGCTGGACCGCCGCCCTCCCCCCGGCCCAGACCCAGGACGTCTACATCGACGCCTTCGAGCGCGCCGGCCTGGTGTTCTTCGGCAAGTCCGCAACGCCCGAATATGGCTTCCTGCCCACCACCGAGCCGCTCGGTTCGCCCCCGACCCGCAATCCCTGGGACACGAATCGCTCCAGCGGCGGCTCCTCGGGCGGCGCGGCGGTGGCGGTCGCGGCGGGGGTCATCCCCATCGCCCACGCCAGCGACGGCGGCGGCTCCATCCGCATCCCGGCTTCCTGCTGCGGGCTGTTCGGGCTGAAGCCCTCGCGCGGGCGGATGATCGACGCCAACCCCGGCAAGTCGGCGGTTGACGTCAGCGTCAACCACGCGGTCAGCCGCTCGGTCCGCGACTCCGCCGCCCTGTTCGCCGCCACCGAGCGGACGGACGGCCCCCTCCCCGCTGTCGGCATGGTCACCGCGCCCCTGAACCGCAAGCTGAAGGTCGGCCTGCTGCTCAAGAGCGGCGCCGGCAAGGACCCCAACACTGATGTCGCGGCCGCCATCGACAGCTCCGCCAAGCTGCTGGAGAGCCTCGGCCACTCCGTGGAACCCACCACCTGGCCGGTCGACAGCGCCCAGTTTGGCCGGGACTTCCTGGTGCTCTGGTCAACCGGCGCCGCCCAGTTGGTCGCCGCGGTCGCCAAGGCGACCGGCAGGACGCCCGACGAGACCATGCTGGAGCCCTTCTCGCTCGGCATGGCCCGGCTGGTCGCCGGCCTGCCGCAGGGCACGGTGGAGGCCGTCGTCGGCCGGCTGGAGGCCAATGTCCGGCAGTACGACGGGTGGTTCGACAAGTACGACGTCGTCCTCTCGCCGGTGCTGACCAGCCCCCCGGTTCAGATCGGCTTCGTCGATGGCGATGTCCCCTTCGATGAGCTGGCCGCCCGCCTGACCGACTACGTCGGCTACACGCCGTTGCAGAACGTCGCGGGCGCCCCCTCGATGAGCGTCCCCCTGTACTGGACCCCCGCCGGCCTGCCGGTCGGCAGCCAGATCTGCGCCCGGGCCGGCCAGGAGAAGCTGCTGTTCGAACTGGCCTATCAGTTGGAGGAGGCGCGGCCTTGGGCGGCGCGCAAACCGCCGGTGAGCGCCTGATCAGCAAGCCGAGCCTTCGCGAGCCCGGATGTCCTTGAGGATCGCCTCGACGACCTCGAAGTCGATCTTCCTGGGGTTCTTGTACCGGATGCAGCCCTTGCCACAGTCGACGCTGGGCACGGCCAGCTGGTCCTTGAACTTCTCGATGGCGGTCTCGCCGGCGTAGAAGGCGATGTGCTGCTTCTGATTGTTGAAGGCGACCCCGACCTTCGGATCGCCCGCCGGGCCATAGGCCGGCATGCCGTACTCCATCCGCTCTTCCCAGCCGGTCAGGTGGGTCCGGAACAGCTCCCGCATCTTCTCGATGTATGGCCTCCGGTCTTCGCCGACTTCAGTCATGAAGGCATCGACGGTGGCGGCGCTCGACTGGACCATGGGACCCTCCCGGAGCGGAGGTTAGGCGCCAGCCTTGCGGCCCGTCCAGCCCCCTACCCCATCGCCTCCAGGATCTTCTTCACTTCCGGCTTCATGATCTTGCCGTTGGCGTTGCGCGGCAGGGTCTCGTGCCAGAACGCCACCTTCACCGGCACCTTGAAGGCCGCGAGGCGGTCGGCGACGAAGGCGCGCAGTTCCTGCTCGGTGGCGTGGGCGCCGGGCTTGAGGGTCACCACCGCCGCCGGTTCCTCGCCGAGGGTCTTGTGGGGCAGGCCGACAAGGGCCGCGTCCATCACCGCCGGATGGTCGTAGAGGACGTTCTCGACCTCGATGCAGTAGATGTTCTCGCCGCCCCGGATCAGCATGTCCTTGGCCCGGTCGATGATGTAGCAGAACCCCTCCTCGTCGAGCCGCGCTAGGTCGCCGGTCTTCACCCAGCCGTCGACGAAGGTCTGGGCCGTGGCCTCGGGCTTGTTCCAATAGCCCTTCACCACCTGCGGGCCCTTGCACCACAGCTCGCCCACTTCGCCGATCGGCAGTTCCCGGTCGCCCTCGACGCTCATGATCTTGAGGTCGGTGACCGCCACGGGCGGACCACAGCTGGTCGGACGGTTCTCGTAGTCCTCGGCGCCGTGCTGGGTGGCCGTGGCGCTGGTCTCGGTCATGCCCCAGCCGTTGCCCGGGGCGGACTTCGGCCAGGTTTCCTTGATCTTGCGCACCAGCTCGGGGGCGCTGGGCGCACCGCCGTAGGAGACGCTTTCCAGGCTGGAGAGGTCATACTTCTCCCGCGCCGGATGCTCGATCAGCTGCCAGGCGATGGTCGGCACCCCGCCGGCGGCGGTGACTTTCTCCCGCTCGATCAGCTGCATCGCCAGTTCGGCGTCCCACTTGCGCATCATCACGATCTTGCCGCCGCCGAACATCACCGGGTTCAGCACAGCGAAGCAGCCGGTGGCGTGGAAGAAGGGCACCGAGATCATCATCGCCTTCTGCGGCGCGTCCGGATCGGGAGCGGGCGGCTGCTCGCCGCGGCGCAGGAAGCTGCGGGCCGCGCTGCTCGCCGACGACATGATGTTGGTGTTGATGTTGCGGTGGGTGGCCAGGGCGCCCTTCGGCTTCCCGGTGGTGCCGGAGGTGTAGAAGATGGTGGCGTCATCCTCCGGCTCCAGCGGTACGTCGGGCAGCGGAAGGTCCGGCAGGTCCTTCCAGCTGTTGGGCTCGCCCAGCACCTCCTCGACCTTGGTCACATAGGGGTGGGTGACCTCGTCGGTCATGCGGCTGACGAAGACATGCTTCAGGTCGGGGCAGTTGGGCAGGTGCTCGGCCAGCCGGTCGAATCGCTCGACGTCCATCACCGCGACCTTGGTTCCGCTGTCGGTCAGGCCGTATTCGAGTTCCGCCCCGGTCCACCAGGCGTTCAGCGGGGTGAGGATAGCGCCCAGGCTGAGGCCCGCGTAGAAGGCTACGGGCCATTCGGGCAGGTTGCGCATGACGATGGCCACCCGGTCGCCCTTGCCGACGCCCTGGGCCTTCAGCGCTTCGGCGAAGGTCGCCACCGCACGATGGAAGGCCTCGAAGCTGACCCGTTCGTCCTCATGGACCAGGAAGATCTTCTCGCCGTGGGCCCGAGCCGCGACCAGGGTGTCG
>DASPLD010000041.1:0-2250 GCA_035627755.1 Caulobacter sp. | reverse complement strand
TACCGCCGCCGATGGCCTGGCGCTGGTTGTCCACGGCCGGTCCGATGGCCGGCTCGGCTCCATCGCGGCCACCGCCGGACCGGTCGCCGGGCCCAAGGGCGAGCGAATCGGCGACGCCTGGAAGGGCCTGGGGTTCGCGCTTTCCGACTGCATCGTCGGCGCCGACCAGGCCTCCGGCCAGGCCCTTTGCCGGCGACCCGGCGCCCCCACCCTGGCCTATGTCTTTGAGGCCCCGGGCGGATTGGGCGACACAGAGCAGGAGCCGAACGCCGACCGCATCGCCGAGGAGGGCGTCCTGCGCGAATTCCTCTGGCAGGCGCCGCTCTCCAATTGATCCTGCTCACCCGATGATCCTCCTGGCCGTCGACACCTGCCTGGACGCCTGCTCGGCCGCCCTGCTGGACGGCGAGGCGGTGCTGGCCGCGGTATCCGAGCCGATGAGCCGGGGCCACCAGGAGCGGCTGGCCCCGATGGTCGCCGAGCTGATGGCCGGCCGGTCGTTTGGCGACCTGGACCGGGTCGCGGCGACGGTGGGACCGGGCTCCTTCACCGGCCTGCGGGTCGGGCTGGCCTTCGCCAAGGGGCTCAGCTCGGCCCTGTCGATCCCCCTGGTCGGGATAGGCTCGCTTCCCGCCCTGGCGGCGGGGCGGAAGGGCTTCGTCTGCGCGGCGGTCGACGCCCGGCGCGGCCAGATCTACCTGCAGGCCTTCCGCGACGGGGCGGCGCTGATGGCCCCCGACGCGCTGGCCGTGGAGACCGCCGCCGCCCGGCTGGCCGAATTGGCCGGCGATGGCCCCGCCACCCTGGTCGGTTCCGGCGCCCCGCTGCTAGCGCCGCTGCTGCCCCGGGCGGTGGTGGAGACCCCGGGCGGCCCCGACCCGGTCGCGGTGGCGCGCCTGGCGATGGCGGTGCGCGACTCCGTTCCGCCGGCCCGGCCCCTTTACCTGCGCACCCCTGACGCCAAGCTGCCGGGTGGGATCGACCCCTATGCCTGAGGCGGCCGCCCTCGCCGCGGTCCACGCCCAGGCTTTCGACCACGGCTGGAGCTCGGCCGAGATCGCCGCCCTGCTGGACAGCCCCGGGACCTTCGCCATCGCCGAGGACCAGGGCTTCGTCCTCGCCCGCGTGGCGGCCGGGGAGGCTGAGATCATCACCCTGGCCGTCGCCCCCGCCGCCCGCCGCCAGGGTCTGGCGACCCGGCTGATGGAGGAGGCCATCGTCCGGGCCATCGCGCTCGGCGCCGAGACCATGTTCCTCGAGGTGGCCGACGACAACCATGCCGCCCTCCGCCTCTATTCCGGCCTCGGCTTCGAACTCGCCGGCCGCCGGGTCGGCTACTACCGCCGCCCCGGGCTTCCGCCCGTCGACGCCCTCGTGATGCGGCTTTCCCTTAACAGGTGAGCCCGGCGCCACTATCTTGCCGCTGACTCGCCGGAGGCTCCATGGACCGTCTCGAAAAGCTCTGCATCGAAAAAGGCATGCGCATGACGGACCAGCGCCGGGTCATCGCGCGCGTTCTGTCGGTGGCCACCGACCATCCGGACGTCGAGGAACTGTACCGCCGCGCCCACGACGTCGACCCCCACATCTCGATCGCCACCGTCTACCGCACGGTGCGATTGTTCGAGGAAGCCGGGATCATCGAGCGCCACGACTTCCGGGACGGCCGCTCACGCTACGAAGAGGCGCCCGACCACCACCACGATCACCTCATCGACATGAAGACCGGTCAGGTGGTCGAATTCGTCGACGAGGAGATCGAGAAGCTGCAGCAGGCCATCGCCAAGAAGCTCGGCTACCGGCTGATCGACCACCGGCTCGAGCTCTACGGCATGCCGCTGGAAGAGAGCGAGCGGACGACCCAGTAGGGCGGGAAACTTGCGAGTCCGCCTCGCGGCCCCCATAACGCCGGCCATGACGAGTTCCGCGCCGGTAAAGCGCCTCTACATCAAGACCTACGGCTGTCAGATGAATGTCTACGACAGCGAGCGCATGGCCGACGTCCTGCGCCCGCTGGGCTATGGCATGACCGACCGGCCGGAGGACGCCGACCTCGTCGTCCTCAACACCTGCCACATCCGCGAGAAGGCGACCGAGAAGGTCTATTCCGAGCTCGGCCAGATCAAGCGGCTGAAGGCTGCGCGCCAGGCGCAGGGCGCGGGGATGACCATCGCCGTCGCCGGCTGCGTCGCCCAGGCCGAGGGTGAGGAGATCATGCGCCGCCAGCCGGCAGTGGATCTGGTCGTGGGT
>DASPLD010000040.1:0-24086 GCA_035627755.1 Caulobacter sp. | reverse complement strand
CGCGCCATCGCCCGCTCGCGAAGGTCCATGGAATAGGGAGCCGTCATCCAGGCTGGCCTCCACCTCCAGCCCAGACTCTGAATCAGATCACCACCGATTTGGGAATCCCGATTCCGTCAAATCGGGCCATGCTCTAGTCGGAACGCGCCTTAGCGGCGGCTTGAAGCAGAGGCGGCCGTCCCGTCAGGCGGCGGCCCTGAGGGTCCGGTCCATCCAGGCCAGGCAGAGGTCGGCGACACCTTCCCAGCCGGGCTCGGCGGGCAGCCAGTGGCTCATCTCCGGCAGGACCTCGACCTTTCCGCCCAGCCGCTCGGCGGTCTGGCGCACCGTCGCTGGCGGGTGGATCAGGTCACGGCCGCCGGCCACGGCCAGAACCGGCAGGCCTGGCGCGGCGGCGACCTGGGTGGTCATGAAAGGGTCGAGCCACCAGTTCAGCGTCTCCCACAGGGCCCGGCCGCTCTCGGGGACCATGCGGGCGAAGGTCGCGTCGCGGGCGGCCCGGTCCAGCCGGTCCAGGCTGTAGGTGCGGGCCAGCCGGTAGTCGGGGGCGACCGCCTGCAGCCAGAAGGGGCCCAGGGCATAGAGGCCGATGGCGCTGGCGCCCTCCTCCATGGTCGAGCCATGGACCCCCCAAGGCGCCGACGGGGCCAGCAGGATCAGGCCGGCGGGCCGGGCGCGGGGGGCGGCCAGCTGGCAGGCCAGGCCGCCCAGGGAGTGGCCGATCAGCACCGGGGCGGTCTCGAAGGCCTGGCAATGGCGGACCACGGCGTCGGCGTAGTCGCGCATCGACAGGCCGGCCGCATCGGCGCCGGGCGCATGTCCCGGCAGGTCGGGGGCGGCCACCCGGTGGCCTGCGGCCTCGAACCGCGTGCGGAAGGCGTCGAACACCCAGCCGCCGCAGAAGGCGCCATGGACCATGACGATCGGCGGCTTGGCCGGACTCAAGTCTTCGGCTTCGCGGCCGGCTTCCTGGCGGCGGCCTTGGCCGGAGCCTTCTTCGCCGGAGCCTTTTTCGCGCCCGCCGCCTTCTTCGCGGCCGGAGCCTTCTTGCCCGCGGCCTCGGGGGCCGCCTTCTTGGCGGGCGTCGCCTTTGCCGCCGGCTTGGCGACCTTGGATTTGGCGGGCGGCTCCTCAGGCTTGGCGACGGGCGCGGCCTTCGTGGCCTTGCGAGCGACCGCCGGAGGCTTGGACTTGGCGGACGCTTTGGCTTTGGGCGGATCAGCCGTGAGGCCCCTGCTGTCCAGCCAGGCGGCGATGTCGGTGATCACCCCGTCGGTCCCCGGCTCGTCGACGATCCAGTGGGCGTTGTCGGGGTATTCCCGGTAGTCGCCGCCGACCTTGGCGTACTTGGCGCCGACCCGGCGCACGTCGGCGATCGGGGTGGCCCGGTCCTTGGCGGCGCCGATGGTCAGGACCGGTATCCTGACCTTGCTCTCGTCGATGGTGGCGATGCGGTCGGGGTCGCGGTCGGGATAGGCGATGTCCGCATAGACCCCGCCGCTGTCATAGACGGCGTGGGCGTAGATCTCGGCGTGGCGCTGCTTGGGCACCTTGTTCAGCACCCCCCAGTTGAAGCCGGTGCGCCAGATCTTGTGGGCTTTGGTCTCCGGTGCGCCGGAGAACAGCACGTTGGCGAAGGTGAAGGCCTGGGCCGTCGAGGCGCCTGAGCGGCAATCGGCGGGTGAGGCGGGGGTGATCAGCACCGCGGCGCGGCCGACGCCCCGCTCGGCCAGCTTCTGGACCACCAGCCCGCCCATCGAATGGCCCATCAGCACCGGCGGCTGCCCCGTCTCGGCCTCCAGCTGGCGGGCCAGGGCCTCCATGTCGTCGACAAAGTCCTTCAGCCGGATCTTCGGCAGGTCCGCCGGCGGCTTGGCGACGGTGCGCTTGTCGGGCCGAAGGGTGGGGGCTTCGACGCGCCAGCCCCTGGCGCGGAAGGCCGGCGCCAGCCTGTCGAAGGCGGCGCCCGTCGAGCCCACCCCATGGATCATCAGGATCGCACCGCTCATCGCCGTCCCCGCAAACTGTCTGAAGGCCTCGACCACCTGTTCGTAGGCGGCCCGCTTGAAGGGTATGACGAGCCCCGGCGCCTCGTCGAGCCGGCCCCAACGCCAGGCGTCGAATTCCGGGGGCTGGTGGCGGTCGAGCCGGATCTCCCGATCCTTGCCTGTGAACCGCAGGGCGAACCAGACCTGCTTCTGGCCCTGCCAGCCCTTGGCCACCTTGGAGCCCTGAGCGTAGTGCGGGAAGTCGTAGACGATCCAGCCCTCCGTTCGGCCGAGCACCTCGGCCGAGGTGACCCCGGTCTCCTCCTCGAGTTCGCGCAGGGCGGCGGCCTCGAAGTCCTCGCCCGGGTCGACACCCCCTTGCGGGAACTGCCAGCTGTGCAGTCCTTCGGTCTTGGCCCGCCGGCCCAGCCAGACGCGGCCGTCGCGGTGGAACAGCACGACGCCGACGTTGGGGCGGTGTTTGGGGAAGTCGGACAAGATGAATCTCTGCTGGCCGGAGCCGTGACTGTCAGAGGTTCATGTCCGATCTCTCCTCCAATGTCATCCTCCGGCCGCGAAGCGGACCGGAGGACCCACTTTTCCGCCTGCCCCTGGCGTCTGAAGGGAAAGATCGCCCGTCGAGGACGGCCTGCCGCCTCCAGGTGGTCCCGCCCGTGCCGTGGGTCCTCCGGTCCGCGCTTCGCGCGGCCGAAGGATGATAGGAAAGGGGATGGCGCGCCCTGCTCTAGCGCAGCAGAGCGGAAGCCGGCGCCAGCTGGAAGCCGCGGTCCTCGAGCGAGCGGGCCCAGACGGCGGCGCTCTCGAGGGTGACCGGATAGGCGAAGCCGGAGCCCAGCGCCTGGCCGCGGGTGCGGGCGCCGGCCTCGAGGGCGGCCAGTTGGCGGGCGATGGCTTCGGCCGACAGGTCCTCGTCGATGATCCGATCGGCGGAGGCCCGGGGCGGGCCCATGCCGCGCCGGGCGGCCAGGCCGTCGTCGATGAAGGCGACGCCGCGCGACTTGAGCGAGCCCGAGAAGGCGTTCATCGCCGGGGCGGAGGTCACGAACCGGCTGCCCAGGTAATTGGTCACCCCGAAGTAGCCGGTGGCGCGCGACAGCACCCACTCGGTCTTCTTGACGATCTCGGCCGGGGCCCCGCCGGCCAGCAGCGTGAAGGGCCCGGGGTCGTTCTGGGGATAGTCGTTGGGTTCCATCGGCGCTTCGAGCAGCACCTCATGGCCATGGGCCCGCGCCAGGTCGATCCACTGCTGCAAGCCCTCGGCATAGGGGGCGAAGGAGAGGGTGACTTCCGGCGGCAGCAGCTCGATGGCCCGGCGGGTGTAGGCCGGGTTGAGGCCCAGACCGCCGATGACCAGGGCCACCCTGGGCTTGCCGTTGGGGGTGAAGGGCCGGGCGTAGGCCTTCCAGGGGGCTCGGCCGTCGCCGGCGATGATCGGCAGCAGGCCGTTGCCGGGTCCCGGAGCCGAGAGACCGGCGATCGGAGCCTGGGGCAGGGCGGCCGCCGTCAGCGCGATGCCAGGGCCGTCGCCTTCCAGCCGCCCGCCGCCGGGCAGGGTGATGATGGCGGAGCCCATGGCGCCGGCGTCGGCCAGTTCGATGGGTTGCTCGGAGAGTTCGATCTCGCCGGTCGTAACCTCGGCGGCCTCGCCCTCGGTCGTCAGGGCGTCGACCCAGCCGGGCACCTCGGCGCCGGCCTTGGCGGCATGGGCCAGGGAGATGCGCACGGTCGGCGCGCCGGCCTTGGCGTCCCCCATGACCAGGACCAGCACGGTCAGGGTCAGCAGGAACAGGCCGGCCGCGCCGCCGGCGCTGAGCCAGGGATTGGCGGCGATGCGCAGCGCCAGCGCCTTGGCCCGGTCCCGGCCGGCAGGCTGGGCCGACGGGCGATGCGAAATCTGCGGCTTGCGCGAGAACATGGAGGGACGCCGAAGTGACGGAAGGCGGCCCGAAGGTGCCCTGGTATGGTTAACGAAGGGCTTAGGCGCGTCTCCCGAGATCCTTCTCCCGACGAGCGGGAGAAGGGCGGGCCGCCCTATTTCTTCGGCACGACGCTCGGCTTGGTCACGACGCCCGCCATCTTCGGCTGCGGCTTGGGCAGCTTGGGGGTGGCCATCACCGAGCCGTTCTTGAGCACGTCGACGGCGCGGGCCAGCTGGAAGTCCTTCTTCTCGTCGAAGCTCTCCGGCGGGGCCTCGGCGGGGGTGTGGGCTTCGCGGCGGGTCTTGCCCTCCTCGGCGTCTAGCGAGTTGCGCAAGCTGGCTTCGCTGAATTGGAAGGCCTTGTTGGCGATCAGTTCGGCCTGCTCGCGCGTGGCGGCGACCTCCAGGTCAGGCTCGATGCCGGTCCGCTGGATCGACTTGCCCGAGGGGGTGTAGTAGCGCGCCGTGGTCAGCTTGACCGCCCCGTCGGACCCGCCGCGCAGCGGGATGACCGTCTGCACCGAGCCCTTGCCGAAGGTGGTCAGGCCGACGACCTCGGCCCGCTTGCGATCCTGCAGGGCGCCGGCGACGATCTCGGCGGCGCTGGCCGAGCCATTGTCGACCAGCACGACGACCGGCAGGCCGTCGAGCAGGTCGCCCGGACGGGCGTTGTAGCGTTCGATGTCGCGCGGATCGCGGCCGCGCTGGCTGACCACCTCGCCGCCGTCCAGGAAGATGTCGGCGACGCCGACCGCCTGGTCGAGCAGGCCGCCCGGGTTGCGGCGCAGGTCGAAGACCAGGCCCTTCATCTTCGGGTTCTTGGCCTGCAGGTCCTTGATCGCGGCGATGGTCTCCTCGGTCGCCTTCTCGTTGAAGGTGGACAGGCGGACGTAGCCGTAGTCGCCTTCCATGCGGGAGGTGACGACCTTCTGCTTGATGACCTCGCGCACCAGGGTGACGTCGAAGGGATCGGTCTTCTCGCGGGCGATGGAGAGGGTGACCTTCTCGCCCGGCTTGCCGCGCATCTGCTTGACCGCCTCGCTGACCGGCATGCCGAGCACGCTCTGGCCGTTGACGGCGGTGATGTAGTCGCCGGGCTTGAGGCCGGCGCGGTCGGCGGGGGTGCCGTCCATCGGGGAGACGATCTTGACGACCCCGTCCTCGCTGGTGATCTCGATGCCAAGCCCGCCGTACTCGCCGCGGGTGGTCTCCTGCATGTCGTCGAAGCCGGCCGGCGGCAGGTAGCCCGAATGCGGGTCGAGCGAGGAGAGCATGCCCTCCAGGGCGGCCTCGATCAGCTTCTTGTCGTCGACCTCGACGACGTACTGCTTCTCGGCCAGTTCGAGCACGTCGCCGAACAGCTCCAGCATGCGGTAGGTCTCGGCCCGCGGCTTGGCGGTCGCCTGGGCCTGCTGGCTCACGTAGGCCATGGTTCCGGCCCCGAGCACGAAGGCGCAGGCGCCGATCATCAGATGCTTCTTGATCATGGCCAGAACTCTAGGACTCCCTTTGCGGCCTCTTTCGGGCCGCGTGATGCGACACTTCAGCATATAACTCCCGGCGTGTTAGGCGGAAGTGTACGCGGTTCCGCCGCCTGAGCACGCCGTCTATACATCTCCCGCCTTTTTCCGTTCCGGAAAAGGGCTAGCGCGCCGACAACCAGCGGGCCGGATCGACCGGAGCTCCGTCGCGGCGGAGCTCAAGATACAGCTCAGGCGCGCCGCCCGCGCCTGCGGCCATGCGCCCCACCGGCTGGCCCGCCGTCACCGACAGGCCCGCGGCGACGTTCGCCTGGTCCAGGCCCGCCAGCACCAGGTGGAAGCCGTCCGGGGTCCGCAGGATCAGGATGACCCCCCAGCCGGTCACCGGCCCAGCGAATTCAACCCGTCCTTGAACCGGGCTGACCACCTCGCCGCCCGCCTGGGCGCGCAGCCACAGGCCAGGCGATCCCGGCGCCGAATATCCGCGCACCACCGGGCCGGCCACCGGGCGGCGCAGGGCGCCCGGACCCTGGCCGGCGTTGGCGCGGCGGGGAAAGCTGTCGACCAGGGCGCCCGGGGAGCCCGCCTCGCGCCCGGCGGCCTGGGCGACCTGCGGGTAGCGCAGCTCGATCTCGCGTTGCTGGGCAAGCAGCCGCTCCAGGTCGCTGCGGCGGCCGGCCATCTGGCTCTCGGCGGCGAACAGCTGGGCGTTGGCCCCGGCGGCCTGGCGGCGCAGGGCGGCGATCTCGCGGGCCTCGCCGGCGTAGACCCTGGCCCGGCGTTCCAGCTCGGGGGTCATGGCCCGCATCAGGATGGCGGCGCGGACCGCGTCCCGGGCGTCGTCGGGGCGAACCAGCAGGGCGGGGGGCGGGTCGCGGCGAAACAGGGTCAGGGCCGCGAACAGCCCGCCGAGCCGCGCGCGCTCGCGGGCCATCTGGCCGGTCAGGGCGCTTTCGCGGGCGTTGAGCAGCGCCAGCCGCTGGCGCGCGGCCTCCACGTCGGCGCCGCCGCGCGCCTGGCTGGAGGCGATGCGGCGCAGGTCCTCGCGCAGGGCGGCGATCTCCCGGCGGGCCGCCTCCCGGCTCTCCGGATCGGCCGCTCCGGCCCCGCCGATGACCAGCATGGCGTTGGCCGAGGGGGCGTCCGCCGGCTCCTGCGCCGAGCTGGCGGCCGCCAGGACGCTCAGGGCGAGGATCGACAGGAGGGCGGCGGGGCGCATGCCTCCCCTATAGCGAATTCCTCGCCCTCCGGGGGAGGTTTAGTCGCGATGATACGGGCTGCCGGCCAGGATGGTGACGGCGCGGTAGACCTGCTCGGCCAGCATGGCGCGGGCCAGGGCGTGGGGCCAGGTCTGGGGACCGAAGGCGAGGGTCTCGTGGGCGGCGGCGAGGATGGAGGGATCGAGGCCGTCGGCGCCGCCGATGATCAGCACCAGCCGGCGCGTCCCGCCGTCGCGCAGGGCCGCTACGCGGCCGGCGAAGGCGCGGCTCGTCCAGGCCTTGCCGTGCTCGTCGCAGGCGATGACGTGGGCGTCCTTGAGGTGGGACAGGAGCACCTCGGCCTCGGCGGCCTTGCCGGGCTTGCGGGCCTCGACCTCGATGATCTCGCAGGGACCCAGGCCAAGGGCGCGGCCGGACGCCGTGGCGCGCTGGGCGTAGTCGGCGGCCAGGGCGGCCGCCGGGTCCCTGCCAAGCCGGCCGACGGTGAGGAGGGTGATTTTCATTTCGCCGTGGGAGTCGCGGGAACAGGCAAACCAAAGCAAGAAAACCCCGTCATCCCGGAAAGCGCGGAGCGCCTATCCGGGACCCAGGAGGTGCAGCGTACCAGCTGCAAGGCCGCCTTCGATATCGAGTTCACGCACGCCCTGGGTCCCGGACAGTCCGCTTCGCGGCCTTCCGGGATGACGGAAAGGGATGGCAGGGGCATCGGCGAGCACCCTGCATGGGGAGGAGAAGGCGCTAGTTCGCCGCCTTGATGTGGTTGGAGTCGACCGACCAGATCTTCTCGATGTTGTAGAAGGTCCGCACTTCGGGTCGGAACAGGTGGACCACCAGGTCGCCGGCGTCGATCAGCACCCAGTCGCAGTGCGGCAGGCCCTCGACCCGCGCTCGGCCGTGGCCGGCGTCCTTCAGGGCGCGCAGCACATGGTCGGCCAGGGCGCCGACATGGCGGTGCGAACGGCCGGACGCCACGATCATGGAGTCGGCCATCGGGCTCTTGCCCTTCAGATCGATGAGGACGATGTCCTGAGCCTTGTCGTCATCCAGACGGGACAGGATCAGGTCTTCGAGCGACCCCTGTCGGGACTCGTCGGTGGAGGCCGAAAGGGCGGCTTCCTGCGCCTGGGGCGCCAACTCGCGGTTCAGCGGATTGCTCCTGGTTCTCTCGCTACAAACGGCAGCCATAGCAGGTTTTCTTCGCCCCGTCAGGGCGGATGATTCGGCGACCACGGCATTTACCCGTTTCGGGTCAAACCAATTCTAAACCCCCGCTCTGGTAGCAGCCGCTGAATGCACGCCAGAACGACGTCCATCTCCCGCCGATTCATCCTCAGCGTCGGCCTGCTGTCGGTCGCCGTCACCCTGGTCGCCTTCGGAACAGCCTTCCTCGCCTTCCAGCAGGAGCTCGAGCGCCGCGAGATCGCCTACCTGTCCGACTACGTCACCCAGAGGGCCAACCAGGAGGAGCGGCGCTTCACCGACCTGGCGGCCGCGCATCGCGACGCGGCGGCGGCGATGAAGACCCGGATGGCGCAGCTCTCGCCGGCCCAGACCGACCGCCTGTTCGACGAGTACTTCCCGCTCCGGCCCGACGGGACCCGCAGAAGCCGCGATGTTTCCTTCGACGGCGAGCCGCTGGCCGACGGCAACTATGTCTACGGGGTCGGCGCCTTCATCCGGGACGGGCGAAACGTATCGCTGGTGGAGAAGAAGGCCCTGGTGGCCGCCTTCCATGTCGTGCCGCGGTTCGGCGAGGCGCTGGCGACCAGCTACGACAACTTCTACTACTTCACCCCGGACACCCGGCTGGTGATGTTCGCCCCCAGTCGGCCGGACCGGCTGATGTTCTATCGCCACCAGGCGCCGGCCGACCTCGACATTTCCCAGGAGGAGATGAGCCGGATCATCACCCCTGCGCTCAATCCCGGTCGCACCATCCGCTGCACCAACCTGCAGCGCCTGATCCAGGACAATGTCGGCGAGCGGCTGGCCACCGGCTGCATGACCCCGGTCGATGTCGACGGCGCCCACCTGGGCGCCTTCGGCTCCTCGATCGAGCTGTCGGGCTACTTCATGCGGGCGGTGAAGGACACCAGCCGGGGCGCGGTCAACCTGATCGTCACCGGGGCCGGCGAGCTGATCGCCTATCCGGGCTTCGCCACGCCGGGCAAGGCTCCGGAGGCGACCCTGGCGGCCTACGAGAAGGATATGGGCCTGGGCGAACTGGTCCGCACCATCCGCGCCCAGGGCGCGCCGCGAGGCGTCGTCCGCAGTCCGGACGGCAGGTACATCGTCGCCTTCGGCCAGTTGCGCGGGCCCGACTGGTATTTCCTGATCCGCTATCCGGCCGGGGCGGTGACCCTGGCGGCGGCCAGGTCGGCGGCCTGGATCCTGGCGCTCGGGCTGGTCGCGGCCATCATCCAGTGCCTGCTGGTGATGGGCATGGCGCGTCGCGCGATCGCCCGGCCGCTCGGGCGGCTGGCCGCCTTCGCCGAGGCCAGGCGCGGCGATCCCCAGGCCCCGGCCGGCGCGGAACCGGACGCCGAACTGGCCGCCATCGAGGCGCGCACCGACGAGATCGGAGCCCTGGCCCAGGCCCTGAAGGCGGCAAGGGACCAGGCCTCCCAGGTGATGGACGAGCTCGAGGAACGGGTGCGGCTGCGCACCGCCGAACTGGAGCGGGCCAACCAGGAGAAGTCGCGCTTCCTGGCCAACATGAGCCATGAACTGCGCACCCCGCTGAACGGGGTGGTGGCGGTCTCCGAGACCCTGGCCCGGGAACAGACCACCACCCGCGGCCGCGAACTGGCCGAACTGATCGTCTCTTCCGGCCGCCTGCTGGAGCAGGTGCTGACCGACATCCTCGACTTCTCGAAGATCGAGGCCGGCGAGCTGCACCTGGAGATCGGGACCTTCGACGTCGAGACCCTGGCCAACCATATCGGCGCCCTGCACGCCGAGGCGGCCTCGGCCAAGGGCCTCTGCCTGGAATGGACCGTCGACAAGGCCGCTGCCGGCGCCTGGCGCGGCGATGCCGTCAGGATCACGCAGATCCTCTCCAACCTGCTGTCCAACGCCGTCAAGTTCACGCCGTCCGGCGACGTGATCCTGCACGTCGGCCGCCGCGAGTCTGGCCTGGCGTTCAGCGTCACCGACACCGGCATCGGCTTCGACGAGGAGGCCGGCCAGCGCCTCTTCCGCCGTTTCGAACAGGCCGACGCCTCGATCACCCGGCGGTTCGGCGGCACGGGCCTGGGCCTGGCCATCTGCCGCTCGCTGGCCGAGCTGATGGGCGGCCGCATCGAGGGCTTCTCGCGCCCCGGCGAGGGCTCGACCTTCGTGGTCACCCTGCCGCTGGAGCCGGCCTCCGAGGCGGCGGCCCCGACCTTGCGGCCGGCCGGGGCCGCCGAGGCCCAGGTCGAGGGCGTCCACATCCTGCTGGCCGAGGATCATCCGACCAACCAGCGCGTCGTCCGGCTGATCCTCGAGGCGGCGGGGGTGCGGCTCGACATCGTCGAATCCGGCGTGGCGGCGCTCGAGCGGCTCGCCGCCCAGCCCTACGACCTGGTGCTGATGGACATGCAGATGCCGGAGATGGACGGACTGACCGCGATCCGCCTCCTGCGCGAGCGCGAGCGGACCCTGGGCCTGGCCCGCACCCCGGTGATCATGCTGACCGCCAACGCCCTCGACGAGCACGTCCAGGCCAGCCTGACGGCCGGGGCGGACGCCCACATCTCCAAGCCGGTGCGGGCCGACAGCCTGCTGGCGGCGGTGGCCGCGGCGCTGGAGCCGGCGACCGCGGCGCCGACGGCCGTGGCGGGTTAGGGCGGGGCCGAACGCTCTCTCGTCATGGGGAACGGGTGGCGGCCAGGCGCTTCGCTGACTCCGTCGGTGCGCCCGTCGTCGCGCCCACGGCCGTTGAAGGCTGCTTCTCCACCACGCCGAAGGACGGCCCTGGGCGGGAAGCGGACCTTGGCGACCTGGAACCGGGCGGGAGGCTTGAACGTTCTGACCGCCGGGCCAGGAAGCTGGACGGGGGGAAGCATCCATGCAGACCGCAACAGCGTCAACCAATGCCGGCGAGGCTCGGGAGGCCGGACGACGGCTGGCGTCCGACATCATTCGCGGATTGGGGCGGGCGCCGCAAGCGCTCATGGTCTTCGCCGCACCGTCCTATGACCATGAAGCTCTTCTCGATGAGCTTGCCATTCATTGCCCCGCGGCGCTCGTGGTGGGCGCCTCATCGGCAGGCGAGTTCATGAACCACGAGCTCGGCGAGGGCCTGGCTTGCGCCCTCGGCCTGGCGGGCGAGGATGTGCGCTTCGGCATGGGTGTCGCTCGCGACGTTGCGGGCGGGACCGCGGAAGCGGCCCGGCAGATCACCTCCGGATTTACAGGCCTGACCGACTACGCCTTCCCGCACCGGTCGGCCCTGGTGATGGCCGACGCCCTGGCGGGTCACGCCGACCTCCTGGTGGACGAACTGACGCTGGCCACCGGTGGCCAGTACCAGTTCTTCGGCGGCGGCGCCGGGGACAACGCTCAGTTTCAACGCACCTCGGTGTTCCTGGGCCGCGAGGTGCTGAACGGCGCCGCCGTCGCCCTGGAGATCCTGACGGCGAAGCCTCTCGGCATCGGCGTGCGCCACGGATGGACGCCTGCGTCCGCCCCCTTTCGGGTGACCGAAGCGGACGGCATGAGACTGATCAGCCTCAATGGCCTGCCCGCGGCGGAAGCCTTCCAGACCTTCGCCGCCGCCACGGGCCAGGTTCTGGACCCGGCGGCGCCGATCCCGTTCTTCCTGCACAATATCCTTGGCATCGAGAGCGGTGAGACCCACCGCCTGCGTGTCCCTCTCGCCATCCTTCCCGACGGATCGATCCTGTGCGCCGCGGAGGCGCCCGAAGGGGCTGTGGTCCACATCATGCGGGCATCCGTGGCGTCGGCTGTCGATGCGGCTCAGGAGGCGACCCAGGCCGCCCTGGCCGCATTGGGCGGGCTCAAGCCGCAGGCGGCGCTCTTCTTCGACTGCGTGGCGACCAGGCTCCGGATGGGGGACCAGTTCAGCGAGGAGGTCACCTCCGTGCGCGAGCAACTGGCCGGCGCCGATCTTGTCGGGTGCAACACCCACGGCCAGATTGCCCGGGCGGAGGGTCAATTCGAAGGGTTCCACAACTGCACGGCAGTGGTTGTCGCTATCCCTGCGTGACCCGCCAGAGCCGCCAAGACCTGTTGTTCCTGCTGTCGGCGCTCGCCGACCGGCGGAATCGCGCGTCCGCGGCCGCCGCCCTGGCCCAGCAGCTCGGCGCGCTGGACGTCCTCATCCTGCTGCCGGATCCGGAGCTGGGCGTGCTGCGGCCGGCGCCGGGGTTTCGACAGACGCTCCCGGGAGGCTCCACCTGGACCGATCTCCTGGCCCGATGCGCAAGCGGAGGAGAGTTCCGCGCGACCGTCGCCTATCCCGACGCCCGGGGCCTGTCCCCGGCGGAAGTCTTCGTCACGCCTGAGGGCCCGGTCTTCATCCTCATTGGCGGGCAGCCTCGGGTTCGCGCCTCAGATCTTGCCGGCTCCGCCGGTCTGGTGCTTGCGTTGCTGCAGACCGAGGCTCGCGAAGACGCCGCCGCCGCCAGCGCGCGGTCGTCTGGGGACGCAACCCGCCGCGCCACCGCACTGGCCTCGTCTCTGGACCGGGCCCGGGCGGAGCTGGCGAGGAACGCCCAGGCGCTGCGGCATGCCCTGTCCGACGCGGCGCGCCTGAACGAGGAGCTTCGCCTGCTGAACGAGACGCTGGAGCTGCGGGTGCGCGACGAGATCGCCGAGCGCCTGAAGGCGGAAGACGCTCTCCGCCAGGCCCAGAAGATGGAAGCGATCGGCCAGCTGACGGGTGGCGTCGCGCATGACTTCAACAATCTGCTCTCTCCGATCATCGGCAGCCTCGACATGCTCGTAAGGCGCGGCGTGGGCGACGAACGCGAGCAGAAGCTGATCGACGGGGCGTTGCAGTCCGCTGAGCGGGCGAAGGTCCTGGTGCAGCGCCTGCTGGCCGTCGCCCGACGTCAGCCCCTTCAGGCAGCCGCGATTGATTTGAACCAGCTCATCGGCGACATGACTCAGCTGATCTCCAGCACCATGGGGGCAGGCGTGGAGGTCCAGGTCGAGCTGCCGGGAGACCTTCCTCCCGTGACCGCGGACGCCAACCAGCTCGAGATGGCGCTCCTGAACCTGGCGGTGAACGCCCGGGACGCGATGCCCGACGGCGGGGTGCTGAAGATATCGGCAGCCCCGGAGTCGGCGACCCCTGACAATGCACGCCGCCTGCGTGCGGGCCAGTATGTGCGGCTGTCCGTGTCGGACACAGGCACGGGCATGGACGAAGTGACGCTTTCGCGGGCTCTGAACCCCTTCTTCTCGACAAAGGGCGTAGGCAGGGGCACCGGGCTGGGCCTCTCCATGGTTCATGGCCTGGCGCTCCAGCAGAATGGTGATCTCGCTATCACGAGCCGTGAGGGGGCGGGGACGACGGTGGACCTGTGGCTGCCGGTGAGCGAGGCCCCGGCCGTCGCGAATGACCAACCGGGCGACGTTGCCGAGCCGCCCCGGGGTTGCGGCACGGCGCTGCTTGTCGATGACGAGGATCTGGTTCGAACGAGCACGGCCCAGATGCTCATGGACCTCGGCTATCGGGTGGTGGAGGCCGGCTCGGCGGAGGAGGCATTGCGCTTGATCGACGCCGGCCTGTCCCCCGACCTTGTCGTTACGGACTACAAGATGCCCGGGTTGAGCGGCGCTCAGCTGGTTCAGCTGCTCACCTCCCGAAGGTCGAACCTGCCTGTCCTCATCGTGTCCGGCTACGCTGAGGCGGACGGAATACAGCCCGGCATCCCCAGGCTGTGCAAACCCTTCCGCCGGACCGAGTTGGCGGCGAGCATCTCTGCGCTCAAGCCGACGGCTGCGGGCCGCCACCTCGCGCAAAGACAGGTCGGGACATGAGGTGCAGCCCGCCTCGACGCGGGCGTTCGGCCCAGCGCCGAGACCGGGACCCGCTCCGCTTCAGCTGGAGCGCGTTCCGACGAGCGGGAACCGGTAATCGGATCAGACACGCGACCACGAAAGACCTGGAGCAGCGCGGTTTGATTCCCTCAAATCGCGCCCTGCTCCAGGGACGGCTGCCCCCGGGGAGCCCTTTGGCCTGGCAAGACCCTCGCATCTCAATGCGGCGGCCCGCGACCCTTCAAGCGCGGCGGGGCCGGGAATGATCCAGCAGTTCAGGGCTGGGAGGGCTGCTGCAGCCGTCAAGCTGGCCTTCCCGACGTCTCAGACGGATGGGTGGAGACGCTAGGCGTTGATTCGCCAGCAAGAGGCGGTTTCACTATGCTGATCGCTAGGGACAGTTGTGGGGCGCAGGCAGACCATGGCGTGGCGTCGCTGGGTGCCGGACAAAAGGCCGACGGTCGTGCGCGCTTTCCTTGTGGGGTCAGCCGCCGCCGCGGTCGGCGTGCTCCTCCGTCTGGCCATGCAGCCGGCTCTTGGGAACGATCTTCCGTTCATAACCTTTTTTCCGGCGCTGCTCTGCGCGGCAGTTTGGGGAGGCCTGGGCGCGGGGTTGGTCTGCCTCACCCTGTGCTGCTTCGCGGGAATTGCCTTCTACCTGCCGCAGGCCGATCTGCCGCATGTGGTGTGGGCCGTGCTGGCCTTCCTCGTCTCGGGAGGACTGCTTTCACTCGTAGGAAGCGCGTTGGCCGCGACCACCAGGCAGCTTCAGGAAACTCAGCGGCGGATGGAGGCCGCCGAAGCAGACCTCCGCACGCTCGTCGGCGAACTGGCGCATCGGAGCCGCAACGGACTGACGGTCGTGATGGGGATCATCGCCCAGAGCGCCCGTAAGGGAGGTACGGCCCAGGAGCTGGCCGAAACCGTCAACGCGCGCCTGGGCGCCATGGCCCTGGCGCAGGACGAGGTGGTGCGGGGCGGCGGAACCTTTGCCGCCCTAGACGAACTGCTGGCGCGCACGCTCTCGCCGTTCGACCTGGATCGCTTCGTTTTTGAACCCTCGCCCCGTTTCGAGGTCACGCCGGAAACGGCTGCCGCCCTGGCCCTCCTGACCCACGAACTGGCGACCAACGCCGTCAAGCACGGCGCGCTGTCCTCACCGAGCGGGCAGGTGCACCTGACCTGGAAGGCCGCGCCCGGGTCGGTCCAGGTTCGCTGGCGCGAGCGCGGCGGACCGCCGGTCCCCGGGCCCGGGCGCGAAGGGTTCGGGACCCGCCTTCTGAACAACGCGCTGGCTTCCCAGGGCGGTCGTGCGGAGCGGCGCTTTGAGGCCGACGGCGTGGTTTGTGAGATCGAATTCCCAGCGCGCCGCCACCCCGAGGTGGAGACCCCGCGCTGACTCGGCCCAAGCTCCCGCCTGGTTCCGCGGTCAGCCACTTCTGTTCTGGGTTCGAGAGGGGACTTGGCGCTTGGACAGGGATGATGCGCGGCGTCGACCGATCCTGTGCTCGATCCGGTCTCAGCCGCCAAACCGGAGCCGAAGGCCGCCGTTCACTGTGAACCCCTCGGCCGGCGCCCAGGCGTCGACGGTCCAGCGCCCGTCGGCCCCCTGGGTGGGACGCACCAGGGGGTCGTACCGCGTCTGGCGGACGTCCAGCAGGTTTTCCAGGTTCAGGAAGACGCTCACCCGGCCGAAATGCCGCTCCGCCATCGCGCCCAGCTCGAAGTACGGGCGCGAGCGGCTCCGGTAAGGGTTGTCCTCCAGGTCCTGCCGGCCGGTGTAATAGGCCTCCAGCCCCACCCGCCCGACGCCGTGCTTCTCCCATACTGCGACCAGGCCCCCGCTGTGACGGGGGGTCAGGGGGATGGCCCGGCGGCCGCCGCCCGCCGGGTCCGGCTCCGTGGCGTCGACGTAGAGGTAGCTGCCCGTGACCGTGAGCTGGTTCCAGCGATAGCGGAGCAGCAGTTCGGCGCCCCGGGTGCGGGTCTCATCCCGCGCGTTGATCAGCCGCATCCGACCAGGGGCGCCGGGGACGGGCTGAAGCTGGACGGCGTTGTCGATGGTCGAGGCGAACAGGGTGATGTTGGCCTCGAAGGGGCCGGAGGCATAGCCGCCCTCCAGCGAGCCGCTTTCCGCCTCCTCGGCCTCCAGCCCCGAAAGCGGTTCCAGGCGCGACAGCCCGGCCGCCTCGATCTCCTCCACGAACGGGGTCGGGGCGTAGAAGCCGCGTCCGTAGGAGGCCCGCACCGTCCAGGGCCCGGGCCGGTACAGCAGGGAGAGCCGCGGGCTCAGGCGGGTCCCGTACGGGTCGTGGGCGTCGACCCGGGCGCTGCCGGCCAGGGTGAGGTCGTCGGCGACCTGGTATTCCAGCTGGCCGAAGAGGGCAGGGGCAGAGTGCGCGTAGTCGAACTGCGGGAAGGTGTCGGACGTGAAGGCGTCCCGCTGCAGGGCCAGGCCCGCAAGCCAGGACGCCTTCCCGGCCTCGCCGGCGACGGAGGCCTCGGCAAAGACGGTGTCGTGCCGGTCGGCTTCGCGGACGGCGCCGAACTGGTGCCTGTGGTCCTGCTGCACCGCCGAGGCGCGCAGGCTGGCCGCGCCGACCCCGTCCCAGGGGATGGTCACGACGCCGCCCAGGTCGACGCGGCGGGTCTTCTGGGCTTCCCGGAACGGCGCCCCGTCCGGGGCCGCGCGGCCGGGCAGCGTGCCCCCCTGGCGGTCCTCGGTCATGGCGCCGAGGGTCACGAATGCCGTGGCGCCGCCGTCGCCTTCCCAGAACAGGCGCGGCCGGGCCGTCCAGCGATCGTAGCCGGACATGTCCGCCCAACCATCGCCGTCGAGATCCTGGCGGCTCTGGCGATGGGCCCCCGCGGTGATCGATGCGCTCCAGCCGTCCGACAGGGGCGTCGCCCCGTAGCCCGTCAGGTCCTGGCCCTCGCGGCTCGTGAGATTGACCAGGAGTTCGCCCTCCGGCGCGTCGCCCGGTCGACGGGAGACCAGATTGATCACGCCGCCGAGGGCGGAGGGGCCATACAGGGCCGATGCGGCCCCCTTGATCACCTCCACCTGGCCCAGATCCGTGGGCGGTATCTGCAACAGGCCGATCGAGGAGGCCTGACCCCCGTAGAGCGGCAACCCGTCGGTCAGAAGCTGGGTGTAGCGGCCGCGCATGCCCTGGACCCGCACGTTCGACGATCCCAGCGACGGCGAGGTGACCTGCACCCGCAATCCGCCGGTCTCGCTCAGGAGCATGGCGATGTTGCCGGGCCGCATGGTGATCTTCTCCTCGATCTCCTCGCGGTTGAGGATGTCGACCCGGATGGGTTCATCCTGAACCCGACGACCCGAGCGCGTCGACTGCACGATCAACGCCTCGACCCCCTCCTCTTCCTCATGCTCCGCCTCCTGGGCCTGGACGGCGGGCGCGAAGGCCAGGCCGGCCAACAGGGCCACGACGGACGACGCTCGGGTGAAGAGAACGGACAGGCGGCGCAAAGGTCGATCGGGCTCCAGGGGTCAAGGTGGCGATAGCAGGTTCAGCCTGCCGCGAGCTAGCTGGCCGAAGTCCTGTGAGCCTCAGGGGACACGTTGGAATCCAACGTGTCCCCGCCATCCCCATATGGCCAGCGCCGAAGGGACGGTGCGTCCTGCGGCCGACGAAGGTGACCAGGAAGGGCTGAACGGCCTGGCACGGTGATTAGTTACTTGGCAAACTGACCTGCACAGCTAGAGCCCGTCGGGACCGGGCCGGGCTCCGTCCGCGTCGACTAGTAAGATGACGGGGCCATCAACCAGACTGCCTGACGGGCTGTAGGTATCGAACACGGCAGTCCATACGCGGTCGTGGCCATGCCAAAGATCGGCAAGATCGTACCGCCACCCCTTGAGGTCTTTGTCCGTCCAGTAGGCCAGCGCCTGGGCCTCGGCGTCGGCCCTTGAAATCTTCTTCACAGCTTTTCCGCTGGCGGCGGCGGCGGGGGATTTCGGTGACATGCACCTATTCCAAGAAATTCGGTGACAGTGCACTCATTGCAGATACCCAAGGGCGGCCCCGAACAAGCCGGCCAAATACACTGTGACTGAGATTCCCAGTCCCAGCCAACTCATGCCGCAGCTTTTCGCACGATCAGCAATTTCGGTGACAGTGCATTTATTGCGTATACCCACCTGCGGGCTATCCCGGATTGAACGCAATAAGTGCACTGTCACCGAAATTCGGCACCGCTATGGGTCGTTTGCAGACATTCATCCTAGTCCTAAGGTCAATCCATGGCAGCCGCAAAGTTCATCCTGCACTCCCCGGTTTCAGACGAAGCGCTTCTCGATGAGTTCGTCGAACAGTGCCTCCGAGACCAGGCTTCCCTGGTGGCGATCGTCGGGCCCGGGTCCGAACGCATCGAGGACATCATTGATGCGCTTGTGGTGGGAGACGCATCCAGCCCCGACCGCATTCTATGCACCACGTCGCACCCGGATGAGCCGCTCGATGACGTCGTACGTCTGGTACAGGCTTGGGAGGAAGAGCTGGGAGGTGTCATCCAAGAGGTACGCCTCTAGAGGTGCGGCCAAGACTAGCGGCGCCTCTTGCCTCTACCTCCGAGCGAGGAAATTTCGGTGACGGTGCGCTTGCGCCTCTTCGCGGTTGAATATGTCTAGACATATTCATTTTCGCCCCTTCGGCGAAAAGCCCTCCGACGGCTCGGCGCCGACACCCGTCAGATACGCAGATTCCCGTCGTCCGTAGCCCCGGCGGCCTCATCGCGAGCCACATCCCCCGACGGTCGGGCCACAGCCCAACCTACGCCCGGGGCCACAATCACCAAGCCTCCACCCACCCACACGGCACGAAAATTCAACAACTTAGCCAAAACGGGGCCTCTCCCCGCCGCGCGGCCGATGTATAATGTCGCCCGCCCCGTCCGCCCTACCGCGTCGTCCGCATCCGCTCCCGCATCGCCGTGGAGGAGGCGAAGTTGAAGGGGCCGCGGAGGTAGACCCAGGCGGGGGCGGTCATCAGGGGCAGCAGGGGGGCCTCGCGGGCCGGGCGGCGATAGTGGGCGAAGCGCTTGGCGGCGGGGGAGAGCCTCGCCTTGAGCGAGGCCCAGGGGCGGGAGACCACGGCGACCGGGACCTCGGCCATCAGCTGGGTCCAGCCGCGCCAGCGGTGGACGTCCTTGAGGCTGTCGGCGCCCATGATCCAGACGAAGCGGACGCCGGGGTGGCGGGCCTTGAGCAGGCGGAGGGTGTCGATGGTGTACTGCGAGCCGAGCCGGGTCTCGATGTCGCTGACGATCATGCCGGGGCCCCCGACCGCGGCGGCGACCTCGGCCATCCGCTGGGGCAGCGGGGCGGTGTCCTTGCTGGCCTTGAGCGGGTTCTGCGGCGACACCAGCCAGATGATGCGGTCCAGGCCCAGCCGGGTCATCGCCGTGCGGGCCACATGCAGGTGGCCCTCGTGCACCGGGTTGAACGAGCCGCCGTACAGGCCCACGCGCATTCCGGGCTTGAGGACGAATCCCGTCCGGAGGGCGGCCGGCCGGCCGGCCTCAGGGACGAGTCTGGCCGGTCCCGCGAACCACATACTTGAAGGTCGTCAGTTGCTCCGCGCCGACCGGTCCCCGGGCGTGCAGCCGGTCCGTGGCGATGCCGATTTCGGCCCCGAAGCCGAACTCTCCCCCGTCGGCGAACTGGGTCGAGGCGTTGACCAGCACGATGGCGCTGTCCACCTCGGCGATGAACTGTTCGGCCGCCCGTGGGTCCTCGGTCACGATGGCGTCGGTGTGGCCCGAGCCGTAGGCGGCGATGTGGGCGGCCGCGCCGGCGACCCCGTCGACCACGGCGACGGCAAGGATGGGCGCCTGGTATTCGGTGGTCCAGTCTTCGCGGGTCGCGGCCTTCATGGTCGGCTCGATGGCCCGGGCGGCGGCGTCTCCGCGCAGTTCGCAACGGGCCTGGATCAGGGCGTCGGCCAGGGGCGGCAGCAGGCGCTCGGCGGCCGCCCTGTCGATCAGCAGGGTCTCGGCGGCGCCGCAGACGCTGACCCGGCGCATCTTGGCGTTGACCACGATGTCGCGCGCCTTGGCGAGGTCGGCGGCGGCGTGGACGAAGACGTGGTTGAGGCCCTCGAGGTGGCCCAGCACCGGGGCCCGCGCCTCGGCCTGGACCCGGGCGACGAGACTCTTGCCGCCGCGCGGGATGATCAGGTCGATCTGGCGCTCCAGGCCCGAGAGAATATGGCCGACGGCGTCGCGGTCGGTGGTGCGGACGGTCTGGACGCAGGCCTCGGGCAGGCCGGCGGCGACCAGGCCCCGGGTGACGCAGGCATGGATGGCCAGGTTGCTGGTGATGCACTCCGATCCGCCGCGCAGGATGACGGCGTTGCCGGCGCGGATGCAGAGGGCGGCGGCGTCGGCGGTGACGTTGGGCCGGCTCTCGTAGATCATCGCCACCACCCCGATGGGGGTGCGGACCCGGGCGATGTCGAGGCCGTTGGGCCGCGTCCAGCGGGCGATCTCGGCGCCGACCGGATCGGCAATGGCGGCCACCGCCTCCACGGCGGCGGCGAGGTCCGCGACGCGAGCCTCGTCGAGCATCAGCCGGTCGAGCATCGGGCCGGGGACGCCGGCCTTGCGGGCGGCGTCGAGATCGCGGGCGTTGGCGGCCAGGATCTCGTCGGCCCCGTCGCGGATCGCCTGGGCCATGGCCCGGATGGCGGTCGTGCGCTGCTCGGCCGTGGCCAGCCTGAGGGCTCGCGCGCCGGCGCGCGCCGACCGGCCCATGGCCAGCATCCTGTCCCGCAATGTCTGCCCGGCGTCGTCCATCCGCTCCGTGCCCGGATTTGCTCGCGGTGAGCATTAGCCCGTTTGGGCGGTGGTGGATAGCGGCGGCCGGCTCAGCCCTCGCCGTAGTCGAACTCGAACCTCGGCGTCTCGCCCTCCAGGCAGCCGCCGTCGACCTTGGCGGTCGGGTCGCGCAGGAAGGCGCGGACCATCCGGCGGGCGCAGGGGCTGCCCCAGGTGACGCCGTGGGTGGCGTTGGGGGCGATGAACAGCTGGCCGCGCGAGAAGCGAGCGACGGCGGCGCGGGCCAGTTCGGGCGGACAGCCGGGGTCGATCTCGGCGGCGAGGAACAGGGTGGGGACGTCGCTGGACATGGCGACCCCGTCGCTCGGATGCGGCAGGCCGACCGGCCAGGCGGCGCAGACCTCGAAGTAGCGGCTCATCGAGGGGACCAGCAGCTGGGCGACCGGGTCGCCGCCGACCTCGGCCACCTTGGCTCGGTCCTCGAAGGGCATCTCCTCCTTGCAGAGGTGGGTCAGGTGCTGGCCCTCGAAATAAGGGCTGCGGTCGGCGCGGTGGGCCTCCAGGGCGGAGAAGTCGCCCTTGGCCATGGCGGCGAGATCGTGCGGCAGGCGCCGGGCGCCCTCGCCGCTGTAGGCGGCGTCCATCAGGAAACCGCCGAGGTCGTCCGCGGCGTAGCTGCGGGCCTTGCCCTTCTGCGGGCCGGCCAGGAACCGGCGGGCCAGGGCGTCGACGTCCGCCTCGAGGGTGGGATAGCGCCTGGCGCAGGCCGGGTCGGCGGCGCACTTGGCCAGGATCACCCGGATGGCGCCAGAGACCAGGACGGGTCCGCCTTCGGCCCAGGCCGCCTCCGGTGGCCACGGAGAGTCGAGCACCACGGCCCGGATGCCCTGGGGGGCGTGGCGGAGGGCGGCCAGGGCGATGCTGGTGCCATAGGAGCCGCCCACCAGGTCGATCCTGCCGTAGCCGAGCGCCTTGCGCAGGTCCTGGATATCGAGGGCCACCTCGCGTTCGTTGTAGCGGGAGAGGTCGACCCCGGCGGCAACATGGCGGGCGGCGCAGGCCTTCAGGCCCTCGGCGGCGGCCGGGCTCAGGGGGCCAGCGTCGTTCATCGGGATCTGCCCGCATTCGAGCAGCGGCGCGGCGAGGCCCGAGCCCCGCTGGTCGAAGAACACCCAGTCCTGGTCGACGGCGATCATGTCCCGGCCGATCGGCGAGCGCAGCATGGCGCCGGCGTACTCCACCGCGTCCCCGCCCGGGCCGCCGTGCAGGTAGAAGACCGGCGGCTGGCCGGCGCGGGGGGCGGAGGCCTTGATCACCACCACCGGAATGGCGACCCGGCGCCGACTGGAGGTTCCGCGGGCCTCGTCGACGCTGAGCACGCCGCAGGAGACCCGCTTGAGGTCGGGGCCGAACTCGCCGACGCAGGGGCTGGCCCTGTAAACCGGGCTGGCCGCCGCCGCGGGTGTGGCGACCGAGGCGACCAGGACCGAGGCCAGGACCGCTGCGGCGAGGGAGAAGAGGCGAGGGGGCACGGCGGCTCCTGTGGCGAATGCGCCCACCTTAGCCGCCGCCTTGGGCGCCGCGCCAGTCGGCCCCTTCGCAGGCCTGGCTGGCGCGCTATGATCGGCGCAATGTCCAGTTCTCACCACACCCGCCGCGCCGCCCTGACGGGCTTGGGCGCCACCCTTGTGGCCGCCCCGGCCCTGGCCGGCCCCGCGCGGACGGCGGCCCGGGCCGAGGTCGAGGGTCATCCCGGCTTCTCGGCCTGGCAGGCGGTGGCCCCGCGCAAGGGCAACCTGCCGCTGAAGGGCGAGGTGGTCCTCAGCAGCGGCGAGCGGACGCCGCTCAAGGCCTGGCTGGATGGGCGGCCGACCGTGCTGATCGTCTGGGCCAGCTGGTGCGGGCCCTGCATGGCCGACAAGCCCTTCCAGGCCAGGATGGACCGCAAGCTGAAGGCCGCGGGGAGCCGCACCCGCATCGCCTCCGTCCAGTGCTTCGACGAGGACGCGGATCCGGAGGCCGTCGGCTGGCGGCTCAAGCGGCTGGGGGCGCAGGATCTGGCCAACGCCGTCGCCACCCCGCGCCTGCAGAAGGACATCCTCAGATGGTTCGGGCCCGCCAGCAGCGACCGGACGCGGACGTTCACGCCGAGCCTGGCGCTGATCGGCGGCGATGGAACCACGCTCGGCCGCTGCGATGGGCGTCCGTTCACCCCGGACGACCGCGAATGGTGGCCCCGATCCGCGGCCTTCGAGCTGCTGACCAGCCTCAGATAGCCGCCTCAAACAACCGCTTGAATGCCGTTGGGTGAGCGCGCTTAGGTGCGCCGCGAAAGCCCATTCAGGAGAGGCGCGATGCCCGAAGCTCTGATCATCGACGCGGTCCGGACCCCTCGCGGCATCGGCAAGATCGGCAAGGGCGCCCTGGCCGAGATCCACCCGCAGGAACTCGGGGCCACCGTCCTCAAGGCGCTGGCCGAGCGCAACAACCTCAAGACCGAGGAGGTCGACGACATCTTCTGGGGCACCAGCAGCCAGGTCGGCATGCAGGGCGGGGACCTGGGCCGGATGTCGGCCCTGGCGGCCGGCTACCACATCAAGTCCTCGGCCATGACCCTGGACCGCTTCTGCGGCTCGGGCATCACCGCGGTGAACCTGGCGGCCCACGCCATCATGTCGGGCATGGAAGACCTGGTCATCGCCGGCGGCACCGAGATGATGTCCATGGCCGGCCGCCGCGCCCCCTCGGACGGCGCCCCGATGCTGATGGACCGCGGCAACAAGAAGCTGCGCGAGATGCACCCCCAGTCGCACCAGGGCGTCTGCGCCGACGCCATCGCGACCCTGGAGGGCATCACCCGCGAGGACGTCGACGCCCTGGCCCTCGAGAGCCAGAAGCGCGCCGCGGCGGCCATCGCCGGCGGCCATTTCGACAAGTCGCTGGTGCCGGTCTACCACCCCGACGGCACGCTGGCGCTGGACCGGGAAGAGTTCCCGCGTCCCGACACCACCGCCGAAGGCCTGGCCGCGCTGAAGCCGTCCTTCGCCGCCATGGCCGACGTGCCGCTGGACGAGGAAGGCACCACCTTCCGCAAGCTGATCACCGCCGTCTATCCGGACCTCGACATCCAGTTCATGCACCACGCGGGCAACAGCTCGGGCGTGGTCGACGGGTCGGCCGCCCTGCTGCTGGCCTCGCCGGAGTATGCGAAGAAGAACGGGCTGAAGGCGCGGGCCAAGGTCATCGCCACGGCCAACATGGGCGATTCGCCCACCCTGATGCTCAACGCCCCGGTGCCGGCCGCGAAGAAGGTTCTGGAGAAGGCCGGGCTGACGATCGACGACATCGACCTGTGGGAGATCAACGAGGCCTTCGCGGTGGTCGCCGAGAAGTTCATCCGCGACCTCAAGCTCGATCGCGCCAAGGTCAACGTCAACGGCGGCGCCATGGCGCTGGGCCACCCGATCGGCGCCACCGGCGCCATCCTGATCGGGACCATGGTCGACGAGCTGGAGCGCCGCGGCCTCAAGCGCGGCCTGGTCACCATGTGCGCCGCCGGCGGCATGGCCCCGGCGATCATCGTCGAGCGCGTCTAGACATGAGCCTGAGCCGCCAGCGCCGTTTCGTCACGCCGCAGGCCGGCGAGACGGTCGAGCAGCTGGCG
>DASPLD010000039.1:0-11810 GCA_035627755.1 Caulobacter sp. | reverse complement strand
CTTGAGCGCCTTGAAGGCGGGGCTCTCCGAGAGCTTGAGCCGCATCCAGATGGAGATGGCGAGAAGCCCCGCCGAGATCAGGAAGGGAATGCGCCAGCCCCAGTCGGCGAAGGCCTCTTCCCCCACCGCCTTACGGGTGACGAAGATGGCGACGAGCGCCCCGATCAGGCCAAGCGCCGCCGAGACCTGAATCCAGCCGGTCATGGCGCCGCGCCTGTCGTTGGGCGAGTGCTCGGCGACGTAGATGGCCGCCCCGCCGTACTCGCCGCCCAACGCCGTGCCCTGCAGGATGCGCAGGACGATCAGCAGGATCGGGGCGATGATCCCGGCCTGGTTGTAGGTCGGCAACAGGCCGATGGCGAAGGTCGCTCCGCCCATCAGCGTGACGGTGATCAGGAAGGCCGCCTTGCGCCCGACCTTGTCGCCCATCCGTCCGAAGATCAGGGCGCCCAGGGGCCGGAAGGCGAAGCCGGTGCCGAACAGGGCCAGGGCCGCGATCAGGCCGGCGGTCTCGTTCAGCCCGGTGAAGAAGACCTGGGAGATGACCGCCGCCAGGCTGCCGAAGATGAAGAAGTCATACCATTCGAAGGCCGTGCCCGCAGAGGAGGCCGCCACCACGGTGCCCATGGAAACGGGCGCTTCCGGCGCGGGTTCAGCGGTGCGGTCGGTCATCGAAAATCCTCCCCCGAGGGCGACAAAGGGGGAGGTCTAGCACCCAAATTCGTTGAAGCGCCAGATCACGCGGCTTCGACGCTGGCGTCAGGGGCGGGCGCCTGCGACAGCCGGGCGATCTCGGCCAGGAGGGCGCTCGGCGACAGCGGCTTGGAGACCACCCCGTCCATGCCGGCCTCCAGGTAGGCGCGGGTCTGGTGGGCCATGACGTTGGCGGTGAGGGCGATGATCGGGACCTGCGCCGCCTGGCCGCCCAGGGCCCGCACGCGGCGGGCCGCCTCGACCCCGTCGATGCCGGGCATCTGGATGTCCATCAGGATCAGGTCGAAGGCGCCGGCGCGCGCCGCCTCCACCCCGGCGAAGCCGTCCTGGGCGGTCGTCGCCGACGCCCCGAGGGTCTCCAGCAGCTTGACGGCGATCATCCGGTTGGTCGGATTGTCCTCGACCACCAGCACCGAGAGGCCGGCCAGCACCCCGTCGGGGACCGCCGCGACCGGCGCCTCGGCCCGGGCCGAGGGCGCGCGGACGGTCAGGGTGAAAGTGGAGCCGACCTCCGGTTCGGAGACAAAATCCACCCGGCCGCCCATCAGCTCGGCGAGCCGATGGGTGATGGCCAGGCCAAGCCCCGAGCCGCCGAACTGGCGGGTGGTGGAGGCGTCGGCCTGGTGGAAGCGTTCGAACAGGCCCACCTGGGCATCCAGCGGAATGCCCACCCCGGTGTCGGCCACCTCGAAGACGAGGTCGTCGTCGCGGCGGGCGCAGCGCACCGCCACCCCGCCGCTCAAGGTGAATTTCACCGCATTGCCGACCAGGTTGAACAGCGCCTGGCGCAGCCGCACGCCGTCGGCCAACGCCCAGCCGAGCCCGTCGGCCCCCTCCAGCGAGAGTTCGATGCCCTTTTCCCGCGCCTGGGGCCCGAGCAGGCGGATCACGCCCTCCGACAGGGCGGCCACGTCGACCGGCTCGGGGGCCAGGTCCAGCTTGCCCGCCTCGATGCGGGAGAAGTCGATGACGTCGTCGAGCAGGGCGGTCAGCATCCGGCCACAGCCCAGCGCCTCGCCCAGCAGCCGCCGGCCATCCGCGGTGAGCGGCTCGCGCTCCAGGAGATGCATCACGCCCAACACGCCGTTCATCGGGGTGCGCAGCTCATGGCTCATGTTGGCCAGGAAGCGGGCCTTGGCCTCGCTGGCCGCCAGGGCCTCACGCTCGGCCGCGACCAGGGCGAGTTCCTGCCGCTTGCGGGCGTCGACATCGAGCACCAGGCCAACGCCCCGGCGGCTCTCCCGGTCGAGGGCATAGAACACCCTCACCCAGCGCTCGGCCCCGTCTGGATGGACGATACGGAACTCCATCGGCTCCGCCGTCTCGCCCACCATCCAGCGATCATTGCCCGCGACTACCATGGCCTGGTCGTCGGGATGCACGAACGGCCAGCAGGACACCGCCACCTCGGCGTAGGTCATCTGCCGGCCGACCAGATCGTAGAAGCGGTCGGAGGCCCAGAAGGCCTGGCCCGCATGGTCGATCTCGAAGGCCCCGGCCTCGGCGGCGTTGAGCGCCATCTTCAGCCGCACGGCGTTTGCCGTCAGCTCCTCCGCCAGGACCGTCACCCGCTGCTGGCCGCGCAGGGCGGCGTCGCGGGCGGCCGCCAGTTCGGTCACGTCCTGGGAGATGCCTTTCAGCGCGAACTTCCGGCCCCTCCGCTCGGTGCGGAACGTCGCCCGCATGGTCAGCCAGCGGCCGTCGGCGGCGCGGAAACGGTGCTCGACCGTCGTCCCCTGGCCGGTCTCGACGGCGTGGACGAAGGCCTGGCTGACCTCGTCGCGCTGGTTCTCGTCGAGCCGCTCGAAGAACTTGGCCGGGGTGTCGATGTCCTCCTCGCGCCAGCCGAACAGGGCCAGCACGTCGTTGGACCAGGTGATATGGTCCGTCCTGGGCTCATAGGTCCAGGCGCCGATGCCGGCAGCTTCCGACAGCATGGCCTGGTCGCGGCGGGCGGCGGCCAACTCCGCCTCGCGGATCCGCTCCTCCTGGACATCGCGCAGCACCCCGACCACCTCGCCGGCGGCGGTCAGCCGGTTGCGGCCCTCGAACCAGCGCCAGCTGCCGTCCTTCAGCTTCACCCGGGCGAAGTTCAGCGCCTCGCCGGTCGAGGCCAGCCGGGCGGCCATCTGGGCGAAGTCGGCCAGGTCGTCGCCATGGATGAAGTCGGCCGGCGACTTGCCGATCAACTCCTCCTTCGACCACCCCGTGGCTTGCGCCCAGGCCGGGTTGAGGCTCTTGAACCGGCCGCGGCTGTCGATGACGCAGAACAGGTCGCGGCTGTTCTCGAAGAACCACCGCGCCGCGTCGCCGTCCTTCGGCCCGCCCCCGTCTGTCTCATGTCCGATCATCGCCGCCATACTGGCGAAGGAGGGTGAAAGAAGGTTTACACGCGCCCCTGGCGCGCGCGCCCGGCCACTACGCCCGATAGGTGAAAATGAGGCCCCGCCCGCCGGGGGTTGGCGGGCGGGGCGGGGCGGTTCCGACCGGGAGGAGGAGGACCGGTCAGAACCGGGCGGTCGCCGTCAGCACCGCCGAGCGGGCGTCGCCTGGCACGGCCCAGCCGAAGCCGGAGCTGGACCGGATGTTGGTGTAGTATTCCTCGTCCGTGAGGTTCTTGACGTTCAGCTGCAGGCCCAACCGCTCGCTGAGCGTCCAGGTCACGGCGGCGTTGACCACCCAGTGGTCGTCCGAATGCAGCAGCGGCGCGGTGGCGTTCGCCCGGGCGAAGGCGTACTCGCCCGAATAGTTGGCGCCGACGCCGGCCATCCAGCTGGGGCTGAACTGGTAGGTCGTCCAGACATTGAAGGCGTGCCTGGGGGTCAGCGGGATCGGGTCGCCCTTGGTGAAATCGACGTCGTTGGGCGGCAGGGCGGTCCCGGCGACGTTCTGCAGGATTTCGCTGTCCAGGTAGGTGTAGTTGGCGATCACCGTCCAGCCCGGCAGGATCTGGCCGCTGGCGCCCAGGGTGACCCCGTTGACCCGGCTCTTGCCATCCAGCTGCTGCACCGGGATGGCCGGGTCGTTGGAGTTCAGCCGGATGTTGTCGCGGGTGTTCTGGAACACCGCCGCGGTGAGGGCGAGGCGGCCGTCAAACGCGTCCCATTTGGCGCCGAGTTCGACGATCCTGGCCTCCTCGGGCTCCAGGCTGCAGTTCTGGTTGGCCCCGGTCAGGGCGCAGCCGCCGTTCACCGTCGCCTGCGACGGCGTCCTGGTGTCGCCGTAGGCCAGGTAGATGGAGGCGTTCTCGGCCGGCTTGAACACTGCGCCGACCCGGAAGGAGAACAGGGTCTCCTCGTTGCGGGCGGTGGGGGCGGTGGTGACCACCGGGCTGGCCGGGGGCGCCGGGTAGGGGACGGCGATGGCGGCGGTGGTGAACTCGCCCTCGTTGCGCTCCAAGCGCAGCCCGCCGTTGATCGAGAACATCGGCCCGAACTCGATGTTGTCGAACAGGTAGACCGCCCGGTTGTTCAGCTCACCGTCGCTGATCCCGGTGCGGATGTAGTTGATCGGCCCGGCGTAGAGGTTGTCGGGGTTGGCGATGTCCATGTTCGGCAGGGCCGGGTTCGGCGTGGCGCCGAGCGGGTTGCGCTGAACGTTGCCGGTGTTGAGGTCGTAGGTCTCGTTGGCGAAGGACACGCCGACCACCAGGTTGTGGCTCACAGGGCCGGTGGCGAACGTCCAGTTCAGGTCCCACTGCGTGACCAGCTGGGTGTTCTCGGTGTCGCGCAGGTTTCCCCGCGGCCCGCCCACAACGTACTGGCCCGGGGTGGCGCAGGCGGCGCCGGTCTGGGCGTTGAAGCCCGAGGACAGGCACCAGGTCCCCTGCGGCGGGTTGACGATGGTCAGCTGGTCGACCTTCAGCCAGCGGCTGGTGCTGGTCAGGACCAGGTCGTCGGTGAACTCGTGGCGGAACTTCAGGGTCACGGTGTCGACCGTGATCTCCTGGGTGTCGACGTTCCGGTAGCCATAGTAGTTGGACGGCCTGACGCCCGGCAGCGGCCCGTTGAGGAAGGCGTTGGAGGCGTAGGGGACGCCGTAGCGCGGGGTGTTCTCGTCCTCCTGGTGGAACAGGGCGAGGGTGAAGCTGGTCCGGCCGCCGATCCCGAGGGTCACCGAGGGGGCAATGCCCCAGCGCTCGTAGGTCTCGACATCCCGGCCCGGGATATCGTTCCGGTGGACCATGGCGTTGAGCCGCACCGCCGCCACATCGCCGACCAGCATGTTGGAATCGACGGTCAGCCGGCCGTAGTTGTCGGTTCCCAGGCCGCCGGTGACGGTGGTGCGGTCGCCCGCGTAGGGGCTCTTGCTGACCAGGTTGATCGTCCCGCCGACCCCGCCCGAGCCGTTGTAGACGCCGTTGGCGCCGTTCACGACCTCGATCTGTTGCAGGTTGAAGGTGTCGGTGCGGCTGTACTGCGCCGAGTCGCGCAGGCCGTCGGTGGTGATGTCGTTGTTGGCGCTGTAGCCCCGCAGGTTGATGCTGTCGCCGTAGCCGCCGCCGCCCTCGCCGGCCCCGAAGGTGATGCCGGGCACGGTCTGCAGGATGTCGCGCAGGGTCAGCAGGTTCTGGTCGCGGATGGTCCGCTCGGAAACCACGGTGATGGTCTGGGGGGTGTCCACCGGGGCGGCCGTGTACTTGGGCGAGGCCGGCTTGTCCCTGGCCCCGCCGGTGATGTCGATGCCGCTGAGGTCGGTCGGGTGGTCGGCGTCCGCGCCGGCCGCGACCATCGGCGCCTCGTCGTCCGCCAGGGCGGCCGTGGCCAGGCCGAAGCCGGCGATCCCGGCGACGGCGGCCGCGGACAGGGCGCGCTTGGCGCGCGCGGTGACGCCGGCCGGCTTGAAGGTTCTCATGGTGATCAGTCCCCGAAATACCCGCTCGCGGCGAGCGCTACATGCGATTGCGAGGCGTTCTTAGTCGCGGTGTTTCAGGCTTGCAATGAGAATCGTTCGCAAATTCCGGGCCCGCGCGGCGTTGACTTCGCGGGCCCCGTGCGGTCGAAGCGGCCCATGACCCGCACCCCCGAGACCTTCGATGTCATCATTGTCGGCGCCGGCGCGGCCGGGATGATGTGCGCCATCGAGGCCGGCAGGCGCGGCCGCCGGGTGCTGGTGCTCGACCATGCCGCCGCCCCGGGCGAGAAGATCCGCATCTCCGGCGGCGGGCGCTGCAACTTCACCAACATCGAGGGCGACCGGCCGGACCGCTACCTCTCGCGCAACCCCCACTTCGCCCGCTCGGCGCTGAGCCGCTACAGGCCCCGCGACTTCATCGCCCTCGTCGAGCGCCACAACATCGCCTGGCATGAAAAGACGCTTGGCCAGCTGTTCTGCGACGGCAGCGCCAGGCAGATCATCGCCATGCTGCTGGAAGAGATGGCGCAGGTCGGCGCGGCGTTGCGGCTGAACGCGACCGTCGACCGGATCGAGCAGACCGGCGCCGGCTTCGAGGTCGCGGTCGGCGGCGGGCGGGTCGCCGCCGAGAGCCTGGTCGTCGCCTGCGGCGGCAAGTCGATCCCGAAGATGGGCGCCACCGGCTTCGCCTATGAGATCGCCCGCCAGTTCGAGGTCCCGATCACCGAGACCCGGCCGGCGCTCGTGCCGCTGACCTTCGCCGTCCAGGTGCTGGAACAGCTCAAGCCCCTGGCCGGGGTGTCGGTGCAGCAGGCGGTCGTTTCCTGCGGCAAGACCCGGTTCGTCGAGGACCTGCTGTTCACCCACCGGGGCCTGAGCGGGCCGGCCATCCTGCAGATCTCCTCCTACTGGCGCGAGGGCGACGAACTGACCGCCGACCTCGCGCCCGGCCTGGACACCCTGGCCTTCCTCAAGGAGGCCAGACGCGACCATCCGCGGACGGCGCCCCATACGGCCCTGGCCTGGAAGCTGCCCAAGAGCCTGGCGGTCCTGGTCGCCGAGACCCACGCCACGCCCGGCAACCTGGCCGACCAGCCGGACAGGGCGCTCAAGGCCATGGCCGAGGCGGTCAACGCCTGGCGGTTCAAGCCGGTCGGCTCGGAAGGCTACCGCACGGCCGAGGTGACCCTCGGCGGGATCGACACCGCGGCGCTGGACCAGAAGACCATGGCCGCCCGCGGCGTGCCGGGCCTCTACTTCATCGGCGAATGCGTCGACGTGACCGGCTGGCTCGGCGGCTATAACTTCCAGTGGGCCTGGGCGTCAGGCTGGGTCGCGGGGCAGGCGGCCTAACCGGCCATCTCGCGGGCGTCATAGGCGTCCTCGGGCTTGGCGCCCTTGCCGGCCAGCACCTCGAGCGTCATCCGGTAGGCCGGGCCGCCCGACAGGTCGAAGGTGGTCCCCACCCCGACTCCGACGCCCGACCGGTAGCCGCCGGTCCCGCCGCCGATGCCGACCGTGGTCCCGCCGCGCGAGCCGGAGCGCTCGCCGATCCGGTCGACCACCCGGAACCAGTCGTAGCCGTCGCGCAGGGCGATCTCCGCCGCCCGCCGCAGGGCAAGATCGCTGACCTGTTCCGGCGGCGCGCCGGGGCCGCCCTGGAAGGTCACACGGTAGCGGCCGGTGGCGATTCGATAGTCGGAAAAGCCCACTGCCCGGCCGTCCGGGGCCGGGCCGTAGACGGTGGGGGTGGCGCAGGCGGCCAGGACCAGGGTGGCGGCGGCCGCGCAGATCAGCAGGCGCATGGCGTTTCTCCTAAGGCAGGGTAAATCCCGTCCGGGGAGCCCGAGTTCCGTTTACCCACGCGGGTCCCGGGCGTATGCGAACTTCGCCAAGCCGGGAGCGCGCCATGACCTTCACCCTCATTCCGGTCGCCCATGTCCGCGGCGGCCGCGCCGAAGCCATCGACGATGACTGGGGCGCCAGCCGCGCCCGCCTCGAACTGGCCGACCACCTGCCCGAGGAGGCGTTGGCCAGCCTGGGCGATTTCTCCCATGCCGAGATCGTCTTCGTTTTCGACAAGGTCACGGACGAGGAGATCGTCACCGGCGCCCGCCACCCCCGTGGCCGCAAGGACTGGCCGCTGGTCGGCATCTTCGCCCAGCGCGGCAAGAACCGGCCCAACCGACTGGGTGTCACCGTCTGTTCCATCGTCGCGGTGGAAGGTCGGTCGGTCATCGTCGAGGGCCTCGACGCCATCGATGGCACCCCGGTGCTCGACATCAAGCCGGTGCTCAGCGGCTTCCTGCCCCGCGGCGAAGTCCGCGAGCCGGCCTGGGCCCGGGAGATCATGGAGAGCTACTGGTGAGGCGGCCACTCGAAGGGGTCCGCGTCCTCACCCTGGAGCATTTCGGGGCCGGCCCCTACGCCACCCTGCTGATGGCCGAGCTGGGCGCCGAGGTGATCAAGGTCGAGTCCCCGAGCCTCGGCGGCGACGCCTCCCGGCCGACCGGGCCCTACGGCCTCGGCGAGCACGACAGCCAGTATTTCCAGACCTTCTCGCGCCACAAGAAGTCGGTCGCGCTGGAACTGAAGACCCCCGAGGGCCGCGTCGACTTCGAGCGGCTGGTGGCGGGCGCCGAGCTGGTGGTCAACAACTACCGGGGCGACCAGCCGGCCAGGCTCGGCCTGACCTATGAGGCCCTCAAGGCGATCAACCCCGCCGTGGTCTGCGGCCACCTGTCGGCCTACGGCCGGGGCAACAGCCGGGAGGCCTGGCCCGGCTACGACTATCCGATGCAGGCCGAATGCGGACTGATGAGCCTGACCGGCGAGCCGGACGGGCCGCCGGCCCGGATGGGCGTGTCGATCATCGACTTCATGAGCGGCGCCACCTTCGCCTTCGCCCTGGTCAGCGCCCTGCTGTCGGCGCGGACGACGGGGGTCGGCTGCGACGTCGACGTCTGCCTGTTCGACGTGGCCCTGCACCAGCTCAGCTACCCGGCCATATGGGCGATGAACGCCGGCCACCCCGCCGAGCGCCTGCCCAACGGCGCCCATCCCTCACTGGCGCCGGTCCAGCGGGTCAGGACCGCCGACGGCTACGGCCAGCTAATGTGCATGACCGAGAAGTTCTGGCGCGAACTCTGCGCCGCGGCAGATCGGCCCGACCTCGCCGCCGACCCGAGGTTCGACGGCAACGCCGCCCGCCACGCCAACCTCCCCGCCCTGAGCGAAGCCCTCGACGCGATGTTCGCGACCCGCACCAACGCCGAATGGGCCTCCCTGCTGGCCGGCCGGGTCCCCTTCGGCCCGGTCAACGACGTGTTCGCGGCGCTGGACAACCCGTTCGTCGCCGAGGCGGCGATGCGCGATGTGGTCGAGCATCCGGACATGCCGGAGGGCCTGCAGATGCTGGCGGCGCCGGTGCGGATCGATGGGGAGCGGATGCCCGGCAAGCGCGCGCCGAAGCTTGGCGAGCATACCGACGAACTGCTGGGCAGGCCATGACGGCTCAGGCTCTCCTCCCGCTCGCGGGGGCAGGGCGATCGCGTATGAATAATCTCCGTCATCCCGGAAAGCGCGCAGCGCTTATCCGGGACCCAGGGGTTGCAGCGCGCCGGCCGCAAAGCTGCGTTCGATAGGGAGGTCCCGCACCCCTGGGTCCCGGACAGCCCGCTTCGCGGCCTTCCGGGATGACGGAGAATGGGGTGGCCGGCCATATGCAACCGTCCAGCCTTGCGGGGGCAGGGCTGAGCGCCTGAATACCTTGCCTCAGTCCCTGACTGGCGTAGCTTCCAGTCCATGTCCGAGCTTCCCCCCGTCACCGAGACCCGGCCCGCGCGACAGTGGCGGAGCGCCGGCGGGACGGAGACGGCGATCACCCGCCCCCTCGCCGACGAGGCGGCCGTCGGCATCCTCTACGACGGCCGCCCCCATGCGGTGCTGATGGCCACCCCGGCCGACGTCGAGGACCTGGCGGTCGGGTTCACCCTGTCGGAGCGGATCGCCACCGCCGACCAGATCGCCGGCGTCGCGGTCGAGGCCCTGCCCGAAGGCGTCCAGGTCGATGTCCGGCTCAGCCCCGCCGCCCGCGCGACCAAGGCCAAGGCCAGGGCCCGGACACTGGAGGGCCGCTCCTCCTGCGGCCTCTGCGGCGTTCAGCGGCTGGCCGCCGCCGTGCGCCCGCTCCAGCCCGTGCGATCCGTTCCGCCGATCGGGCGCGCCGCCATCGCCGCCGCCCTCGAAGCCCTGGAAGAGGCCCAGGACCTCGGCCGGCTGACCCGCGCCTGCCACGCCGCCGCCCTGGCCGACGCCGAGGGCAGGCTGCTTCTGGTCCGCGAGGACGTCGGCCGCCACAACGCCCTCGACAAGCTGATCGGGGCCGCCGCCCGGGCCGGGACCCTGGCGCCGCTCTGCCTGGTGACCAGCCGTTGCAGCTACGAGATGGTCGAGAAGGCCGCCATCGCCGGCTTTCCGGTGCTGGTCGCCATCTCCGCCCCGACGGCGCTCGCCCTGCGCAAGGCCCAGGAGGCCGACCTGACCCTCATCGCCCTGGCCCGGGCCGACGGCTTCACGGTGTTCACCGGGGAGGCGCGGATCACCCCATGACCAGAGGCGTGAAGACCTACCGGCCGCCCGCCGGCGGCTGGGGCGCCCTGAGGGCGGTGGCCGGGGCCCTGACCGACCAGGAGACGGTGGCTGACGGCGGCAAGGCCCTGCTGGCGACCAACCAGCCGGACGGGTTCGACTGTCCCGGCTGCGCCTGGCCGGACCCCCGGCACACCTCCTCGTTCGAGTTCTGCGAGAACGGGGCCAAGGCGGTGGCCTGGGAGACGACCACCAGGCGCGCCACCCCCGAGGCCATAGGCGCCCACACCGTCGCCGAACTCTGGCAATGGTCGGACCACGCCCTGGAGGACCTCGGCAGGCTCACCGAGCCGCTGCGCTACGATCCGGCCAGCGACCGGTTCGTGCGCGCCGGCTGGACCGAGGCGACCGCCGCCATCGGCCAGGCCCTCGCCGCCTTGCCGGACCCGAACCAGGTGGAGTTCTACGCCTCCGGCCGGGCCTCCAACGAGGCCGCCTTCCTGTTCCAACTGTGGGGCCGCCGGTTCGGGACCAACAACTTCCCCGACTGTTCCAACATGTGCCACGAGCCGACCAGCGTCGGACTCGCCGAACAGCTGGGCCTCGGAAAGGGCTCGGTCACCCTGGAGGACTTCGACCAGGCGGACGCCATCTTCAGCTTCGGCCACAACCCCGGCACCAACCACCCGCGGATGATGACCACCCTGCGCGACGCCGCCCGCCGGGGCGCGGCCATCGTGGTGTTCAATCCGCTGAAGGAACGGGCGCTGGAGAAGTTCGCCAGCCCCCAGGACCCGGTGGAGATGGCCACCCTAAGCGGGACCGACATCGCCAGCCGCTATTTCCAGCCCAAAGTCGGGGGCGACGCGGCGGTGCTCACCGGCCTGATCAAGACCCTGATCGACCGGGACGCCCTCGACCACGGCTTCATCGCCCAGCACACCACCGGCTTCGAGGCGCTCAAGGCCGCCGTCGCGGCCGCCGACTGGGGCTGGATCGAGGCGCGCGGCGGCCTGACCCGGGCCGAGATCGAGGAAGCCGCCGACATCTACGCCCGGTCCAGGGCCGTCATCCTCTGCTACGGCATGGGCATCACCCAGCACCGCTCGGCCTCCAGCCTAGTGCAGCAGCTCGTCAACCTGCTGCTGCTCGGCGGCCACATCGGTCGGCCCGGCGCCGGGGTCTGTCCCCTGCGCGGCCATTCCAATGTCCAGGGCGCCCGCACCGTCGGGGTCACCGAGAAGCCCTCGCCCGGCCTGCTGGCCGCCATCGGCGGGGTGTTCGGCTTCACCCCGCCGGCCGACCACGGCCACACGGTATCCGAGGCCATCGAGGCCATGCTGGCGGGCCAGGCCCGGGCCCTGATCTGCCTGGGCGGCAACTTCGCCGTCGCCGCCCCGGACCCGGCCCAGACCTTCCCCGCCCTTCGGGGCCTCGACCTGACGGTCAACATCGCCACCAAGCTCAACCGCACCCACCTGCTGACCGGCAAGGCGGCCTGGCTCCTGCCCTGCCTCGGCCGCACCGAGATCGACGTCCAGGCCACGGGCCGCCAGTCGGTGACCGTCGAGGACAGCATGTCGATGGTCCACGCCAGCCGGGGCATGAAGGCCCCGGCCTCGGAGCACCTGCGGTCCGAACCCTGGATCGTC
>DASPLD010000038.1:0-5262 GCA_035627755.1 Caulobacter sp. | reverse complement strand
CGAGGACCAGGCGGCGCGGCTGGCCGCGTTGGAGGACGCCTAGGCGGATCAGCGGCGCCCCGTCACCTGCCTGATCAATCCCTTCACAGCGCCGATCCCACCGGCGATCTCCTCGCTGAGGTCCAGCCGCAGGCCCACCGTGTCGGCCATGGCCGCGCCGCGCTGGCCCATCGGCATCTCCGGGCCGGTGGTCGAGTCCCGGGCCGTCTGGTGCTCGATCTCGGCGTTGAGTTCGGCGCCGACCAGGACGGTCATGGTCGAGAACCAGATCCAGACCATGAAGCCGATCACCGCGCCCAGGGGGCCGTAGGTGGCGTCGTAGGGGGCCATGACCGAGACGTAGGTGGAGAAGGCCAGCGAGCCGGCCAGCCACAGCACCGCGGCGACCACCGCCCCCCAGGTCACCCAGCGCCAGCGCGGCCGGGCCCGCGAAGGGCCGAAGCGGTAGAGAAGGCTGAAGGCCAGGGTGGCCACGGCCAGCATCACCAGCCAGCGGATCGGGGTCCACCAGGCCATGACCGCCCCCAGCCCCAGGAAGTCGAAGGCCACCGGCAGGGCGACCAGCAGGCCGGCGGCCAGGGTGAGGAACAGCACAGCCCCGAAGGCGGCGCCGTAGGTCAGCAGGATCAGCTTCCAGTAGGGGCGCTTCTCGGCCTCGTCGTAGGCGACGTTGAGGCCCTCGAACAGCGCCCGCATCCCGGCGCTGGCGCTCCAGACCGAGAGCAGCAGGCTGATCACAAAGGCGGTCGAGAGCTTGGCCTCGTGGGCGGTGGCCAGGCGCAGCATCTGGTCGCCGACGATGCTGATCACGCTGGCCGGGAAGACGTAGCGCATGTCGTCCAGCTGTTCGCGCACCGTGCCGACGTCGGCGAACAGGCCGTAGAGGGAGACGAAGGCGCCGATGGCCGGGAAGATGGCCAGGAGGGCATAGAAGGTGACGCCGCCGGCCTCGCTGGGGATCTTGTCCTGCAGGGTCTCCCTGGCGGTGCGCCAGAGGATGTCGCGCCACCCGAGGACCGGGATCTGCCGCGGCCGGATGGCTACTCGGCCGCGGCCCGGCTGTTCGGCCTCGAAGGCGTCGGGGCTCATGCGGCGGGGATCGGAGGCGCCGGCCACAGCCTTCTCGCCGGGCTGGGGCGCGTTGGCCGGCCGGCCACGGGGCCAGAGGCCGGCGGCGGCGATGAGGGCGATCCAGAGGACCAGGCCGTAGGGCCGGGTCCTGGCCCAGCGGGCCGCGGCCCCGGGCGCGGACCGCCAGTCCTGCCGGCCGGCCCAGGCCCCGAGTCGATAGGCCGCCCGGCCGATGCTTCCCGCCAGCTTGCGCGGCGGAGCCTTGCGCCGGCCCGGCAAGAACCCCTCCAACAACGCCATCCAGCACCTCCGAAGCCGAAACACCGGCGGGCCCCTGGGGTTGCCCCCGGCCGGCGGCTTTGGCACTGAGCGGCCATGCGCGCCATCGTCACCGGCCTCTACCGCCACCCGGTCAAGGGCTTCACGCCCGAGCCGCTGTCGCGCGCCGATCTGGTCGCCGGCGGTCCGTTTCCCTGCGACCGGCTCTATGTCGTCGAGGACGGGCCCAGCGACTTCGACCCCGCGGCGCCGACCCATGTGCCCAAGATGCAGTTCGCGGTGCTGGCCAAGATGGCGGAGGTCGCCAAGGCCCGCACCCGCTACGACGAGGCCAGCGGCATGCTGACCGCCGAGGCCGAGGGCCGGCCGGCCTTCGCCGGCGATCTTCGCGAGACCGGCGGTCGCGAGGCCTTCGCCCTCTGGCTGACCGACTTCCTGGGCGAGGCGGCGACCGGGCCGCTGAAGGTCCTGCCCGGCCCGAACGGCCACAGGTTCATGGACCATCCCAAGGGCGACGTGTCGGTGATCAACCTGGCCAGCGTCCGCGACCTCGCAGGCAGGATCGGCCGGCCGCTGGACCCGCTGCGCTTCCGCGCCAACCTCTATGTCGAGGGCTGGCCGGCCTGGGCCGAGAACGACTGGACGGCCCGCACCCTGTCGCTCGGCGGCGCTGCCGCCAGGGTCTTCAAGCCCATCGTCCGGTGCGCCGCGATCGACGTCGACCCGGCGACGGCGGCGCGCGACACCGAACTGCCCGCCGAGCTGTTCAACCACTATGGTCACATCCTCTGCGGCCTCTACCTGCATGTCACCGAAGGCGGCGCGGTCGCCGTCGGGGACACCGTCGAGCTTCTGCCGGAAAGCCCATGACCAACCTCGTCACCGCCTGGAAGACCGCCCAATCGGCCCTGAAGGCCGCCGGCATCGACCAGCCTTCCATCGACGCGCGGCTGATGCTGGAGGCCGCCACGGGGGCCAGCCGCATGGACATCCTCACCGACCCCTACCGTGCGGTGACGCCGGAGCAGCAGGCCGTCCTCGACGACTACGTCGGCCAGCGCCTGCGCCGGCGGCCGATCAGTCACATCCTCGGCCGCAAGGGGTTCTGGAAGATCATGCTGTCGGTGACCCCCGACGTGCTGACCCCGCGGCCGGACACCGAGGCCATCCTCGACGTGGTGCTGCCCGCCTTTCCGGAGGGGATGGCCTTCTCGATGCTGGACCTGGGGGTCGGCTCGGGCGCCATCCTGCTGGCCATCCTGGCCGAGCGGCCCGCGGCCAAGGGGCTGGGGATCGACAGCTCCAGCGAAGCGCTGGCGGTGGCGCGGGAGAACGCCGCCAACCTTGACCTCAACGACCGGGCCGCCTTCCTGCGCGGCGACTGGACGGCGGGGCTGGGCGACGATCAGTTCGACCTGGTGGTCTCCAACCCGCCCTACATCCGCAGCGCCGAGATCGACACCCTCGAGCCGGAGGTGCGCGACCATGAGCCGCGTCTGGCCTTGGACGGGGGGCCGGACGGGCTGGACGCCTACCGCATCCTGGCGCCGGAGATTCTGCGGGTGCTCCGGCCTGGAGGCCTGTTCGCGGTGGAGATCGGCCACGACCAGTCCGCGCCGGTCGAGACCCTGTTCCGCGAGGCCGGGGCGTCCCGGTTGCGCACCGTCCAGGACCTCGCCACCCGCGACCGTGTGGTCACCGGTTTCAAAAACCCCTTGGAAACGGCGGTTTGAAGCGCTACATCCTGAATCGTTCCCACTCCTAGAAACCGTACCGGGGTCACCTGAAGCGGCGGGCGCGCGGGCCAATTGGCGGCGAGCCGGGCGGGACACAGGATCACTCTTACAGGACAACTTCGGACGGCGTGTCGTCCGACCCAGGTCTGAAAAAGCCATACGGGCGGCCAAGCGCGCCCGGCGACAGGAACATCATGAGAGATTTCAAGGGCATGAAGCGGCAGCGCGGCCGCAACCGGAACACCGGTAACAAGCCCCAGCAGCATAACGCCAACCGCGCCTACGACTCCAACGGGCCGGAGGGCATCAAGGTCCGCGGCGCCGCCCAGAGCGTGTTCGAAAAGTACCAGCAGCTGGCCCGCGACGCGACCACCGGCGGCGACCGGGTGCTGGCCGAGAACTACCTGCAGCACGCCGAACACTATTTCCGGCTGATCCGGGCCATCCAGCCGAACCGGCCGGTCACCGACATCATCGGCCGCGACCACTACAGTTCCGGCATGGACATCGACTTCGAGGCCGAGCACGAGGAAGCGCCGGAGGCTCCCGCCGCCGAAGCCGAGCAGCCGTCCGAGGGCGAGGGCGAGGAGCGTCCGCGCTTCGAGAATCGCCCCCAGAACCGGGACCGCGACCGCTTCGACGGCAACCGCCAGAACCGCGACGATCGCCCGCGCGACCGCGACGACCGGCCCCGGGACCGGGAGGACGGCGGACGCCGCGACCGCTGGCGGGACCGTGACGACCGGCCCCGGGACGACCGGCCCAGGGATGATCGCCAGCGGGATGACCGCCCACGCGATGACAGGCCGCGCGATGACAGGCCGCGCGATGACAGGCCGCGCGACGATCGCCCCCGCGAAGACCGTTTCCGCGACCGGGACGACCGGCCGCGGGACGACGAGCGCCCCCGCGAGGAGCGCCCCCGCGAGGAGCGCGAAGGTGGGCGCAGGAGCCGCTACGACCGCGACCGCCGGGACCGCGACGAGCCGCGCGATCCCCTGGCGGTGATCGAGCCGCAGTCCTCCGGACCGATGGCCGCCGCCCCGGCCGAACCGCGGGCGCCCTCGCCCCGCCTGCGCGGTCAGGACGGCGCCGTTTCCGAACTGCCCGGCTTCCTGTCGCGCTCGGCCCCGGCCGCGCCTGAAGAAGCCGCCGAAGCGCCCGCCAAGCCCAAGCGCCGTCCGCGCGCGCCGAAGAGCTTCGAGGCGGGTCCGGCCAAGTCGGAAGAAGACGCCTGATTCCCTCCCTCCCCTTTATGGGGAGGGACCGACCCCGATGCGGTCAGGGTGGGGAAGTCGGATGCAAAAGCGCTCTACCGCTCGAGTCCGCCACCCTGCCGGCTTCGCCCCGCTGTCCCTCCCCATAAAGGGGAGGCGGGACGCGACCGCGCCTAGCCCCAGACCTGTGGCCGGCGGTCCTTCCAGGGCATCTCCTTCTCCAGCTGCCCGGCCAGGCGGAACAGGGTCGCCTCGTCGGCGTAGCGGGCCGTGAACATCATCGCGATCGGCAGGCCCTCGGCCGACTGGTGCAGGGGCAGGCTCAGCGACGGCTGGCCCGTGAAGTTGAACGGCGGGGTGAAGGGGAAGGTGGCCGACTGGGCCTTGTCGAAGCTGCGCAGGTCGTCGGTGAGGGTGTCGAGGAATTCATGCTTCGGCGGGACCGTCCCCAGCACCGGGCAGAGGAAGACGTCGAAGCTCTCGAAGTTCCGCAGGATCTCGCGGTTCATCAGGCGCAGCTGCTGCCAGGCCCACATCGCCTGCTCGCCGGTGATCCGTTGGCCGGCCTCGTAGCCGCGGCGGGCCAGGCCCTCGATCTCGCCCTCCCCCGGCTCCCGGCCGATCTTCTCGATCCAGCGCCTCATGCCGGCGGCGAAGTTGCTGGCCGAGACCAGGGCCTGGGCGCGATAGAGGGTGCGGAAGTCGACACCGAGGCCCTGTTCGACGACCTCATGGCCCAGCGCCTTCAGGGTGGCGGCGGTCTCCTCGAGCCTGGCGCGCACTTCGTCGCTGATCGGCTTGCCGTTCGGCGTGTCGGCCGACCAGAAGATGCGGAGCCTGCCCGGGAGGCGGCCGACCTCCTCCAGGTAGGGCCGCTCCTTGGCTGGGTGGGCGTAAGGGGAGGCGGGCTCCGGATAGCCGGTGGCGTCGAGCATGGCGGCGCTGTCGCGCACCGTCCG
>DASPLD010000037.1:0-17009 GCA_035627755.1 Caulobacter sp. | reverse complement strand
CCCGAGCGGATCACGCCGCACAAGACCGTGGAGCGGGTGATCGGCGCACGGCGCGAGGCGATCGAGGCGGGCGAGGGCATCGACTGGGCGACAGCCGAGCACCTGGCCTTCGCCACCCTGCTCGACCAGGGCTATCCGGTGCGCCTGTCGGGCCAGGACAGCGTGCGCGGCACGTTCAGCCAGCGCCATTCGGGGCTGGTCGACCAGAAGACCGAGGAGGTCTACTTCCCGCTCCGCAACCTTGGCCCCAACCAGGCGCACTTCGAGGTGCTGGATTCGGCGCTCTCGGAGGAGGCGGTGCTGGGCTTCGAGTACGGCTTCTCGCTGACCGACCCCAACACGCTCACCATGTGGGAAGCGCAGTTCGGCGACTTCGTGAACGGCGCCCAGGTGGTCATCGACCAGTTCATCTCCAGCGGCGAGCGCAAGTGGCTCCGGATGAGCGGCCTGGTCATGCTGCTGCCCCATGGCTACGAGGGCCAGGGCCCCGAGCACAGCTCGGCCCGCCTGGAGCGGTTCCTGCAGTCCTGCGCCGAGGACAACATGCAGGTGGTCAACTGCTCCACCCCGGCCAACTACTTCCACGTCCTGCGCCGCCAGGTGCACCGGGAGTTCCGCAAGCCGCTGATCGTGATGACGCCCAAGAGCCTGCTCCGGCACAAGAAGGCGGTGTCCAACCTCTCCGACATGGCCGATGGGGCGAGCTTCCACCGGGTGATGGTCGACGGGGCCGAGGCGGGCTGCGACGTCGGCGGGATCACCCTGCGGGCCGACGACAAGATCACCCGGGTGATCGCCTGCTCCGGCAAGGTCTACTTCGACCTCGTGGAGGCGCGGGCCAAGGCCGGGCGCGACGACGTCTACCTCATGCGGATCGAACAGTTCTATCCCTGGCCGATGAAGTCGGTGATGCAGGTTCTGAACCGCTTCCCCAACGCCGAGCTCGTGTGGGTGCAGGAAGAGCCGAAGAACATGGGCGGCTGGACCTTCGTCGATCCCTGGCTCGAGCTGACCCTCGAGCGGATGAAGATCAAGGCCAAGCGGGCCCGCTATGTCGGCCGCCCGGCCAGCGCCTCCACCGCCGCCGGCCTGATGAGCCGGCACATGAAGGAGCTCGAGGCGTTCCTGAACGACGCCTTCGCCTGAAGACTTGAGGCCGGCTCCCCCGGCGACCGCACGAACAGACAGACGAGTAAGGATCTATGGCCGACATCATGACCCCCGCCCTGGGCGAATCCGTCACCGAAGCGACGGTCGCCAGCTGGAAGAAGAAGCCGGGCGAGGCGGTGAAGAAGGACGAGATCCTCGTCGAGCTGGAAACCGACAAGGTCAGCCTCGAGGTCGCCAGCCCGGCCGACGGGGTGCTGGAGAGCATCGCGGCGAACGACGGCGATACGGTCACCCCGGGGGCGGTGCTCGGCAAGGTCAGCGAAGGCGGCGCAGCCGCGGCGTCGAAGCCCGCGCAGGAGCCGGCCCAAGCGCCTGCCAAGACCGTCCCGGCCGCCGCGACCGCTCCGGCCGGCGAGGGCCAGCCCGAGACCGCCAAGGGCCAGGCGCCGGCGACCTCGGGTCCCCTGCCCGACCTGACCGCCCCGACCCAGAAGAACGACCCGCTGCCCCTGGCCCCCAGCGTCCAGCGCATCGTCTCCGAGACCGGGCTGAACCCGGCCGCCGTCGCCGGAACCGGCAAGGACGGCCGCATCACCAAGGGCGACGCCCTGGCGGCCCTCGAGGCCCGGGCCAACGCCCCGGCTCCCGCCCCGGCCGCGCCGGCCGCCCGCGCCGTCCACGAGCGCGAGGAGCGGGTGCGGATGACCCGCCTGCGCCAGACCATCGCCCGCCGGCTGAAGGAGGCGCAGAACACCGCCGCCATGCTGACCACCTTCAACGAGGTGGACATGAGCGCCGTGATGGCGCTGCGGAGCCAGTACAAGGACGTCTTCGAGAAGAGCCACGGGGTGAAGCTCGGCTTCATGAGCTTCTTCGTGAAGGCCTGCGTCGCCGCCCTGAAGGCCATCCCCGACGTCAACGCCGAGATCGACGGCCAGGACCTGATCTACAAGAACCACTACGACATCGGCGTCGCCGTGGGCACCGAGAAGGGCCTGGTGGTGCCGGTGGTGCGTGACGCCGACGCCATGTCCCTGGCCGAGATCGAGAAGGAGATCGGCGCCCTGGGCAAGAAGGCCCGCGACGGCCACCTGGCCATCGAGGACATGCAGGGCGGAACCTTCACCATCTCCAACGGCGGGGTCTACGGCTCGCTGATGTCGACGCCGATCCTCAACGCCCCGCAGTCGGGGATCCTGGGCATGCACAAGATCCAGGACCGGCCGATGGTGGTGAACGGCCAGGTGGTCATCCGGCCGATGATGTACCTGGCGCTCAGCTACGACCACCGCGTCGTGGACGGCCAGGGGGCGGTCACCTTCCTGGTGAAGGTCAAGGACGCCATCGAGGACCCGCAGCGGCTGCTGCTGGACGTCTGATCCCGCGGCGCGCATGGTGCGCCCATGGCGGAAAACAGGTCGGGTTACATCAGGTCGGCGAACGTCCAGTCCGCCAAGGCCAAGTTCGCGCCGATCGTCGAGCCGGGCGGCGTCGAGTGGCCGTGGTCGCGCGGCGGCCGCGACCTGGACATCGGCCGGGCCTCGCTGGACCAGGCGGTGAGCTTCCGCGCCCCGACCGTGGAGACCGGCCCGCCGCGGCCGACCCGCGCCGTCAAGCCGCCCGCCGTCGGGACGGTGCGCAAGGGCGGCCTGCTCTCGGCCCTGGCGGCCCCCATCATCGCCGTTCTGCTGGCCTTCCATGCCGCCCCGCATCTGGCGGACATGTTCGGCTTCACCTTCCTGATCGACCTGGCCGGACTGCTGCCGTTCGGCGAGCTGGTCGAGCCGGCGATCCGGTCCTGGAGCTTCCAGCCGACCGGCATCTGGGTGATCGCCCTGATCCTGCGCTTCGTGGCCCTGAACATCGCCAAGAAGGAGGCCGCCGCCGGCCTGGTGCTGGCGCTGATGGCCTTCGGGTTGGACGCGATCTCCTGGGTCTTCATCGGCCGGGTGGGCGGCGACAGCTCGGCGCTGCAGACCCTGCTGCTGGCCGAGGCGGCCCTGCTGGCTATCCCGCTCGGGCTCGCCTGGGCCATGGCCCGGATGCCCCGCCGAGACGTCGGCTAGGGACGCGAACAGGTTGTTATGTCGTTGAACAGACATAAGACTTTCCATGGAACCGGCCACCGCAGGTCGCATTGAAGAAGAGGCCGTGACGGGCGGCCGGACTTCAGGACGATCTCATGACGTTGACCGACAACGCCGGCGCCGGCGCCTGGCCGGCGCCCCCCGACGCCCAGTTCCGGGAACAGCTTCTGGAGCTCATCCCGGCCATGCGCGCCTTCGCCCGCTCGCTCTGCCGCGACCGGGACGAGGCCGACGACCTGGCCCAGGAGACCCTCTACCGCGCCCTGTACAGCTGGCGCAGCTTCCGCCCCAACACCAACCTCAAGGCCTGGGTGTTCACCATCCTGCGCAATCGCTTCCTCAGCACCCGCCGCGCGGCCGGGCGGGAGGCCCGGCTGGATCCGGACCAGGCCGAGCGGACCCTGGCGGCCCATGACGATCCCTATGCCCGGTTCGAGCTGGACATGGTCCGCCGGGGCCTGGCCTGCCTGCCCGACGAGCAGCGCGAGGCCATCATCCTGATCTGCGCCGCGGGCCTGAGCTACGAGGAGGCCGCCGAGATCGCCGGCGTGCCGATCGGCACGGTCAAGAGCCGCCTGAGCCGCGGCCGGGCCAGCCTGCTCGCCCTGGTCGAGGCGGGCGGCATGGCCAGGGACGACCTTGCGCCCTCCGACGCCTTGTCAAGCATCCTCGCCCAGGCCACCGGACTGCTCGCACCGCCCTAGAGCAGGGCGCAATTTGATGGAATCAAACCGCGCCGCTCCAGGTCTTTCGGGGTCGCGCGTTTGATCCGACGACCGGTTCCCACCAATCGGCACGCGCTCTAGGTCGCCTCCCCGCGGCGGATGAACAGCTGGTGGACGATCTCCGCGCACTCGCAGGCCGCGGCCTGGAGGCCGGCCCTGTCCAGGATCTCGATGTTGCCGCGCCTGTAGCGGATCAGGCCGCGGTCCTTGAAGTCGGAGGCCAGGGCGCTGACCGTCGTGCGCTGCACGCCGGTCATTACCGCCAGATAGTCCTGTGTCAGGGCGAAGGCGTCGGCGCCGATCCGATCGGCCGTCATCAGCAGCCACCGGGCCAGCCGCTGCTCCGCCGCGTGAAGGACGTTGCAGGCGACGAACTGCCGGGTCTGGGCGGCGTCCGCCAGTGAGTGGCGGAACAGCAGGCCCGCAAAGGTCGGACTGTCCCGGACCCGATTGCGGAAGGCGGCCGCGGCCATGCGGATGGCGCTGCCGGGCGCCTGGGCGAAGACCCGGTGATGGGAGCCCGCCCGGCTGGCCGCCTCGAGCAGCCCCACGCCGCCCTCGCGTCCGACCGTGTTGCTTTCGACGAACCGCCCGTCGCGCATGACGGTGACCACCGACAGCACCGCCGAGCTTGGGAAGTAGACGCTGGCGACCGGACCGCCTTCTTCATAGAGCACCTCGCCGCGCTGGAACGAAATCTCCGTCAACATCGGTCCGATGACCTGCATGTCGGCCGGCGAGACGGCCGACAGCAGAAAGTTTCGAAATTCCACAAAATACCTCGATTCCACAGGGCTGTTTTTAGCCCCGGCAGCGCGCAGCGCCCTGCATTTTTTGAATGTAGCGAATTGATATCACAATTACTTTCTCTCGACAAATATTGTCAGTGATGTATATTATATGTCGACTGTCGAACATACTATGTCGCCAAATGACTTTTTACGAATTCCCTGGAATCCTTGCCGTATTGTGACTGCAGAACGTCCCGTCTTCCCGGTCCGCCCCATCTCGCACGGGGGTCGAGGCTGAGAGCCGCGCGGTCGGCGCGGCTCGAACCGGCGCCGTGGCGAAATCGCCGCTGCGCCCTCGCATCGGGCGGCGGGATTTGCCATATGCAGCGCACAGCGAACCGTAGGGAAATTGAAGGCCCATGGCCCAGTACGACGTCGTTATTATCGGGGGCGGCCCCGGCGGCTACAACGCGGCGATCCGGGCCGGCCAACTGGGGCTGAAGGTGGCCTGCGTCGAGGGCCGCGGGACCCTGGGCGGCACCTGCCTGAACGTCGGCTGCATGCCCTCCAAGGCCCTGCTGCATGCCTCGGAGCTGTACGAACTGGCGGGCAGGGACTTCGCGACGCTGGGCATCGAGGTCGCGCCGAAGCTCAACCTCGGCCAGATGATGAAGCAGAAGGCCGAGAGCGTGACCGCCCTGACCAAGGGCATCGAGTTCCTGTTCAAGAAGAACAAGGCCGACTATGTGAAGGGCTGGGGCCGCATCGCTGGGCCGGGCAAGGTGGCGGTCAAGGCGGAGGACGGCTCCGAATCCGTCCTCGAAGCCAGGCACATCGTCATCGCGACCGGCTCTGAGCCCACCCCCCTGCCCGGCGTCGAGGTCGACCAGCAGAGGATCGTCGATTCCACGGGCGCCCTGTCGCTGCCCGAGGTCCCCAAGAGCCTGGTGGTCATCGGGGCCGGCATCATCGGCCTGGAGCTGGGCTCGGTGTGGCGGCGCCTCGGGGCGGAGGTGACGGTGGTCGAATACCTGCCGCGGATCACCCCGGGCATGGACGAGGAGACCGCCAAGGCCTTCCAGCGATCGCTGACCAAGCAGGGCATGAAGTTCGAACTGGGCGCCAAGGTGACCAGCGCCAAGGCCGGCAAGAAGGACGTCGAACTGACCCTGGAACCCGCCGCCGGCGGCGAGGCCAAGTCCCTGAAGGCCGACTACGTGCTGGTCGCCATCGGCCGGCGGCCCTTCACTCAAGGCCTGGGGCTGGAGAGCGTCGGGATCACCCCCGACAAGCGCGGCTTCATCGAGACCGACCACTTCAGGACCAGCGCCGAGGGGGTCTGGGCCATCGGCGACGCCATCCACGGCCCGATGCTGGCCCACAAGGCCGAGGAGGACGCGGTCGCCTGCATCGAACTGATCGCCGGCAAGGCGGGCCATGTCGACTACGACCTGGTGCCGAGCGTGGTCTACACCTATCCGGAGGTCGCCTGGGTCGGGAAGACCGAGGACCAGCTGAAGGCCGAGGGCGTGGCCTACAGGGCCGGCAAGTTCCCCTTCACCGCCAACAGCCGGGCCAAGATCAACCACGAGACCGAAGGCTTCGCCAAGGTTCTCGCCGATGCGAAGACCGATCGCATCCTCGGGGTCCACATCATCGGCCCGCAGGCCGGGGAGATGATCGGGGAATACTGCGTGGCCATGGCCTTCGCCGCGGCATCCGAGGACATCGCCCGCATCTGCCACCCCCACCCCACCCGCTCCGAGGCCGGCCGCCAGGCGGCGATGGGCGTCGAGGGCTGGACCATGCAGGCGTGACCGCCGACCCCGTCGTCCCCGGGCTTGTGTCAGGGGATGACGAAGGTTTCGGTGGCCCTGCGATCAATCGCTACTTCGCCGGCCGGCTCATCAGCTTGCCGGCCTTGACCTGCGCCTTGACCTGTTCATGCAGGGCCGGGGGCAGGGGGATCATGCCGCGTTCCTGCAGATAGCCGCCGCGGCCCGATGCGGCGTCGGAGCAGTATTCCCGGACGAAGGCGCGCAGGCCGGGGGTGAGGTCCAGGCGCGAGGCCTTCACATAGATGTAGAGGGAGCGCGACAGCGGGTACTTGCCCGAGGCGATGGTCTCGAAGCTGGGCTTGACCCCGTCGATGCTGGCGACCTTCACCTTGTCGCGGTTCTCCTCGTAGAAGAAGTAGCCGAACACCCCGGCCGAGCCCGGGGTGCGGGTCAGGGTCTGGACGATGGCGTTGTCGTTTTCGCCGGCGTCGATCCAGCGGTCGTTGCGCAAGGGATCGACCTTGGCCTTGAAGGCCTTCTCGTCTTCGCCCTTCAGCGCCTTGAGCGGCGGCAAGCGCTGGGCGCCGGCCTCGATGCCGAGCTCCAGGAAGGCGTCGCGGGTGCCGCTGGTCGGGGGCGGTCCATAGACCAGGATCTTGATCGGGGGCAGGCCGGCGCCGATCTGGCTCCACAACCCGTAGGGGTTCTCCTGGAACCGGCCCTGGCGCAGCACCTCGTCGGAGAGGGCGAGGTAGAGGTGCTCGAGCTTGATGTTCAGGTCGGCGGCCCGCTTGTCCATGGCCAGGACGATGCCGTCGTAGCCGATGCGGAGCTCGATGATGTCGGTGACGCCGTTCTTCACGCAGGCGTCGTATTCCGAGGCCTTCATCGGCCGGCTGGCGTTGGCGATGTCGGGGAAGGCGTCGCCCGCCCCGCCGCAGAACAGCTTGATGCCCCCGCCGGTGCCCAGGCTCTCGACCTTCGGCGTGCGGGCGCCGGTCTTGCGGGCGAAGGTCTCGGCGACCCGGGTGGTATAGGGGAAGACCGTCGAGGAACCCGCCGCCCAGACATAGTCCCGCGCGGCCTGGGCGGCGCCCGCCGCGGCCACGGCGAAGCTCAGGGTGGCGGCGGCCAGCAGGCGGTTCATCGGGCGCTCCTGTAGTGTCGTGAGCGCCATACGAAAGGTTTGCGACAGTGGGGCGACAGCCGGCCCACCTCCTCCGTGATCAGAGCAACCGGGTGCGGATGGCCTGGCTGAGCAGGTCGATCATCGACACGGCCACAACGATGACCAGGACGATGCAGCCGGTCTGGTCATAGGCGAAGCTGTTGGTCGAATCGATCAGCACCTGACCGATGCCCCCGGCCCCGATCAGGCCCAGCACCGTGGCCGCCCGGCTGTTGCTCTCGAACCGGTACAGGGCATAGCCGGTCCAGAGGGGCGCCACCTGCGGGATGACCCCCCAGACGATCTCCTGCAGCTTCACGGCGCCCGTCGCGCGGACGCCCTCGACCGGGCCCTTGTCGATGGACTCGACCGCCTCGGCGAACAGCTTGGCCAGCACCCCGCCGGTGTTGAACATCATCGCCATGACCCCGGCGAACGGCCCAAGGCCCACGGCGGTGATGAAGATCACCGCCAGCACCAGGTCCGGGATGGAGCGCACCAGATCGAGGACCCGCCGGATCGGCTGCTGGATCCAGACAGGCGTGATGTTCCGCGCGCCCAGCAGGCCCAGCGGGATGGCCACCAGGATCGCCAGGAAGGTGCCCCACAGGGCCATCTGGATCGTCTCCCACATCTTGGAGACGTAGAGGCCCCACTTGGCGTTCATCGCCGCCTCGGGGAAGTCCGCGCGGGTCGGGTTGAACGGGGCGAAGAACTCCTTGGCGAAGGTCTGCATGTTGCCCGAGCCGGAGAACAGCTCGGGGAACTTGTTGATCTCGGCGGAGCCGAAGCTGACCACCAGCAGGACGGCCAGGCCGCCCCAGATGAGAAGGTCGAAGCCGCGGGCCGACAGCGGCCGGACGGGAGGCGTGAGGGTGGCGGTGTCCTGGGACATGGGCGGCTAGTTGGTCCCGGCCGCGCCGGCCTTGGCGGCGGCGGCGGCGATTTCAGCTTCCACGGCGTCCAGGGTCTTCTGGGCGGCCGCGATCTTGGCCGGGTCCCTGCTCCGGCGCGCCAGCCCCAGCTCCTCGCCGGCCTCCATCTTGCGCACGAACAGCAGGTGGCTGTCGTCCGCCGCCCGGAATCCGCCGATGCTGAGCCGCTTCATGTTCTCCCGCTGCCTGGCGGCCTCCGGCGTGTCGCCCTGGCCGTAGGTGAGGAAGAACTGCCGGACCTTTTCCTTGACCGCCGGATCGAGATCCTTGCGCCAGACCATGGGGTCCTCCGGCAGGATGTCCGACTGCCAGATCACCTTCAGCTGGCTGGTCTGCTTGTCGCCTCGGGCCAGGCTGAGCTGCAGGGCGGTGGAGTTGGCGATGGCAACGTCCAGCTTGCCGTTGGCGACGGCGAACATGTTGGCCTGGTAGTTGCTGGCGACCAGCAGGTTCTTGAAGCAGGCGGCCGGGTCGATGCCGGCCGGCGTGAAGAACAGGGCCATCGGCGCCAGGTTGCCCGAGGTGGACTTCACGTCGCCCATGCCCAGGCTGAGCTTCTTGTCGCACTTCAGCAGGTCGGCCGCGGTGATCGGGCTGTCCTTGCGCACCACGATGATCGAGCGGTAGCCGTCGGTGCCGGAATCGTCGAAGGTCCGGGCGAACACCTCCCCGTTCGACCGGCGCACGGCCTCCAGGCCGGAGCGATTGGAGAACCAGCCCACGTCGGTCTGCTTGAACCGCATGGCCTCGACCAGGGCGCCGTAGCTCGAGGAGAAGAAGGGCTTCACCGTCAGGCCGGTAGATTTCTCCATGTCCTTGAGGATCGGTTCCCAATAGCCCTCCATGTTCTGGGCGGACTCGGTCGACAGGATCGAGAAGGTGACCTCGTTGCTCTTGGCAGCCTTCTCACCGCCTCCGCCACAGGCGGCCAGGCCGGCGAGCGTGAGGGCGGCAGCGACGCCTAGCAGGGCGCGACGGATCATTGCGGGGCTCCTTCCCAGAAGACGTCCTCGAATTCCGGGCCGTAGATTTCGATCAGCTTGGGTTTCTTCAGCTCACCGGGCGGACCGTCGTAGACGATCTTGCCAGCCTTCAGGGCGACGACACGGTCGCAGTAGCGCAGGGCATAGTCGACCTGGTGAAGGGTGACGATCACGGTCAGTCCGTCGGTGCGGTTCAGTTCGCGCAGGATCTCCATAACCTTGCGGGCTGACACCGGGTCGAGCGAGGCGACCGGCTCGTCGGCCAGGACGATCTTGGCCTTCTGGACCAGGGCCCGAGCGATGGCGCCGCGCTGCTGCTGGCCGCCCGACAGGGTATTGGCCCGCTGGCCCGCATAGTCGGCGATGCCCACCCGCTGCAGGGCCTGCATGGCAGCCTGCTTGGTCTCGTCCGGCCACTGGCCGAGCACGCCGCGCAGGAAGGAAATCCGCCCGAGCGATCCCAGGGCCACGTTGGTGAACAGCGACAGCCGGCCAACGAGGTTGAACTGCTGGGCGATGAAGCCGATTCGGATCCGCGCGTCTCGCACCTTGTCGCCGACCCGGCCCTTGGCCTGGGTCGCCGTGCCAAAGGCGGTGATCGTCCCGGACGGCCCGTCGATGGTCTGCAGGCCGTCGATGGAACGCAGCAGGGTCGACTTGCCCGAGCCCGAGGGCCCGATCAGGGCGACCATCTCGCCCTTGCTGACGTCCAGCGAAACGCCGTCGAGGGCGCGTCGCGTGCCGAAGGTCTTGGAGACTCCCCGGACCTGGAGAACGGCGTCTTGCGTCATGTGTCTCTTCTGGGCGCGCGGCCGGGGTTAATTGCCTGAGAGGGTTACGCTATCAGGCGGCCCTCCTGCAACCTCACCCGCCCGCCTGGGCGGCGCTGCGGGCAAGCGCGACGAAACGCGCGCGAAAAACGCTTTACATGGGGGTCCGATTACCCCATATCGCGCGGCTCCGGCGGACCCCGTTGTCCTCATCGCTGCTAACGCCGGCCTGGGTTTAACTGCTAACAGGGGGTTACGTGAATTGCACACGTACCATACGCCCCTGGACCTGGTCCGCGAGCGGTCTCCGGAACATCCCGTCGCCCTTGTGCGACGCGATGCCGTAGCTGCAGCAGCGCGCTGGTTCCAGACGAAGTTCAAGGGTGACGTTCTCTACGCGGTGAAGGCCAATCCTTCGCCCTGGGTGATCGAGACCCTGGTCCAGAATGGTGTGACCCGGTTCGACGTCGCGTCGATCCCGGAGATCGCGCTCGTGGCCGAATACGCCCCGGGTTCGCAGATGGCCTTCATGCATCCCGTGAAGAGCCGCCGGGCGATCTCGCAGGCCTATTTCGACTACGGCGTGCGCACCTTTGCGCTCGACACCCATGAGGAGCTGGCCAAGATCCTCGACGCCACCGGCGGCGCGCGCGACCTGAATCTCATCGTCCGCATGGCCGTCGACGCCGAAGGCGCCAACTTCAGCCTGTCCGGCAAGTTCGGGGTGTCGCCCTTCGAGGCGCCCGGCCTGCTGCTGGCCGCCCGCCAGGCGACCACCGAGCTGATGGGGGTGTCGTTCCACGTCGGCAGCCAGTGCATGCGTCCGACCGCCTACCAGGCGGCCATGGCCCAGATCAGCCGTTCGCTGGTCCGGGCCGGGGTGTTCGCCGATGTCGTGGACGTGGGCGGCGGCTTCCCGTCGGTCTATCCCGGCATGATCCCGCCGGACATGGACGACTATTTCGCGGCCATCGAGCGCGGCTTCAACGAGATGCCGGTCTCGGAGACCACCGAGCTGTGGTGCGAACCCGGCCGGGCTCTGGTCGCCGAATCGACCTCGCTGCTGACCCGCGTGGAACTGCGCAAGGGCGAGGCGCTGTACCTCAACGACGGCAGCTACGGCTCGCTGTTCGACGCGGCGCACGTCAAATGGCCCTTTCCGGTGAAGCTGTACCGGGGCGCAGGCGCCGACGCCCAGGAAGTCGAGGGCGACCTGAAGCCCTTTCGCTTCTACGGCCCGACCTGCGATTCCATGGACCACATGCCGGGACCGTTCTACCTGCCGACCGACATCCAGGAAGGCGACTTCATCGAGATCGGGATGCTGGGGGCCTATGGCGTCGCCATGACCACCCGGTTCAACGGCTTTGGCGAGACCGAGATGGTCGAGGTGTCGGACGCTCCGATGGCCTCGATGTTCGGCCTGGCCCGCCGCTCGATCCCGGCCCCCAGGCCGGCGAGCAATGTCGTCCGGCTGTCACGGCCGAAGGGCAGGAAACGTCGGCGGAAGTAGGCCGTTTAGTTCGCTATAGACCTCCCGCAGGCCCGTCGCTCCGTCCGGGCCTGCGGATGCTTTTGTGACGGGCGCTCAAAACCTCAAGGGAAACCTGAAAGCGATGAACGCTCCCGTCCCCCCGACCAACATGAAGGCCCAGCTGCTGGGTACGACCGTCGAGCACGTCGACATCACCAGCTTCGACGCCCGACCGATCGTCGACGCCATGCGCAAGATGAGCTTCTCGAGCCGCGACACCGCTCGGGCCGCCGACATCTTCAACATGGCCCTCGAGGACAAGGACTGCTCGCCGTGGCTGATCCTGGCCGGCTCCACCTCGGCCGGCGGCTGCATGCACGTCTACCGCGACATGGTGAAGTTCGGGATGATCGACGCGGTGGTGGCCACCGGCGCCTCGATCGTCGACATGGACTTCTTCGAGGCCCTGGGCTTCAAGCACTACCAGGCCGCCGGCCCGGTGGACGACAACGTGCTGCGCGAGAACTACATCGACCGCATCTACGACACCTACATCGATGAGGAAGAGCTCCAGGCCTGCGACCACACCATCCTGGAGATCGCCAACCGCCTGGAGCCGCGCGGCTACTCCAGCCGCGAGTTCATCTGGGAGATGGGCAAGTGGCTTTCGGAGGGCAACGCCAAGAAGGAAGGCAGCCTGATCCAGACGGCCTACGAGGAAGGCGTGCCGATCTTCTGCCCGGCCTTCGTCGACAGCTCGGCCGGCTTCGGCCTGGTCAAGCACCAGAAGGAGCGGGCCAAGGAAGGCAAGCCCTACATGATGCTCGACGCCATCGCCGACTTCCGCGAACTGACCGACATCAAGATCGCCGCCGGCACCACCGGCCTGTTCATGGTCGGCGGCGGCGTGCCCAAGAACTTCGCCCAGGACACCGTGGTCTGCGCCGAGATCCTCGGCGTGGAGGCCGACATGCACAAGTACGCGGTCCAGATCACCGTGGCCGACGTGCGCGACGGCGCCTGCTCCTCCTCGACCCTCAAGGAGGCGGCCAGCTGGGGCAAGGTGGACACCACCTTCGAGCAGATGGTGTTCGCCGAGGCCACCACCGTGGTGCCGCTGATCGGTTCCGACGCCTACCATCGCGGGGCCTGGAAGAGCCGCGAGAAGCGCCGCTGGCAGAAGCTGTTCGCCTAAGGCGGACGGCGGCCACAGTTTCGACCGCCGCCTGGGGTACCCCCCAGGCGGCGGTTGATTTATGGGCTCCGGACTGTTCAGTCTCGCGTCAATGATCGTCGGGAGCGTTCCTGAAAGTGTCCAAGACCCGCTTCTTCCTGGCCGCCGGTTGCGCGGTCGCCCTGCTCACCGCCTGCGGCCGCTCCGATCGCGAAGAGGCGCCGCCCCCGGCCGATCCGTCGGTCGCCGCGGCGCCTGAAGCTGCCAAGACCCCGCAGGCGCCGGCCGTTCCGCTGGGGCCCGGCCAGACCCTGACCGCCGAAGGGGCCGTCGTCTCTGTGGGCCCGGCCGCCGCCAAACTGGCCACCCCCGCCTACGCCCCGCTCTATCCCGGCGCGATCGTCGCCAGTTCGGCGGTCGGCGAGAGCGGAGTCGGCCCGGGCGGCATGGTCATCTACCGCACCGACGCCCCGCCCGGGACCGTGATCGCCTTCTACCAGGACAAGGTGAAGGCGGCCGGCAAGCCGGTGACCATGAACGCCGATATCGGCGGGGGCGTTCACATGCTGACCGCCGGCGACAGCGGCGAGGGCAAGGGCGCCATGCAGGTCATCGCCAGCCCCTCGGGTAGGGGCTCGCAGGTGGAGCTGACCTGGTCGGACGATTGAGCGCGGGTTGCTCTAGGGCCCGGGCGTAGCTACCTCTTGGCCATGTCCTGCGGCCACGACCATCACAGCCAAGGCCTGAGCGGCCAGACGCTCGCCGCCGAACTGGCCGCCGCCGACGGCCGCTGCGCCGAGGTCGGCCAGAAGCTGACCGCCCCGCGCCGGCGGGTGCTGGAGCAGCTGCTGGAAGCCGGCCAGCCCGTCAAGGCCTATGACCTGATCGCCACCTTCGCCGCCGACGCCCCGGCCAAGCCGCCGACCGTCTACCGGGCGCTGGACTTCCTGTCGAAACAGGGCTTCGCCCACCGCATCGAGAGCCTCAACGCCTATGTCGCCTGCCGCCACGGCGAGGGGGCGGCCAACCACGCCGCCGCCTTCCTGATCTGCGACTGCTGCGGCGCCACGCGCGAGATCGATCCGGCGGTGCTCGACAGCATCGAGACCGCCGCCAGGGGCCCAGGCTTCACCGTGCAGTCGGTGACGATCGAGGCTCACGGCCTCTGCGCCAACTGCGCCTGATGGCCAATACGCCGGAGAGCTGGCCCGAGATCTGGCGCGGGGGCGTCAACACCTGGGAATGCGACGAGATGGGGCACATGAACGTGCGCTTCTACGTCGCCAAGGCGGTCGAGGGGCTGGCGACCCTGGCCGCCCTGATCGGCCTGCCCGAAGCCTTCTGCAAGAACGCCGCCTCCACCCTGCTGGTGCGCGAGCAGCACATCCGCTTCCATCGGGAGGCGCATGCCGGCGCGGCCCTGCACATGGTCGGCGGGGTGGCGGAGGTCGGCGAGAGCGAGGCGCGGCTGGTTCAGCTGCTGATTCACTCCACCACCGGCGAGGTCTGCGCCAGCTTCCAGACCGTGGTGGTCCACGCCACGGCCGGCGAGGGCGCCGCCTTCCCCTGGTCCGACCGCACCCGCCGGAGCGCCGAAGCGCTGGTCGTCGAGATTCCGGAGCAGGCCCGGGCCCGCAGCCTGGACCTCTCGCCGGTCGAGACGGTCGCCGGCCCGGCGGTCGCCGACGAACTGCAGCTGATGCGGATCGGGCTCGGCGCCATCGCCCCGCAGGACTGCGACGCCTTCGGCCGCATGCGGCCCGAACTGTTCATCGGCCGGGTCTCCGACGGCATCGGCCGGCTGGTGGGGCCATTGCGCGCCGCGGTGGCCGAGCATGCGCCGAGCCGGCCGGCGCGGACCGGCGGGGCCGTGTTGGAGTATCGGCTGGTCCAGCTCGCCTGGCCCCGGGCCGGCGAGCGGTTCGAGCTGCGCTCGGGCCTGGTCGGGGCCGACGCCCGCACCATGCGGCTGGTCCACTGGATGCTGGAGCCCGGCACGGGCAAGGTCTGGGGGACCAGCGAGGCGGTGGCGATCACCTTCGACCTCGACGCCCGCAAGGTGGTGCCGATCGCGCCTCCGGCGCAGGCGGCCCTGAGGGCGCAGGCGAAGCCTGGCCTAGCCCTCTAGCGCCTCCAGCAGCGCCGCCCGCGCGAGGTCGGGAACCTCCATCGGCAGGAAGTGGCTGGTCCCGGGGATGGTCTCGACCCGGATGCGGCCGGTGGCGATCAGTTCGTCGGCCCGCTCCATGATGTTCGCCGTCGAGCCCTCCTCGGCCCGCAGGATGCGAATCTCGCAGGCCGAGGCGAAGAAGGCCTCCCAGGGATTGTGGTGGTGGGCGGCGAAATTGGCGGACTCCCACGCCGGCGCACAGGCCAGGGTCAGGCTGCCGTCCTCGCGCTCCAGCAGCCCGTCGGCCAGGTAGTCGGCCAGCACCTCGGGCGGCCAGGTCCTGAAGGCCCCGCGGCCCTGGTAGGCCGCCTGCGCCGCCTCCCGGCTGTCGAACAGGTTGCGGCGGCGGCGCGCCCCGGTCGCCAGGGGCGAGTTCCTGAAGCCGTCGGGGCCCAGCGACTGGGCCAGTCCCTCGGGCATCACCACCGGGTCGAGCAGCACCAGGCGCCTGACCAGGTCCGGCCGCACGCCCGCCGCCAGGATGCCCGCCGTGCCGCCCATGGAGTGGCCGGCCACCAACTTCGGCGGCGTCCCCAGCGCCTCCAGCAGCGCGATCAGGTCGTCGCGGTAGCCCAGCCAGGAGCCGTGGCCGTCGCCGGGATCGGCCTCCAGCTCGCTGCGGCCATGGCCCCGCTGGTCGACGGCCAGAACCCGGAAGCCGCGGTCGGCCACAGGACTGAGCAGCCGGCGGTAGGTCAGGGCGTTGAAGCCGTTGGCGTGGTTGAACACCAGGTCGACCGGCCGGTCCTGCGGGCCCATCTCGATGCCGGTCATCACCCCGTCGCCGGTCGGGCTCTTCAGGTCGATGCGGCGGCGGCGGAAGGCCGGTCCGGGCGGCGCGGAAATATCGGTCATCCCCCCGCTCATGACCCACCGCCCCCACGTCAAGCAAGAGGCTTGGTTTTCGCCGCGTCAGGGCGCCATGCTCGCACCAAACGGGAGGACCGCCATGAACGCCCATACGCCGGTCGACGCGACCACCACCGACTGGACCTGCTTCGCCGTCACCATCGAGGACAAGGTCGCCCATATCCAGTTGAAGCGCCCAAATGACTTGAACACCATGACCCGGGCCTTCTGGAACGAGCTGATCGTCATCGTGAAGGACATCAGCGACAACGCCCGCGCCCGGGCCATCGTGCTCTCCTCGACGGGCAAGCACTTCTGCGCCGGCATGGACCTGGCGGTGTTCGGCGGGGGCGGGAGCACCACGGGGTCGCGGCCGGAAGACCGCGAGAACGCCAACGAGAGCTTCCGCTACCACGTCCGCCACCTGCAGGACGTCATCTCCTGCCTGGACGAGGCGCGGATGCCGGTGATCGCGGCGATCCAGGGCGGCTGCGTCGGCGGGGCCGTGGACCTGACCTCCTCGGCCGACATCCGCTACTGCACGGCGGACGCCTTCTTCGTGATCCAGGAGATCAACATCGGCATGACCGCCGACGTCGGCACCTTCCCGCGGCTGTGCAAGCTGATCCCCGAGGGCTGGGTGCGGGAGCTGGCCTACACCGGCCGGCGGCTGCCCGCCGGCAAGGCCGAGCAGATCGGCCTGGTCAACGGCGTCTTCGACAGCCACGAGTCCTGCGTCGAGCACGCCTTGGCCACCGCCCGCGAGATCGCCTCCAAGGCGCCCCTGGCGGTCGCCGGCAGCAAGGTGATGATCAACTACGCCCGCGACCACACCATCAAGGATGCGCTGGACTACATCGCCGTCTGGCAGACGGGCATGTTCAGCGGCCCGCACATGGCCGAGGCCTTCAAGGCCAAGGCCGAGAAGCGGGACGGCGACTTCCCCGACCTGCTGCCGCTGCGACGCGGGATGTAGGGCTAGATTTCCATTTCCGCGCCGGTGAGGTCGGCGCCGTCGAGCTTGGCGCCCGACAGGTCGGCTTCCAGGAACCGGG
>DASPLD010000036.1:0-35926 GCA_035627755.1 Caulobacter sp. | reverse complement strand
GAGTACATCAAGAACATGGGCGTCTTCATCGAGGCGCTGGAGCCCGGCTAGGCCTGACGAGCCGCGGTTGAAGTCCTAATCCGATCAGCTCAGAAGACTTCATGGCTAATGTCGACCGCCAGAATGACGCCCCCATCGCTGTCTTCCTTGCCGAACCTCTGGCGGCTGGTAATCCTGAAGATTCGCTCAGCCGGATGACCATCTTTGTTCGCCAGGGGCATCCTGACGTCGTCGATCTGAATGGCGCTCTTGCCGTCAGACTCCTCTACTCGGGAGATCCCGTGGGCTCCAGAAATCTTGCGAAGGTCAATCTCCCGAAGCAGCGCCAGACCATTGCAAGATGACGGGGAACCGCGCGCGCCCTCGTTCACGCAGGACACCTTGAACATGACCTTGCCGGCGCGACTGGCATCGCGCGCGGCGTCCATCATGAACGCGCCCCGATTGGCGGCGTCGCCCCAGATGAGATGCCCGAAGTCGCGATAGCGCGCGCAGGCCTGCTGTCGGGCCGGCTCGACCGTCATGGGATCGGACGGATCGCGCCAGATGCCGTAGGCCGTATCGACCCACATCATCGCCTCACCCCACGGCATCGGCTCGCCGTTCACCACGCGGTGCGAGACAGCATACATCCGAACCGTGCAGAGGTAGTCGCCGTAGGCTGTCGGCTTGTCGTAGAAGGCCACGCCGTGCTTGAGGGGCGAGTGGGCTCGTGAATCGGCCACGAAGCCGCCCGCCACCTTGCCCAGCAGCGCTTCGCCCAGAGTCTGGGTCGATAACCGCTCCATCCGCGCCATCCGTAGGGGTGACCTGGCGTCCGGCAGCGGAAGCAGGTTGAAGGCCAGGGCTACGCCCAGCGCCCCGACGAACAGCCCGGCTGCTCCCGCGATCAGCATGCCGACAATTCGCATGACCACCCTCCGATCTACAGTTGTAGGCTAGAAGGCCGCCGTCGCCAAGCGCCCCTGATCATTGCGCCGCTGGAACGCAGACAGGCCTTGGTCCTCGGGCCCGAGGCTCTACGCCGGCCGGCCAGACCAGTGGATATGGACGATCCGCCACCCGCCCGGGCCGCGCCTCAGCACCACGGTCTCGATCGAGATCCGGTCAACCGCCTTGCCGTTGTAGGCGCCGCGCATGGCTCCCTCGGTAAGCACCAGGGCCATGTCTCCGGCCAGGGTGGTCTTTCGGCTGGTGACGGTGGCGGGAACGGCGGCGCTGAACTTCATGTCGGCCGGCAGGTGGCCGGCGACATACTCGGCCCTGCTGCGCTCGACATGGCCCTCCTCGAAGATCACCGCCTCCTCGGCGAGCAGGGCCGCCGCGGCCTCCCCGTCGCCGCGGGCCAGGGCCCCGTGGAAGTCGGCGACCGCCGCCGCCGGGTCCCCCGCCGCCGGCCTGCCGACGGCTGGCCCGGCCAGCAGGCCAACGCCAAGCAGGCCCAGCGCGCCTCGTCGTCCCAGGTTCGAACCGCTCATCCTATGATGCCCCCTTCACGCCGCCCGATACCAGGTCACCCCGTCGGCGTCCGCCTCCGCGACGGCCCGTCCCCGGCCGATCAGGCAGTTGATGTGCGCCAGGCTCTCGCCGGTGGCCATGCCCATCAGCTCGGGCCCGATGGGCCTGGCGAACAGGCTGCCGAACACGTCGATGCTGCGCTTGGGCGCCTCGGACAGGGACTTCTCCAGCCGCGCCAGCTGCCGCTCGTGCCCGGCCGCAAGATGGTCGAGCCGCGCGTGCAGGCCGTGGAACGGGTCGTTGTGCGCCGGGAGGACAAGCACCGTGTCCGGGACCGTCGCCTTCAGCTTTGCCAGGGACGTCAGCCAGTCGGTCAGCGGGTCGCCGTCGGGCTCGGTGGGGAAGACCGACACATTGCTGCTGATCCGCGGCAGCACCTGGTCGCCGCTGATGAACAGGCCGAGCGCCTCGCACCACAGGCAGGCGTGGTCCGGCGAATGGCCGTTGCCGGTCACCACCCGCCAGTCGTGGTCGCCGATCCGGATGACCTCGCCGTCGGTCATCCGCCGGAAACTGTCGGGCAGCTGGTAGATGGCCTTGCCGAAGCCGCCGAAGCGGGCGCGGTAGTTGTCGATGGCGTCCTCGTCCCAGCCGGCCGCCTTGTAGAACTTCAGCCCATCCTCCGGCGCCTCGCGGCCGGCGTCGGCCACCAGCATCCGGCACTGGATGTACTCCAGCCGCGTCATCCACAGGCGGCACTGGAACTTGCGGGTCATCCAGCCGGCCAGGCCGATGTGGTCGGGGTGCAGGTGGGTGACGATCACCCGGGTCACCGGCCTGCCGCCCAGCGCGCCCTTGAAGGCCTCACGCCAGGCCTGCGCCGTCTCCCGCGTCTGCAGGCCGGTGTCGACGATGGCCCAGCCCTCGCCGTCGGCCAGGGCCCAGACGTTGATGAAGCCGAGTGGCCCCCCCAGCGGCTGGCGCAGCCACAGCACGCCTGGCCGGACTTCCACTGCGTCGCCTGCCCCGGGCGTCGGCCCGGTCTCGAACGGATAGTCCAGCTTCGGGCGGCGGACTTCCGCCGAGATGTCTTCCACGCCGTCGTGCACTTGGCTTGCTCCCCGATGAACGCGCCCATCATCGGCCGTTCAGCCCCGCGCCGCAATTGCGCCGGTTACTAGAGCCATCTTGACCCCCTGAGGAACCGGGCGTTTAACCGCCCAAAACAACAGCCCACCCCCCAGGAGCTCAGGGTCCATGAGTCGCAACCGTTTCGGCGTCGCCGCCGCCGTCATCCTCGCAATGGTCGCCGCCGGGGCGACAACCAGCGCCGCCCAGAAGAAGCCGAAGGATGCCGCCGCGGCCGCCGGCGCCATCGCCGAGAAGGACCGCACCCGCGGCATGGCCGAGGCGCCCGCCCTGGCCAAGACCGCCGGCGTCACCTGCAACATCACCGACGCCCGCTACGTGGTCAGCGGCACCGACCCCAAGACCAAGCTCAAGACCGACTACTTCGAGGTCGCCTGCGACCAGGGCATGGGCTTCCTGGTGGTCGTCGACGCCTCCAAGCCGGCCCCGACGGTCGCCCCGTGCTGGGAAGCCAACAAGCCGATCGGCGACAAGCCGAGCCCCCTGGCCTGCAAGCTGCCCGGCAACCTGGACCTCCAGGCCCAGCTGACCCCCTACATCGCCAAGGCCGGCAAGGCCTGCGTGGTCGAGAAGAGCCGCTATATCGGCGCCAGCCCGACCAAGACCTTCCTGGAAGTCGCCTGCCAGGGCGGCGTGGGCTACATCCTGGAGACCGCCTCCCCGGCAAACGTCTCGGGCGAAGCCAAGCTCAACAGCTGCCTCAACTACGAGGCCGGCCAGACCGTCGCCTGCGAGCTGACCGACCGCGCCACCCAGCTGGCGGTGGTCGACAAGCTGATGGCCAGCTCGGGCAAGGCCTGCGTGATGAAGGACCGCCGCTACGTGCTCAGCACGACCAAGGGCGAGTCCTGGTACGAGGCCGCCTGTCAGGACGGCACCGGCTACATGGTCGAGCAGAAGGCCGACGGCACTCTCAGCCGCGCCCTGGCCTGCGCCGACGCCGATTTTGTCGGCGGCGGCTGCACCCTGACTGACGCCCGCGCCGCCAAGACCGAGCAGAACGGCCTCTACAGCCGGCTGGCGACCAACGCCGGCTTCAAGTGCACGGTCGAAAAGTACGGCATCTTCACCGTCCCCAACAAGGAAGTGGTCGAACTGAAGTGCTCGGACCGGGCGGACGGCGCCATCGCCGAATTCAAGGGCTCGACCGGGACTATCTACAACTGCGCCGTGGCCGAGGCCCAGGGCTACCGCTGCTCCTTCACCAAGAAGGATCTGGCCTACGCCCAGATCACCAAGGACCTGAGGTCGCTCAAGGACACCACCTGCAACGTCCGCGAGACCCGCACCCTCGACCGCGCCACCGACAACGCGGTGTACGTCGAGGCCAACTGTGACGACGGCAACGGCTCCTACGTGCTGGGCTACCAGCGCGGCGGGACCAAGGCGGTCGAGGTGCTGTCCTGCGTCCAGGCCAAGAACCTCGGCGGCTGCAAGCTGCCCGGCAACAAGTAAGGCCGCCGACGGCTGAGACGGACAAGGGCCCGCCGGTCACCCGGCGGGCCCTCTTCGTTTGCGGGCCAGTCAGGCGACCGCCGCAACCCGGCTCTGCCGCAGGCCGGCGTACTCGACCAGGGTGAGACCGACGACGCCCAACGCCTGGACGACCACGAAGACCTCCCCCAGCAGGGTTGGCCGCACCCAGCCGCTGGCCAGCAGCAGCACGCTCGCCGCCGTCCAGCCGGCGTTGCCGCCGATCACCAGCCACAGCATCGGAGCGGGGGCGTCCTGGCGCCGCGCCAGCCAGATCATCAGCCCGGCCACCGGGAACAGCGCCAGGCCGGCGATCATCAGAAGGGCCGCCGGCAGGCCGGTCAGCCCGGCCAACGGCAGGGCGCCCAGGGTCATCGCCGCGCCCATCGCCAGGCAGGTCGCCGCGTCCAGGCCGAGCGTGCGCCGCAGCAGGGAAGAAAGTCGAACGGTCATCGTCACCTCCATTTGTCGATGGAGGCAGCATGGGCGGGCCGGGGAGGCGGGTCGATTACGCGCCGGGTAAGCCTCCGCCGGCCTCGGATGCGCCATGGCCGGAACCAACCCACGCCCGTGACGCTGTTAACCGGCAATCGGCTGGAAGGAACACGTCATGGCGGAAGGTAGTGGGAGCAACTCAGGTCTGGCCTTCGTGGTCGGCGGGCTGCTGGTCCTGGTGGTGGTGATCGGCCTCTTCCTGATGTTCGGCGGCGGCCTGACCGAGAAGAAGGAGCTCGACGTCAACATCAAGGCCCCCGACATCCAGGCGCCCAAGGTCCCGAGCGGCGGTTGATCGGCGCCCTTCGGTCGCGCCTCGACCGGCTGCTGGGACGTCGGCGCAAGCCGGACCTACCCCGCGTCCTCGAGTGGGTCTCCCGCGCCGGCTATGGCGCGCGGGGCTTCGTCTACCTCAGCATCGGCGCCCTGGCGGCCCTGGCGGCGGTGGAGCTGGCCCGCGCTCCGGCCGGCGCGCGGGGCGCCGTGGCGGCCTTCGCAGAGGGGGCGGCCGGCCAGGTCTGGATCGCCGCGGTCGCCGCCGGCCTGATCGGCTTCGCGGTCTGGCGCGGCCTGCAGGCCGTCCTCGACGCCGACCGCCAGGGCCATGAGCCGGCGGCGCTGGCCAGCAGGGCGGGCCAGGCAGTCAGCGGCCTGGCCTACGGCGCCCTGGCCTGGTCGCTGCTCGAGCTGCTGGACGAACTGGAAGACATCGGCGAGGGCGACGAGAACCAGTCGGCCCGCCAGATGGCCGGCGACGTCATAGAGCTTCCCTTCGGGCACTGGCTGCTGATCGCGGTGGGCCTGTTCGTGATCGCGGTCGGGGTCGCGGGCCTCGTCCAGCTGTTCCGCCCCGGCTTCGGCGCCCGCCTGCGCTGCCGAGAGGCCACCCGCCGCTGGGCCTGCTGGGTCGGGCGCATCGGCTACGGGGCGAGAGGCGTGGCCTTCCTGCCCCTGGGCTACATCCTGCTGCGCGCCGGCTGGCGCATGTCGGCCGCCGAGGCCCGCAATCTGGGCGGCGCGCTCCAGGCCCTGGAGGCCCAGCCGTTCGGCTCGCCCATCCTGTTCCTCACCGGGGCCGGCCTGGCGGCCTTCGGCGCCTTCGCCCTGATCGAGGCCCGCTGGCGGCGGATCGATCCGCCCGACCCGACCTAGCCGAACACGTCCACCGGGCAGTCCACGGGCCCGACAGGCATGGTCCCCTCGGCCATGCGCCGGCGGGCGTGAGCCGTGGCGCAGATCGGCGTGCAAAGCAGCCCCCGGTCGGACCAGTAGGCGGGGCCGTTGGCGATCTCGTCGTGATAGTAGGCGAAGCCCGGCGCCCAGAAATCGAGGCCGCACTCGATACAGACGGTCTTCGGCGTCCTGGCCAGCATCAGCCCGCCTCCCCGCGCGCGGCTTCGGCGATCGCCTCGGCCCTGGCGAACAGCGCCGGATCGACCCTGGCCTCCACCGCCCTGGCGTTGTCGTCCAGCTGCCCCGGCCGGCTGGCGCCGACGATGGCCGAGGCCACGTTCGGCTCGCGCAGCACCCAGGCCAGGGCGAACTGGGCCAGGCTGAGCCCCGCCTCCGCCGCCAGCGGCTTCATCGCCTGGGCCGCCCGCAGGTAGGCTGGCCGCATCCAGCCCGCCATCGACCCGCCCATCGCTTCGCTGGCCGCCCGGCTGTCGGCCGGCGGCGGCGCGTCCGGATCGTACTTGCCGGTCAGCACTCCCTGGGCCAGCGGCGACCAGACGATCTGGCTGATGCCGTTCTCCGCACACAGGGGAATGACCTCCTTCTCCGGGCGCCGCCACAGCAGGCTGTACTGCGGCTGGCTGGAGACGAACTTCTCCACCCCTGGGACGGCCAGCGCGTCGCGGATATTCTGAGGCGACCATTCGGAGAAGCCGATCCACCGCGCCTTTCCGGCCCGCACCACCTCGCTCAGCGCCTCCATGGTCTCTTCCAGGGGCGTGTTGGCGTCGTACCGATGGCATTGGTAGAGGTCGACATAGTCGGTCCGCAGCCGCTTCAGAGAGGCGTCGATCTGCTTGAACACCTGGACCCGCGACAGCCCCTGGTCGCCGCCCCCCATGTCCCCGAACAGCTTGGTGGCCAGGACGTAGGTGTCCCGCGGCCGCCCGGCCAACGCCTCTCCAGTCACCGTCTCCGCCGCCCCGCGGCCATAGACATTGGCGGTGTCGTGGAAGGTGATGCCGATATCCAGGGCATGGTGGATATTCCGGATCGCCGTGTCCTTCTCCACCCCGACCCCGGCCGTGAGCCACGACCCGAGCGAGATTTCGGAAACCTGCAGGTCGCTCGATCCGAGCTGGCGGTACTTCATCATGGCGCTCCCGTTGTCCGCCTATTGTCGGACCGGCGGCGGCGGAAGGAAACCCGCTTGTGGCCCCCGTGCGTTTCGACGACATGGAAGCCGTCATGCACAAGACCGTCCTCGCCCTCCATCCCGCCCGCCGGGACGACATCGCCGACCTGACAACCCGCCGGCCGCTGCCGGGCCCCGGCCTCGACCAGGTCGACCCCTTCCTGTTCCTCAACCACCACGGCCCGCAGCTCTATCCGCCGAACAACCGCGGCCTGCCGTTCGGGCCGCACCCCCACCGCGGCTTCGAGACGGTCAGCTTCATCCTGTCCGGCGAGATGGCGCATCTCGACAGCGGCGGCCACGAGAGCGTCATCGGCCCCGGGGGTGTGCAGTGGATGACCGCCGGCTCCGGCCTCGTCCACGCCGAGGTCTCCCCGGACAGCTTCAAGCGACAGGGCGGCCCGCTGGAGATCCTGCAGCTGTGGGTCAACCTGCCGCCGGCGCTGAAGATGGCGCCGCCGCGCTATATCGGCCTGCAGCGCGGGGACATACCAACCCACGAGGCCGACGACGGCCGGGCCCGCCTGCACCTGATCTCAGGCCCATACGGCGAGATCGCCGGCCCGATCGACACCCTGACCGGCGTCTTCATGTCGATCCTGGACCTGGCCGGCGGCGGCCGCATCCATTTCGACGGCCTCGCCGGGCGAAACGTCTTCCTCTACGTCGTGGACGGCGCGGTCCGCATCGCCGGGCGCGAGATCCCCAAATGGAACCTCGTTACGCTCGACCTCGCCGGCGACCACCTGGAGATCGAGGGCCTGCCTGACGCCCGCCTCGCCTTCGGCCACGCCGACCCGATCGGCGCCCCGGTGGTCGCCCACGGGCCCTTTGTCATGAACACGGTCGACGAAATCCGCGAGGCCATCGCGGACTACAACGCGGGCAAGTTCGGCGCGGTCCGCCTGTGAGCGGCCCCGCTGCTGCACCCATGCTCGCCCTGGAGGGGCTGACCAAGTCGGTGCCGGGCGGCCGGATGCTGTTCTCGGGCCTGGACCTGGTCGTTCCCGCCGGCGCCTTCGTGGCGGTGATGGGGGAGTCCGGAGTCGGAAAATCCACCCTGCTCAACCTAATCGCCGGGCTCGACACCGCCGACGCCGGCCGGGTGGTGGTCGACGGCGTCGACTTGGCCAGCCTCGGCGACGACGGCCGCACCCGCCTGCGCCGGGACCGGATCGGCTTCGTCTTCCAGGCCTTCCACGTCCTGCCGCACCTCAGCCTGGCCCGCAACGTCGCCCTGCCCCTGGTCCTCGCCCGGGCCGAGCCGACGCAGGCCCTGTCGCGCGCCACCGCCCTCCTCGACGCCGTCGGCCTGCAGGGCAGGGGCGACGACTACCCTCGCCAGCTCTCCGGCGGCGAACTCCAGCGGGTCGCCATCGCCCGGGCCCTGGTCCACCGGCCGGCCCTGATCCTGGCCGACGAACCGACCGGCAACCTCGACCCCGACACCTCCGGCCGCATCATGGCCCTGCTGGCCGTCCAGGCCCGCGAGGCCGGCGCCGCCCTCCTGATCGTCACCCATTCGGACAAGGTGGCGGCGGCGGCGGACCGGTGTCTCCTGCTGACCGCCAAGAACCTGGTGGAGCCGGGGGAACCTCCGGCGTGACCTTCCACTCTTCCCCGTCATCCCGGCCGCAGCGAAGCGGAGAGCCGGGACCCAGGGCCACCGCAAGATCGCACGCGGCTTCGAGTTTCGCGTCCTGTCCCTCCTGGGTCCCGGCTCTCCGCGCTGCGCGCTACGGCCGGGATGACGGGAGGGGAGGGGCATGAACGCCCCCAGCCTCCGCGCCCTGGCCTGGCTGATCCTCGGCGAATGGCGCAGCCAGCCTGTCCGCGTCCTCACCGCCGCCCTGGCCATCGCGGTCGGCGTCGCGCTCGGTTTCGCGGTCCACCTGATCAACGCCTCGGCGCTCACCGAATTCTCCCGCGCCATCGCCACCGTCAACGGCGACGCCGACCTGCAGGTGCAGTCGGTTTCGCCCGCCGGCTTCGACGAGGCCCTCTATCCAAAGCTCGCCCGCGCCCCCGGCGTCGCGGTCGCCAGCCCGGTGGTCCAGCTGACGGGCGCCATCCCCGGCGAGCAGCGGGGACTCACCGTGCTCGGCCTTGACGTCTTCCGCGCCGCCCACATCACCCCCAACCTGCTCGGCCGCCCCTCAGGCGCCGCGGTCGGCGGGGCCGGCGCAGCCTTCGACGAGAACAGCGTCTTTCTTTCGCCGGCCCTGATGCAGGACCGCCGCCCCGGCGACATCCTCGCCCTCTCGGCCGGCGGCCGCACCGTGCCCCTGACCATCGCCGGCCCGCTGCCGGGCGTCGACGCCGAGCGACGCATCGCCGTGCTCGACATCGCCGCCGCCCAGTGGCGCTTCGCCCAGCTCGGCCGACTCCAGCGGATCGACCTCAAGCTCGCCCCCGGCGCCGACCGCCAGGCCACGGCGGCGGCCATTGCCCGGCTCCTGCCGCCCCAGGCCGAGCTGGTCACCCGCGAGAGCCAGACCCGGCGCAGCGACAGCCTCTCCCGCGCCTACCGGGTCAACCTCAACATGCTGGCCCTGATGGCCCTGCTGACCGGCGGCTTCCTGGTCTTCTCCGCCCAGTCCCTGTCGGTCGCCCGCCGCCGCGCCCAGTTCGCCCTGCTGCGGGTGCTCGGCATGAACCGGCGCGCACTGCTCCTCCAGGTCCTTGCCGAAGGCGGCATCGTCGGCGCGGCCGGCTCGGGGCTGGGCATCGGCCTGGGCCTGCTCCTCGCCGGCGCCGCCCTCAATCTGCTCGGCGGCGACCTCGGCAGCGGCTACTTCCAGGGCAGCCGCCCCACCCTGGTCTTCGCCCCCATTGCGGCCGGCGTCTTCTTCCTGCTCGGCCTTGCCTGCGCCCTGGCCGGCAGCCTGATCCCGGCCCGCGAGGCCGCCAACGCCCAGCCGGCCGTGGCGCTGAAGAATGTCGGCGACGCCGTCGACCCCTCGGCCCGCCCGGGCGTCGGCCTGGCCGTCGTCCTCCTCGCGCTCGGCGGCGCCTGCGCCCTGGCCCCGCCCATCGCCGGCCTCCCCCTGCTCGGCTACGTCTCCATGGCCCTGCTGCTGGCCGGGGGCGTGGCCGCCATGCCCTGGCTGGCCCGGGTGCTGCTGACCCCGCTCCAGGCCCGCTCGCTCCGGAGCCCGGCCGCAGAGCTCGCCGTCCGCCGCCTCTGGGGCGCCCCGTCCCAGGCCGCCGTCGCCCTCTGCGGCATCGTCGCCTCCACCAGCCTGATGATCGCCATGGCGGTGATGGTCTCCAGCTTCCGGGGCTCGGTCGACGACTGGCTCCACCAGATCCTGCCCGACGACCTCTACATCCGCTTCGCCGGTCCCTCGGAGGTCGGCGGGCTCGACCCCGCCGGCCAGGCCGCCATCGCCCGCGTCCCGGGCGTCGCCGGCGTCGCCTTCACCCGCGCCATCCCCCTGCGCCTGTCCCCCGACGCCCCGCCCGTCGCCCTGGTCGCCCAGCCGGTCACCCGCGCCGACCCCGGGGCGAGGATCCCGATGGTCGCCCCGCCCCGCGCTGCGCCGCCAGGGCTCACCCCCGTGTGGGTCTCCGAGCCCGCCGCCTGGCTCAACCGCCTCAAGGTCGGCCAGACCGTGACCCTCCCCCTTGAGCAAAGCCCCAGGGTCTTCGTGGCGGGAGTCTGGCGCGACTACGCCCGGCAGAACGGCGCCGTCGTCCTGACCAGCAAGGACTACACCCGCCTGACCGGCGACGCCCTGCGGGGCGAGGCCTCCATCCGCCTCGCGCCCGGCGCGGATCCAGACAGGGTCGCCGCCGCCGTCCGCGCCGCCCTGCCGCCCGACCTCGCCGCCCGCACCGAGATGCTCCGCCCGGCCCAGATCCGCGACATAGCCCTCGGCCTCTTCGACCGCAGCTTCGCCATCACCTACATCCTCGAGCTGGTCGCCATCCTGGTGGGCCTGGCCGGGGTCGCCGCCACCGTCTCGGCCCAGACCCTGGCCCGCACCAAGGAGTTCGGGATGCTGCGGCATCTGGGCGTCGCCAAGCGGCAGATCACCGCCATGCTGGCCCTGGAGGGCGCCCTGCTCGGGGCGGTCGGGGTCGCGGCCGGCCTCACCCTCGGCCTGATCATGAGCCAGGTGCTGATCCATGTGGTCAACCCGCAGTCCTTCCACTGGACCATGCAGACCCGCCTGCCCTGGGGCCTGTTCCTGGTGGTCACCGTCGCCCTGGTCGCCGCCTCGGCCGGAACCGCCTTGCTGGCCGGCCGCCGGGCGCTCAGCGTCGACGCCGTCCGCGCCGTGCGAGAGGACTGGTGATGCGCCGCCTTCTCGCCCTGCTGCTGGCCGTCGCGGCCTTCGCCGCCGCCGATACCGCCCGAGTTTCCCCGGTTTACGCCCCCGTCACCCCCGGAACGGCCATCGCCTTCCCGGCCGACCACGGCGCCCATCCCGATTTCCGCACCGAATGGTGGTATGTCACCGGCTGGCTCGACACCCCCGCGGGTCCCCAGGGCTTCCAGGTCACCTTTTTCCGCACCCGCCCCGACGTCGACCAGGCCAACCCCAGCGCCTTCGCCGCCAAACAGGTGCTCTTCGCCCACGCGGCCCTGTCGGACCCCAAGGTCGGCGCCCTGCTGCACGACCAGCGCATCGCCCGCGCCGGCTTCGGCCTGGCCGAGGCCTCCGCCGCCGATGGGGACCTGGTCCTCGACGACTGGTCCCTGAAGCGCGGCGCCGACGACCGCTGGCGGGCCAGGATCCCCGCCAGGCACTTCGCCCTGGACCTCAGCTTCACCCCCACCCAGCCGCCGTTGCTGCAGGGCCAGGGCGGCTACAGCCGCAAGGGCCCGCTCCCCAGCGAGGCCAGCCACTACTACAGCCTGCCCCAGTTGGCGGTGACCGGCGCGATCACCCGCGACGGCCGGCGGATTCCGGTCGCCGGCCGCGCCTGGCTCGACCGCGAATGGTCCTCGACCCTCCTGAACCCCGCGGCCGTCGGCTGGGATTGGGCCGGCCTCAACCTGGCCGACGGGTCGGCCCTCACCGCCTTCCAGGTCCGCGATGCGTCCGGCAAGGCCCTGTGGACGGGCGGCAGCCACCGCACCCGCGACGGCCAGCTGACCATCTTCCGCCCCGGCCAGCTGTCGTTCACCCCGGTCCGCCACTGGCGCTCCCCCCGCACCAAGGCCCTCTATCCCGTCGAGCAGCGGCTCACCGCCTCCCTGCCGACAGGGACCCGCACCTTCACCCTGAAGCCCCTGTTCGACGACCAGGAACTCGACAGCCGTCCCGGCGGCCCCGTCTACTGGGAAGGCGCCGTCAGCGGCGACGGCGCCAGGGGCTACCTGGAACTCACCGGCTACTTCGAGAAGCTGGCGCTCTGACGTCCTTCTCCCGACAAGCGGGAGAAGGAACCGCATCGGCGGCCGGCTCGCCTCATCCATCGTCCGCCCCGATATCCCGCATAAGCCGCGGGGGCAGCCGGAGGCTTCGCCGGATCGCGGCCTTGTCCCTGTGAATGTCGTGAGCCCTCGTGGGGCGAAGTCTAAGGAGCGCGGCCTTCAGCCACGCCCGGATCTGTCTGGGATTCATTCCAACCTTGCGATTTCAGGAAGTTACGAGGCGCGTAGGACATCGGTCACTCTCCTGTTCGCTGAGGTTGGCGGGCCGTCGGCCCGATGACGGCGTTCTCTAGCAGACTCTACCGCTTCAACAAATCCCCCGGCACGGTCGGCTCCGAGATCAGCCGCTCGAACGCCTTCCACCGCCCCGCCGCGTCGGGCGCCGCGGCCTCGATGTAGGCCTTGGTCATCTCCTCGCCGAGCCCGTAGTTGATCACGTACGAGCGGTAGTTCTCGGTGAACCTGATCGACTGCTCGGCCCGCGCCCGCGAGATCAGCTGGTACTTCTGCGCCAGGTCGATCGCCGTCTCCCGGTCGATTTCGCCGTCGAGGTACATCTGGGCGATGGTCAGCCGCGCCCCGGCCAGGTCCTTCATCGCCTCGCCAAGCGCCACCTGCCGGGCCGCCCCGGCCGGGTCCAGCCCCGCGAGCGGGAACAGAACCTCCCGTTCGAAGGCCACCTTGTCCGCCTCCGAGAACGCGAGGTCGATGCCGTAGTTGGCCGTCCCCTCGGCGATCAGCGACTGCGGGCTGTAGAGCGGATAGACGCTGAACTCGACCCAGCCCTGGCCCTTGGCCAGCTTCTGCTCCAGCAGCATGTTCAGGGCGTGGTGGCCCGGATAGCCCTCGTGGCAGCCCAGGTCGATCGCCCGGCTCACCCGGATCGGCAGGTCGGTGTTGATCTGGATCAGGCTGACGGCGTTGCCCTTGTACCAGTTGTAACCCGACCAGCTCTTGTTCTTCACGAACTCCAGGGTGAACTGCTCCTTGTCGGGCAGGGCGATGTGGGCGGCCGTCCGCCGGCGGCATTCGGCGATTCCGGCCCGCATCACCGCGTCCAGCCGGTCGGCCGGCACGACGAACTGGTTCTGGTAGGCGTCGACCCGCTGCCACAGCGGCCCCTCGCCGGGGACCAGCGTCTCGATCCGCGCCAGCACGGCGTCATAGTGGCTGAGCGGCTTGAGCACGGGCCGTACCCCGAACAGCCCCTCCGCCTCGTCGGCGAACTTGAACTTCTGCCCCAGCGCCATCGACAGCCGCGTCTCCGCCGCCTTCACCTGGCCGGCCAGGAACACCCGCCGGCGGGCCTGCAGCGGCGCCTGGCCGACCGTCACCTTGTCCAGCCGGACGGCCAGCCGGCGCGCGTCGGCGCGCAGCGTGGCCAGGTCACGGGGCGCGGCCTTGGCGGCGGCGGCCCACTCGGGCGGGCCGTAGTAGGCGTCGACATAGCCCTCCTCGCGCTCGCCGGCCTCAAGGGTCAGCTTGACGAAGTCCTCGGCGATCCGGTCGAGGCTGTCGTGCTCCGGGGTCGTGGACTGCGCCGGCCCGGCGATCAGCAGCAGGGCGGCGAGGGCGGACAGCAGGCGAGCGAGCATAGGAAAACCCCGGCAGACAAAAGGCCTGCCGGGGTTTCGCACGGGATCGAAGGCTTGGGTAGGTCTCGGGGTCCGCCCTAGGCGCCGGGCGTCCTGGCCTTCAGCATGTGGCCGTACTTGCCCCACAGGCCCGCGCCGCCGGCGATCGCCGCCCGCCGGGTCGCCGGATTGGCCAGCAGGCCGATGGCGGCGATCCCGCCGACCACCGCCGCGATGGCCAGCAGCGGATGGGCCCTGGCGCTGGCCATCAGGCTGGTCTTGGCCGTCTTCAGGGTGTCGCGGGCTTCGAGCGCCCGGTCCTTGAGGTCTTCCTTCATCGCCGTGGCCTGCTCGCCGCCGAAGAAGCGGTCGAGGAAGCCGCCAAGCGGGGCCTCGTTGGCCGCGCCGTTGGGGCGGGTGAGGTCGGCGCGGGTGTTGGCGGGATATTCGGTGGTCATGGGAGCTCCTTGGGGAGGGGAGGGGACAAGGTCGCCGGTTCAACGCGTGAAGCCTCCGGCTGATCCCGACTCCCCGGTCCGGGCCTGACGCAACCAACGACGTTCCTCCGCGCTGTGCAGGGAGCGTACGGAGTCCGCCCGGCATGAAGTCTCTGTTCTACGGTATCGGCGTCGCCACCCTCTCGGGCCTCATGCTCGGCGGCGCCCTGCGTCCCGAGCTGGTCCTGGACCGCGTCGGCGGCCCCCAGATCGCAATCGGCGACAGCGGCCGTTCGGCCTACGGCGACTTCGACGGCGGCACGATCCACTATCCCTATGGCGTCCCCGACTATGTGGTCGGCACCGACCACCTCTACCGGCAACCCAGCTTCGAACCCCTGCCTGCCTATGCCGAGGCCGACTGGCGCTCGCTGCCCGCGGATCTCCCGCCCGCGGAGCCGGCCAGCTACCTTCCCGAGTCCCCGCCGGCGCGCACCTACGACGCCATCGTTCACTACCCCAGCCAGGGCGGCGGCATCCTCGCCGGGCTCGACACGGCTCCGGCCGACCTCGGCCCCGAGGTTGTCGAACCAGCCGACGCCCCGCCGGCGGCGATGGCCGCCTTCGAGGCCGAGATGGGCGGCTGAACCGCCAGGCCGACACGCCGCCCTGCCACTCTCTCACAAACCTGCGGTCGTTTTCCGACACCCCCCTCGCCTTCCGACGGGCGCCGCAACATTCCAACCTGCCGCTATCGCAGGTCAGCCCCGTCTCGGCGGAAAAACCTGAGCGATTTCAACGGTCGGACTGCCGGACCTCTCCCCAGCCGCCGAGGGGCCGTGGTGCAAGGAACGCCGTCGCCATTGCCCCGGCCGCCGTTCCCCCCTAACCCGCGGCCCATGACCGAGATTGTCGACGACGCCGTCCAGATCATCGCCCGCGGCCCGCGCCAGGCCGCCGAGGCCGCCGCCGAGGCGATGGACGCCAACCCCCTGCTGGAGGGCGCCACCTACTCCATCCTCGAGGAGGACGAGGATCGCGGGATCTGGCGCATCGACGCCTTCCCCGTCACCGCCGAGGAGGCCGACGGCATCCGCGCGGTCCTGGCCGATTGGGACGAACTGACGGTTACAACCGAAGCCCTCGCCGACGCCGACTGGCTGGCCATGTCGCTGTCGGGCCTGCCGCCGGTGCGCGAGGGCCGGTTCTTCGTCTTCGGCCTGCACGACAAGGGCCTGGCCCCGCCCAACGCGGTGCAGCTGCGCATCGAGGCCGGCGCGGCCTTCGGCACCGGCCACCACGGCACCACCGCCGGCTGCCTGCGGGTGTTCCACGACCTGCTGAAGGGCCGGCGGTTTCCCAAGGTGCTCGATGTCGGGGCCGGGACGGGGGTGCTGGCCATCGCAGCGGCCCGCACCGGCTCGAAGCTGGCGGTCGGCACGGACATCGACCAGCCGTCCGTCCGCATCGCCGCCGAGAACGCCCAGGTGAACCGGGCCAAGGCCCGCTTCGTCCATGCTTCCGGCCTGTCGCACCGCCGGGTGGCCGCCACGGCCCCCTACGACCTGGTGTTCGCCAACATCCTCGCCCCGCCCCTGGTCGCCCTGGCGCAGGACATCCGGACGGCCCTGAAGCCCGGCGGCGTCGCCATCCTCTCGGGCCTGCTGCGCACCCAGGAGCGCCGGGTAAGGGCCGCCTATCTGGCCCGCGGATTCCGCCTGAAACGGCGGCTGCACCGTGACGCCTGGGCCACCCTTGTTCTGCAAAAGGGTTAACCCCGGAACCGCCCCCCGAGCCCCCCGTTATCGGCCCATCGTGGACGTACGCATGAGGAGGCCGACATGAGCGACCAGCCCGGGGAAACCGGCCACATCTATGAGGAAACTCCCCGCCAGGCGGTCCGCGAGGATCTGCGCGCCGACGCCCGCCGCGGCAACAACACCGCCGCCTGGGTCATCGCCGCCCTGGTTGCCGTGGTCGCGATCATCGCCGTGGTCTTCATGGTCGGCACGACCGGGCGCGAGGACAAGGTCTCGCCCGACGACCTCACCGCTGTCGCCGAACAGGCCCGCACCCAGGGGCTGATCGAGGGCGCCCAGTCCGGCTACAACGCCGCCGCCGCCCAGGCCCAGTCGAGCTACAACGCCGCGGCGACCAACGCCCAGATCGCGGCCGATCGCGCCGCCGCCGACGCCCGCGCCGCCGCGGCCGAGACCCGCGCTGCCGCCGAACGCGCCCGCGCCGATGCCGCCGAGTCCCTGAACCGGGACGCCGAACAGGCCCCCGAGCCGGTGGAGCCGCTGCCGCAGTAGGCGGCTCGTCGACTTCTATCCCCGCGCCGTCGGGCGCCCCATGCAGGGGCGCTTGGCGAGCGCGCCTCCCGTCGGCTCAGGCCAACAGGTCCGGCGTCAGCATGTTCTCGAGCTTCACGATCTGGTCGCGCAGGACCAGCTTCTGCTTCTTCAGCCGCGCGATCTGCAACTGGTCGGGCGTGGGCATCAGGGCGAGGGCGTCGACCGCGTCGCCCAGGTCCTGGTGCCGCTGGCGAAGCTCGACCAGCTTGGCGCGGATCTCCACGTTGGGGAGGTGGATCAGGTCATGATCGTCGGCCATACGCTGTTCCCGGACGCCACCGTTATCGGACCAAAATAGCAGACCCGCCCGCGCTCACGCCAGAGCGCTCGCGAGCCGATGCAGGGCTGCGGGGGGCGGCGGATGGCCCCAGGCCTCGCCCGCCCGCGTCAACGCCGCCGAGGGGTCTCCCGAGGGGCCCCCAAGGGCGGCCGGCCTTCCCGCCAGGCCCTCCAGGGTCTCCATCAGAAGCCGCTCGGCCCGCAGCTCCGCCGCCTTGACCGCCTCGCGCAGGCTGAGCCGCTCGCCATCGCCGACAGGGGGCAGGGCCGGCTTCAGGGCCCGCCTCGCCTGCCGGATCGGCGCCAGCACCTCGCCCTCCCACCGCCGCGCCAGCGCGGCTCCCTCGGCCAGCGCCGCGGCCTCCGGATCGGCGAAGGCCGCCCACAGCAGGTAGGCGGTCTGCTGGCCATGGTCGTCCTGCAGCGCCAGGCAGGCCTCCGCGACGCCCGGCCGGTCGTAGGCGGCCAGGGCCCAATCCCAGAACCTCACGTCTCGCTCCGGATCGGCGGCAGGTCCTCGCCCCAGCGCTTCACCGGCGCCCAGTCGAGGCCGAAGGGGTCGAGAGCCCGGCCCACGGCCTGGTCGATCATCTCCGCCATGCTCCGCGGCCGGGCGTAGAAGGCCGGCATCGGCGGGGCGATCACCGCCCCCATCTCGGCCAGGGCGGCCATGGTCCGCAGGTGTCCCAGGTGCAGCGGCGTCTCGCGCACCATCAGCACCAGCGTCCGCCGCTCCTTGAGCACCACGTCCGCCGCCCGGGTGAGCAGGGTCGAGGTCACCCCGGTGGCGATCTCGCTCATCGTCCGCACCGAGCAGGGGGCGACGATCATCCCCAGGGTGCGGAAGCTGCCCGACGCGATCGAGGCCCCCACGTCGCCCACCTTGTGGACCACATCGGCCCGGGCGGCGACGTCCGCGACCGAGAGGTCGGTCTCCTGGGTGATGGTCAGGGCCGCCGAACGCGACAGCACCAGGTGGCTTTCGACATTTAATTCGCGGCAGGCGTCGAGGGCCCGGACCCCCAGCAAAGCCCCGCTGGCTCCGGAGATTCCCACGATCAGGCGGCGTGTCTCGGACATGTCGGGGGCGAAGCCTCGCGGTCTTGTGAACGGACTTAGACCCGTCCTGGGTGTTCACTCAGTCTGCGCTAATAGCCAAGGAGGCGAAAGACCATGGCCTTGGAAGCCCGTCTGCGGGAGCTCGATCTCCGCCACAGGAAGCTGGATCGGACGATCGAGGAGGAACTGACCCATCCGGCGTCCGATGACATGAAGATCGCGGAGCTCAAGCGCCAGAAGCTCCGCCTGAAGGAAGAAATCGAGGGCCTCCGGGCCCAGGTGCACTAAAGCGAAGCGCCCCTCCGCCGGACCACCGGGGAGGGGCCTTCTCGTTCAACCACGGTTGTCATCCTTCGGCGCCCGCAGGGCGACCGGAGGATCCATTCGTCCGCCATGCGCCTGGATGATCAGGAATGGCGCGAACAACCGTGCCTGCCTCTTGGAGTCCAGGCGGTCCCGCCCCTGCCATGGGTCCTCCGGTCCGCTACGCGGCCGAAGGATGACAGTGGCGGGGAGGCTTTAGTCCTCGTCGTCCTCGTCTTCGTGCGAGCTGCCGGTGTTGGCGAACACGTTCTTCAGGTCGACGTCGTCCCCGCGGTCGTCCTCGTCGTCGACGATCTCCGGCTGGACTTCCTCGACCTCGCCGGCCGGGCGAAGGGACGGGCCGTCCGGGACGATGCCCTTCTTGAGGTCGTCCTTGGCCTTCTTGTCGGCGGCCTTGCGGACTACGGCGTCGAGCTCGATCTGGCCGACCAGGCCGAGGGTCACCGGATCGACCGGCTTGAGATTGGCGCTGTTCCAGTGGGTGCGGTCGCGGACCGCCTCGATGGTCGACTTGGTGGTGCCGAGCAGCTTGGAGATCTGGGCGTCGGTCACTTCCGGGTGGTTGCGCACGAACCAGGCGATGGCGTCCGGCCGGTCCTGGCGGCGCGACACCGGAGTGTATCGCGGAGCCTTCTTCTGTGGCTTCAGGAGCTCGGCGTGGCGGCTCTTCTGCACCTGCATGCGGTACTTGGGATCCCGCGCGGCCTTGTCCAGCTCCTCGCGGTTCAACTGGCCGTTGGTGATCGGGTCGGCGCCGCGGATGTCGCGGGCGACCTCGCCGTCGGCGATGCCGCGGACCTCCAGCGGGTGCAGCCCGCAGAAGTCGGCGATCTGCTCGAAGGTCAGGGAGGTGTTGTCCACCAGCCAGACGGCGGTGGCCTTCGGCATCAGGATGGGGTCGGCCATGGGTAGCTCCAGAAACAGCGGCGCCCGGCCTTTCGGCCGGGCGGGTCTTGGAAATCAGCTATAGCGAGGTTCCCCGAAGAAGGGAACGGGGACGTTGTTCCGCCGTCCGACAACGTCCTTTTGTCGCGTCAGCCGATGTAGCCCATCAGCACCAGGATAATGACGATGACCAGCACCAGGCCGAGGCCGCCGCTGGGATAATAGCCCCAGGAGCGCGAGTGGCCCCAGGTCGGCAGGGCGCCGACCAGCGCCAGGATCAGGATGATGATCAGGATGAGGCCAAGACTCATGGGGTGGTTCCTTGAACAGCGTGATGTCTAGACCGTTCAATTCCCGACAGAGCCCACGAGTTCCTTTGAGGAGGCCCCATGTACGTCGCCGTCTACGCCTGGAAGGTCGTTCCCGAGAAGGAGGAGCAGTTCCGTGAAGCCTGGCGCCGCGGCACCCGGGCCATCACCCGTATCTACGGATCATTCGGCTCACGCCTGCACCAGGCCGAGGACGGCCGCTTCATCGGCTATGCGGAATGGCCCGACGAGGCGACCTGGCGCGCGGCGTTCGAGGCCAGGATGGTCTACGACGACCCCGAGGCGCGGGCGATGTTCGTGGATGCGCTGGAGGAGGACAGCCGGCCAGGCGAGCTGATCGCCAACATGACGGTCACCGACGACCTGCTGACCCTCAGGCTACCTGGTCCTTCGTGACCCGGTTGGCCCACAACACCCCCAGGAACCCGCCCTTGATGCGCGGCAGGAGCAGCAGAACCACGGCGGTCAGGAGGGTCAGCGACACCGGGACGATGATCCAGGGCGTCACTTCCCACATGAAGGGGAAGAAGAAGGCGGGGGCGACCAGCAGGTGGCCGACCAGCAGGATGGTCAGGTAGGCCGGACCGTCGTCGGCGCGGTATTGCGAGAGGTCATGGCCGCAGGCCTCGCATTCGGGTTCGACCCTCAGGTAGCGGCTGAACAGCTCGCCTTCCCCGCAGTTGGGGCAGCGATGGCGCAGGCCCCGCTTGATGCCCAGGCCGATCGGCCGGGCGGCGGTGTTTGAAGGCGGCTTGGACATGGCGTTCATATGGACCTGCGAACAGCTCGCGAAAAGGGCGACCGGAGGCCGCAGGGCTCAACTTGGGTTTCGCCCGGTTAGCGGATTTGATCGAGGGCCTCGCCCAGCTCATCGACCATCGCCGGCGTGGTTGCCCAACTGCACATGAAGCGGACCGTTCCATCGAGGAAGCGATAGACGAACCAGCCCCGGGCCTTGAGGCGGTCCAGGGCGGCTTCGTCCATCTCGACGAACAGGCCATTGGCCTCGACCGGATGACGCAAGGGGAAGGGCATCTTCTCCGCCAGCCGCAGGGCCATGGCGTTGGCGTGGGCGGCCCGCCGGGTCCAGGTGCCCGTTTCCAGCAGGCCGATCCAGGGCGCGGCCAGATAGCGGCCCTTGGAGACGAGCTGGCCGGCATGCTTCAGCCGGGCGTCGAACCGGTGGGCGAGGTCCTTGTTCAGCAGCACCAGGGCCTCGCTCGGGGTCGAGCCGCTCTTGGTGCCGCCCATCACCAGGATGTCGACGCCCATCGCCGCGATGGCCTTCAACTCGAAGCCGGCGGCCACGGCATTGGCCAGCCGGGCCCCATCGAGGTGGACGCCATAGCCCCTGTCCTTGACCGGCCGGACCAGCGCCTCGAGTTCCGCCGCCGAATATACCGTGCCGTATTCGGTGGCCTGGGTCACCGACAGGGCCGCCGCCGGCTGACGGTAGGAGACGTCCGGCCTGGCCAGTTCCTGGACGAGGGCGTCCGCCTCTATCCTGCCGGACGCGCCGGGCAGAGGGATGAGCCCCACCCCCGACCCGAAGAAGCCGGGCGCGCCGGTCTCGTCGGTGCAGACATGGGCGTGGGCGTGGGCCAGCACCGCCTCGTGCGGCTGGGCCAGGGCGGCCAGGGCCAGGGCGTTGGCGGCCGTGCCCGAGGCCGTGAAGCGGATCTCGGCGTCGGCGTCGAGGGCGGCGCGGATCAGGTCCGCCGCCCGGGCCGAGACATGGTCGGTCCCGTAGCCCGAGGCCGTCCCCGCATTGGCGGCGATCAGCGCCTCCATAACCTCGGGCATGGCCCCGGCGACGTTGTCGGAGGCGAAGTCGTAGCGGGCGTCGGTCATGCCCGCTGTCTAGCGGCTTTACGCCGGCCTGGGGAAGCGGGCTTCCCACCAGGCCTTCCAGCGTTGCTCGAGGTCGGCGAAGGCGGCCTCGCCGAGGCCGTAGGTGGTCAGGATGGCCATGCCCGCGCCATGGCCGCCGCCGGCGGACCAGGACCCGGCGTCGTGCAGGTCCAGCAGGCCATCGCCCCAGGCCTCGACGGTGAGGGCGACCTGCCATTTCGAGGCATACCAGACCGTCCCCTTCAGGGTGTCGCCGGTCGGCAGGGTGCGGTCGTAGGCGGTCCCCACGGCCGCCGTGGCCATGTCGGCCAGGCCCAGCGCCGCCATCGGCCGCTCGCCGGCCCGTTCCCCCTTCGGGGCCGAAAAGTAGAGGGTCCGCCGCTCGCCCAGCCGATGGCGCTCGATGGCGAACTTCAGCTGCAGGACGAAGGCGATCCAGCCCTCTGTCATGTCCTCGTAGACATCTTCCCAGGCCGCCCCGTCCGCCGGGGCGGCGCGCACCACCCGAAGCCGCGCGCCGGGGCCGTCGGGGGTGATCTCGAAGCGGTCCTGCGTGCCCTCGAACCGGATGGTCCCGGTCGCCTCGTCCGCGGCGGCGTGCTTGACGAAGATGAAGTCGACCTCCTCGGCGAGGCTGTCGCTGTCCCAGCCGAACCAGCGCAGCCCCTTGGCCGGGTCCCGCACGGCCTCCCACACCTCGGCCACGGGGGCGGAGATGGTCATGTCGATCAGCACCCGGTCGGTCATCGTGCTCGCTCCTACTGCTTCGTCGTCTTGCGCTGCCGCGTCCCCGCGGCGGGATGGGCCCCGGCGATCAGGCGGAAAGGCCGGCCGCCGGGCGTGTCGAATTCCGTCACCAAATCGGCCATGGCGGCGGCCAGCCGGTCGGCGAAGCGTTCGAGGTCGCCGGGGGCTGCGAAGGCGACCTCAGCCTCGAGGGTGAAGGTCAGCAGGCGCCGGCCCTCGGCGTCCGCCGCGCCGCGCATCCGGCCGACGTCGCGGACCACTTCGGCGGCGGTGCGGACCAGATGGTCGGCGGCGTAGCGATCCTGGACCTGGGCGGCGTCGGCCGCGCCCAGCACAGCCGGATCGACCATGTAGGCGCCGGCGCTGGCGACCAGCACCCGCTCGGTGAAGCCGCGCCGACGGCGCTCCTCGACCAGTTCCACCAGTCCGGCCGCCTCCAGCTCGCGCAGATGGTAGCCGAGCTTCTGGCGAGGCATGCCGAGCTTCGTCGCCAGGGCCGCGGCCGAGGCCGGCTCACGCAGGGCCTCCAGCAGCCGCCGACGGATCGGCGAGAGGGCCAGCCTCACGTGGTCCGCATCGTCCAGCATGGCAAGGGGCGTCGTCATACCTCACAGCAGACAATAGAAAAGAAAAGTTGTCAAATGGGACGCGTTGACTGGATCGGAGACCGGCGGTATCTGCCGGCCATGGCCACGACCGCCTTCTGCCCCCGGATCCAGCAACGCCCGTCGATCGGACTGGCGGCTGCTGCGGCGCGACCGGTCGGGACCTGAAGGCGGCTCACCGCCGGCCCCGACCTTCTTCCGCAACCCCGCCCACCGGCGGGGTCTTTCATTTCGGGCTCCGCCATCCTCCATGGAGCCACCCGATGTTCACCACCGAGTCCGAGATCGCCGCCATCGGCGAGGGCATGATCGCCCGCACCCTGCCCAAGGCCGGCTGGACCCACGCGGCCCACTTCGCCGCCGCCGTCTGGATCGTCATGCGCCGGCCCGACCTGGTCGCCGAGCGCGACCTGCCGGACCTGATCCGGGCCTACAACCTGGCTACCGGCGTCGAGAACACCGACACCGGCGGGTATCACGAGACGATCACCCAGGCGTCGCTGAGGGCTGTCCGGGCGACGGTGGCGGCATCGGGGGAGGGAGCCGCGCCGCTGTCGGTGACCAACCGATTGCTCGAGACGCATGGCCGAAGCGACTGGCTCCTGAAGCATTGGTCGAAGGGGAGGCTGTTCAGCGTCGAGGCGCGACGCCGGTGGGTAGAGCCGGATCTAACATCCCTCCCCGAATGGGGAGGGTAGGCGCGCGTTGCGCGCCGGGTGGGGAAGTCGGCTACCGGCTTCCAACCGTCAGTGCGCTGAGCGCCGCTCGATCCCGCCCCGTTCCAACCGGATTCCCCACCCGACGCGCGTACCGCGCGTCTGCCCTCCCCATTCGGGGAGGGAGGCTAGACGCTTCGCGCCCACGCCCGCACCTCGTCGACGAACAGCTCCGGCTCCTCCATCGCCGCGAAGTGTCCGCCCTTCGGCATGTCGGTCCAGCGGCTGATGTTGTAGGCGCGCTCCGCCCAACTGCGCGGCGGAGCGGAATAGAGCGCCTCGCCCGGGAAGTTGGCGAAGGCGGTCGGCGTTTCACAGCGGGTCCCCTCGGGCAGGACGATGCCGCCCTCCTCGATCAGGGCCCGATAGTACCAGGCCCCGGTCGTGAAGCTGCCGGTCATCACATAGATCATGACGTTGGTCAGCAGCTGGTCGAGCGAGAAGACGTCCGTGAAGGGCTTCTCCCGCAGGTCGGCCCAGTCGTGGAAGCGCTCGACGATCCAGGCCGCCTGGCCGACCGGGTTGCCGGCCCCCAGCCAGGCGACTGACTGGGGCTTGGAGACCTGCAGGCGCAGGTAGGCGCCCATCAGGTCGCCGGCCGCGCCGGTGCGGGCGATCCAGTCGATCTCGTCCTGGCTCTGCGGCGGGCCGAAGGGACGCAGGCCGATCATGTTGAGGTGGATGGCGCGGGCATGGGACCCATGGTCATGGCCGAGCCAGCTGGTCACCAGCGCGCCCCAGTCGCCGCCCTGGGCGAGGTAGGTCTGGTAGCCCAGCACCTCTGTCATCAGGCTGTTGAACAGCCGCGCCGTCGCCCGCTGGCCGAAGGGCCGCGCCGGCTTGGAGGAGAAGCCGAAGCCGGGCAGGGAGGGGATCACCAAGTCGAAGGCGTCCGCCGGATCGCCGCCGAACCGGCCGGGGAAGGCCAGCCGCTCGGCCGCGCCCCAGAACTCATAGTGGCTGCCCGGCCAGCCGTGGGTCAGCAGCAGGGGCCGCCTGCCGCCGGCCTCGCCGACGAGGTGGACGAAATGGAGGTCGAAATCCTCGACCCTGGCCATGAACTGGGGAAAGCGGTTGAGGTCGGCCATGGCGCCGCGCCAGTCGTAGCCATCGGTCCAATGGGCGCAGAGCTCGCGCAGGAAGACCGGGTCGGTCCCGCAGCCCCAGCCGCCCTCGATCGGCGCGACCGGGAAGGGATACTCCCGGACGCGGCGCAGGATCTCGGCCACGTCGGCTTCGGTCCAGGCGACTTCGAATGGCGCGGGCGTGGTCATGGCGCTTCCCTGTTCGGCGGCATTGGTCGGGAGGTGACGCGGCGTCGGTCAACCCGTTCCCGCCTACGGGACCATCACCACCCGCCCGACCGCCTGGCGGCTCTCGATGTAGCGGTGGGCGCCGGCCGCGTCGGACAGGGGGAAGACCTTGTCGATCACCACCTGCAGCTCGCCCCTGGCGCAGTCGTCGATCAGCCGCTGGATCATGTCGTGGGCCCGGTCGCTCATGATCTCGGCGCCGAGGAAGACGCCGCTCAGCGAGCGGTTGCCGCCCATCAGGCTGGAGACGTCGACCGTCATCGGTTCGCGCCCGGCATTGCCGACCAGGGAAACCCGGCCCCGGTAGCCGAGGCTGGCCAGGGAGCCCTTCAGGGTGGCGCCGCCGACGCTGTCGACCACCAGGTTGACGCCCTTCTTGTCGGTCAGCCGCATGACCGCGTCGGGCACGCTCTCGGCCTGGTAGTTGATGCCGTGGTCGAGGCCGTAGGCCTTCAGCCTCTCCAGCCGCGCGTCGCTGGAGGCGGTGGCCAGGACACGGGCGCCGGCGCGTTTCGCCAGCTGGATGGCCGCTAGGCCGACCCCGCTGGCCCCGGCCTGGACGAGCACCGTCTCGCCCGCCTGCAGCCGCCCGAACTCGAACAGGCAGTCATGGGCGGTGCCGAAGGTCACCGGGATCGCCGCCGCCTGCTTGATGTCGTAACCGTCCGGCACGACCCAGCAGTTGCGGGCCGGCACGGCGCGCAGCTCCGCGTGGCTGCCGAAGGCGTCGACCGTGGCCACCCTCAGGCCGGGGCGCAGGTGGGTGACCTCCGAGCCGACCTCTACGATCTCGCCGGCCGCCTGGTAGCCGACCACATGCGGATGGTTGACCAGGGGGCCGCCGAACCGGTTGAGCGTGTCGCCGCCCTCGATGCTGATCGCCTCGACGCGGATCACCACCCCCTTTGGATGGCAGGTCGGGTCGGGCGCGTCCTCGTACTTCAGGACATCCGGCGGCCCGTTCTCGTAGTAGACGGCGGCTTTCATGGCGGGCTCCCCTCGCGTTTTGCGGGCAGCCTAGCGGGTCAGGCCGGAGCGCGGGATTCAGTTTTCCTGAGGGCCCTTCCCGCCCGGTCCCAGACGCGCCAGCCGAGCAGCAGCGCCAGGACGGTCGCGTAGATCAGCGGCGGGCGGTGGTCGGCCTTGACCAGCATGTAGTAGTGCAGCACCCCTAGCGGGGCGATCAGGTAGATCAGCCGGTGCAGCCGCCGCCAGCGGACCGGGCCGAGCCTGCGGATGGCGGCGTTGGTCGAGGTCACCGCCAAGGGGATCAGCAGGACGAACGCGGTCATGCCGATGGTGATGAAGGGCCGCTTGAGGATGTCCTTGCCGATGGCGGCCCAGTCGAAGATCTGGTCGAGGCCGATGTAGCTGGTCCAGTGCAGCAGGACGTAGGCGAAGGCGAACAGCCCCACGGTGCGGCGGAAGCGGATCAGCCGGGGCCGGCGCAGGATGCGGGCCAGCGGGGTGATCGCCAGGCTGATCAGGATGAAGCGCAGGCCCCAGACGCCGAGCTGGCGGATCAGGGCCTCGATCGGATTGGCGCCAAGCTCGCCGCTGAACAGCCGCCAGGCCAGCCAGGAGATCGGCGCGAAGCAGGCGAGCCAGACGACGGCATAGACGAGGGTGTCCCGGCTCCTGGACGCCATCAGTAGAATTTCTTGAGGTCCATGCCGCGGTAGAGCGGGGCGACGCTGTCGTAGCCGTTGAACATCAGGGTCTTGCGGCGCAGGAACTCACCGATCCGCCGCTCGCTGGCCTGCGACCAGCGGGGGTGGTCCACGGCCGGATTGACGTTGGAATAGAAGCCGTATTCCTGCGGCGCGGAGACCTGCCAGGCGGTGCGCGGCTGGGTGTCGGTGAAGCTGATCCGGACCACCGACTTGATCGACTTGAAACCGTACTTCCAGGGCACGACCAGCCGCAGCGGGGCGCCGTTCTGGTTCAGCAGGGTCTGGCCGTAGAGGCCGACCGCCATGAGGGTCAGCGGATGCAGGGCCTCGTCGAGCCGCAGGCCCTCGCGGTAGGGCCACTGCAGGACGGCGCGCCGCTGGCCGGGCATCTCGGAAGGCCGGTGAAGGGTCTCGAAGGCGACGTACCTCGCCTTGGCGGTCGGCTGGTAGCGCCTGAGGATGTCGGCCAGGGGGATGCCGATCCAGGGGATGACCATCGACCAGCCCTCGACGCAGCGTAGACGGTAGATGCGCTCCTGCAAGGCGTGGCCCTTCAGCACGTCCTCGAGATTGTAGGTCCCGGGCCTGGCGCAGTGGCCATCGACCTTGACCGTCCACGGGCGGGTCTTCAGCCGGCCGGCGTTGCGGGCCGGATCGTCCTTGTCGACACCGAATTCGTAGAAGTTGTTGTAGGTGGTGACGTCCTTGAACGGGGTCTTGGCCTCGTTTGTCGAATAGCGGCTGGCGGCGGCCTTCAAGGGGGCGGCCGCGGCCTCTTCGGGGGCGGAACAGGCGGCGAGCAGCCCCGCGGCGCCAAGCCCGGTCATGAACTCCCGGCGCCGGCGATAGATGGGCTCGGGGGTGACGTCGTTCTCGGTCAGGTCGCTGGCGCGCCGGATCAGCATGGGAAAGCTCCGTTCGACCCCTTGTGGAATGTGGAGCCGTTCACGGGCCAGTCAATCTCCGGTGCGAGGCGCGTGTTCCGCGATCGCCGACCGGGGGAGCCGTGGACTCAGGCCGCGCGGGCGGCCTTCTTCACCTTGGTGATCGCCCGGTCGCGCTTCAGGCGCGAGAGGTGGTCGATGAACAGCACCCCTTCCAGGTGGTCCATCTCGTGCTGGATGCAGACCGCGTACAGACCGTCGGCGTCCTCCTCGACGGGGTTGCCGTGGTAGTCGAGGTAGCGGATGTGCACCCGGTCCGGGCGCTCCACGGTCTCGTAGATGTCGGGCACCGACAGGCAGCCCTCCTCGTAGGGGGCCAGCTGTTCGTTCTTCTGGACGATCTCGGGATTGACGAAGTAGCGGGGGGCCGGCTCCTCGCCCTCGCGGGCCAGGTCCATGACGATGATCCGCTGCGGCACGCCGATCTGCACGGCCGCCAAGCCGATGCCGGGGGCCGCGTACATGGTCTCCAGCATGTCGTCCATCAGGGCGCGCGTCTCGTCGGTGACCGCCTCGACGGGGACGGACTTCTTCTTCAGCACCGCCAGATCGGCGGCGTTGTCGACGGTGAGGATGCGACGGATAGCCATGATGGGCGGGAGGTAGGGTCTCGATACCTGACCGTCAAGCTGGGGCTTGGTCGCAGGGGGTCAGGCGCGGGCTCACGCGCCGGGCTGGAGCAGGATCCTCAGGGCGATCAGGACCGGGAAAAAGCCTAGGCCGAAGACAATCATCAGGATCGGCCAGATGAGGCGCTTGCGGCGGTAGGCGACCAGCCGGTCGAACCGCTCGGCGTCGTCGGCACGGCGGATCAAGGGCGAGCCGTAGGACTTGCTGCGGATCGTACCGGTACGGCCGGCCGAGACGATTCCCGGGACGTCACGGATCAGCCAGCCGACGCCGGAGATGAGGGCTGCGAGGACAAGGCCGAGTTCGAGCATGCGGCGAGCCTAGCAAGCGTCAGTGGGTTTCGGAAAGCGCCGGCGCGTCGGAGGCGAGTTTGGCCAGGGGCCGGATGCCGCCCTCGACGGTGGGCAGTTCGGGGATCTCCTTGCCTTCGTGGTCCACCTTCAGGTCCTCGAAGCGGCGCGCCTGGGTCAACACCTGGGTCTCCAGGGAGGCGACGAACTGGTTGTACTTGCCCGCCGCCGTCTCCAGCGCCTTGCCGAGGCCCACGACGTGGCCCCCCATCACCGACAGCCGGGCGTAGAGGTCGCGGCCCAGCCTGGCGATCCGGTCGGCGTTGGCCGCCTGCTCCTCGACCCGCCAGCCGTAGGCCACCGCCTTGCAGAGGGCGAACAGGGTGGTGGGGGTGACCAGCAGCACACGCTTGTCCATGGCCTCGGTCATCAACTCGGGCAGACGGTCGAGGGCGGCGGCCAGGAAGCCGTCGCCCGGCACGAACATGGCCACGAAGTCGGGCGACCGCTCACCGGCGAACTGGTCCCAGTAGGCCTTGGCCGAGAGGCCCTGCATGTGGCTGCGCACGCTCTGGGCGTGGCGGTGCAGGGCGGCCTCGCGCAGGGCGTCGTCGACGGCGTCCTGGGCCTCCATGAAGGCGTTGAGCGAGCATTTGGCGTCGATGGCGAAGACCGCGCCGGCCGGCATCCGCACCTTGACGTCGGGACGCCGGCGACCCTCCTCGCTGTCCAGGCTGAACTGCTCGACGAAATCGTAATGGCTGGTCAGGCCGGCGGCGTCGAGCACGTTGCGCAGGGTCTGCTCGCCCCAACGGCCCTGCACCCCGGCCCCGCGGCGCAGGGCGGTAGACAGCTTGCGCGCCTCGGCCTGGGTGGCGGCGGAGGCCTCCATCAGGGCGGCGATCTGCTGCTTGAGGCCGCCCTGCTCCTCGGCGCGGCTCTTCTCGACAGCGGTCACCTGGGCCTCGAACTTGGCCAGGGTGTCGGCCACCGGCTTGAGCTGGGCCTCCAGCCGCTGCTGGGCCATCAGCTCGCGGTTGCGGAAGGTCTCCTCGGTGCGCTTAAGCAGCTCCTCCGCCACCGCCCCGGCCTGCTGGGCCGCCTGGGCCTTGAGCAGTTCGGCCGAGGCGCCCGACTGGTCCTCCAGCATCCGGGCGCGGGCGTCGGCGAGGGCGAACTGCTCCTGCAGCGTCCAGGCCTTGGCCTCCGCGGCGGCCGCCCGGCGCCGCTCCATCAGCGCCCAGGCGAGCATGGCCAGGGCGAAGAGTACCGCCAAGGCGGCGGCGATGAGGGCGACGGTCTCAGCGTTCATGGTTGGTTCTTAGCGGAGTCGCGGGAGTCGCGCCACCTTCCCGCCAGGGGAGCCACGCTACGCCGGCCGCCGCGCCCGCATCGCCTGGGCGATGGTGCCGTCGTCCAGCCAATCGAGGTCGCCGCCGACCGGGACGCCGCGCGCCAGCATGGTCACCGCCACGTCGAGGTTGCTCAGCCGCTCGGCGATGTAGTGGGCGGTCGTCTGGCCGTCGACCGTGGCGGGGAGCGCCAGGATCACCTCGCGGATGTCGCCCTCGGTGACCCGCTCGGTCAGTTCGTTGATCCGCAGGTTGTCCGGCCCCACCCCGTCCAGCGCCGACAGCAGGCCGCCGAGCACATGGTAGCGCCCGCGGAACGCCCCGGCCCGCTCCATGGCCCAGACGCTGCCCACCTCCTCGACCACGCAGACCAGGGTGCGGTCGCGCAGGCCGTCGGCGCACAGGCTGCAGGGGTCGGTGGTGTCGAGGCTGCCGCAGACGCCGCAGGTCTTCACATGGGCCTGGGCGTCGGCCAGGGCGCGGGCCAACGGACCCAACAGCTGGTCGCGCCGCTTGAGCAGGGTCAGCGCCGCCCGGCGGGCCGAGCGCGGACCCAGCCCCGGCAGCTTGGCCAGCAGGCTGATGAGGCGTTCGATCTCGGGGCCGGCGACGGAGGCCATGGACTACTTCGGGTCCGGAACCCGGGTGACCTGGCCGTAGACCACCACCCAGCGCCCGTCCCGCCTTTCCCAGACGTCGGCGAAGCGCATCACGGTGCGGAACGGCTTGCCGTCGTAGGTCCCGGTGAACTCGACCAGCCCGCCGATGACGGCGCCGTCCTTCCACACCTTCTCGACCGGCTCGGTGACGGTGACCGGGTTGGGCTTCAACTTCGGATCGGTGAACTCGGCGATCAGCTGGGCCTTGGTCGAGCGGCTGCCATCGCCCCCGACCAGCACGTAGTCATCGGCCATCAACCTCTGCATCGCCGCCCCGTCGCCGCCGATCTGGGCCGCCTCGTAGGCATGGGCGGCGGCCGCGAGGTCCGGCGGCAGCTGGGCCAGGGCGGGGGTGGCGACGAGGGTCAGAAGCGCGGTGATGGCCAGGAGAATGCGGTTCATGCCAATTTCCTACAACACTCCGCTCGTCCCGGCGAATGTCGGACCCGCTTCGAGCGCGCTGCGGTCAGAACGGCATCCCCGGGATCTTCATCCCGGCCAGCGGCCCGGCGGCCGCCTTCATCAGTTCGGCGGTCTGGGCCTCAAGCTTGCGGCGGGCGTCGGCGTGGGCGGCGATGATCAGGTCGGCGATCACCTCGCCCTCGCCGGGCTCGATGAGGCTTTCGTCCAGAACCACCTTCGCCAGCTCGCCGGCGCCGCGCAGGGTCACGGTGACCATGCCGCCCCCTGACGTGCCTTCCACCTCGATGGCGGCGACCTTTTCCTGCGCCTCGGCCAGCTTGGCCTGCATGGCCTGGGCCTGCTTCATCAGGCCTTGGAGGTCCTTCATGTCGTCTCGCTTCCTTGGCTGAAGAGCCCGCCCATGGTCAGCATCTGGTCCCGGATGGTCTCCGGCGCCTGGGTCTGCATGGCGTCGTAGGCTTCAAGTTCGGCCGGCACATACCAGTGGATCTTGTCCGAATGGTAGGCGCCCCAGACCGCTTCCGCCACTTCTCGCGGAGGTGTGAGCCGCCACATGCCCTCGGTCGGGGCGTTGGCCTTGGCCTCGTCGGGCAGGATAGGGGTGTCGATCATGCCGGGCAGGGTGTCGGCGGCGCGGACGCCGTGGGCCCGCAGCTCCACCGACAGGGCCTCGGTCAGCCCCTTAACCGCATGCTTGGTGGCCGAATAGACGGCGATGTTGGGGATGCCGAAGATGGCCGAGGACGAGGAGGTGGTGAAGCAGAGGCTGTTGGGCGTCGCCTTCAGCAGGGGCGCGGCCAGGTGGATGCCGCTCAACACCGCCACGAAGTTGATGTTCACCACATCCAGGACGTCCTGCCACGGCTGGTCGATGAACGGCCCGCCGCGGCCGATGCCGGCGTTGTTGAACAGCAGGTCGAGCTTGCCGTCGGTGGCCCTGGCGAAGGCCTCGAGCACGGCGGCGTAGGCGTCCCGATCGGTGACGTCGAGCACCCAGGTGAGGATGTTGGCTTCGCCGAGTTCGGCCCGGAGCGCGTCCAGGCCCGCCGCGTTGACGTCGACGCCGCCGACGAACCAGCCTTCCCGGGAGAACAGCCGGGCGGTCTCCAGCCCCATGCCCGAGGCGGCGCCGGTGATGAAGATGGATTTGCGGCCGTTGGCGGCGGTCATCGATGTCTCTCCCATTGTGTTTTGCTCAGCGGTACCGGTTTCACCTTGGGGAACCGCAAGCCTCACCCGCGATCAACGGAGCTTTCGAACCCAAACTTCAGTATCGTCGCTGTGGTCGAGCATCAGAATCTCGGCCACTTTGTGCTCGCTTTCATTGCGCACGCCGTAGCGTCCCCCCCAATAGCGGAGGCTTCGGCCAGCCATCGATATGAAAAGACTTGCCTATAGAAATATTTCCCGCAAGATTTTCAGGTGTGGATCCAATCAAATGGTTAGCAAACCTATCAGCAACCTCGCGGCTGTCGCGGAAATACAAAATGTCTTCTCTACCTCGATAAAGCACGCCCTGCCTCATCAAAAATCCAACTCTAACTGATCTGGCCGACGGTGGAGGCAGATAATCAATGCTCGTAGCTTCACCCAACCATGAGGTGTCTACGTTTTCTTGTTCATATATGTCCCGGTGCTCCCACTTAGTCGGACCTCTGGAACATGCAATTCCAATGCACAGCCCGAAAACGCTAACACCCAAAAGCGCCAATCGTCGGACCGCGAAGTAGTCGATTCTCACTCTGCTTTAGTCCTCGTCGTCCGGTTCCACGGGAGGTTCGCTAGCCGCTTCCCCCTGCGGAACCGCAAGCGACTTTACCCCGAGGATCTCGGCGCCGGGGAAGGCGTCGAGCACAGAGCGGACGAAGGGATCGGCCTCGATCTCGGCCCGGGCCTCGCGCTGTTCGCGCTTCTGGCGCTCCCAGGCGGTCTCCGCCCCGCCGCCCCCCTCGGCCGCGACCAGCCAGGGCTGGCCGGTCCATTCCTTAAGGCGGGCGACCAGCCGGCCGGCCAGGCTGTTGGGCGTCCCCGGGGCCGGCTCGAACACGATGGCGCCCGGGCGGAAGCTGACCAGGCGCACGTAGCGGTCGACGTCGAGCTTCAGGCCGATGTCCCGCTTCTTCTCGATCAGCTTGAGGACGTCGTCGAAGCTGGCCAGGGCGACGGTGTCGGCCTGGGGCGCGGCCTGCACGGCCGGCTGGGCGAAGCGGGCCTGGGCGACAGAGCCGCCGCCGCCCGAGACCTGGCCGCCGCCGCCGCCGGACGGGCCGCCGCCGACCGGCTCGCCGTCGCGCAGCGCCTTGAGCGCCTCCTCCGGCCCGGGCAGGTCGGCGGCGTAGGTCAGCCTGATGATCGCCATTTCGACGGCGGCGCTCGGGTCAGGGGCCCGGCGCACCTCGTCATGGGCCTTGAGCAGCATCTGCCATAGGCGCGAGAGGCTGCCCGCGCTGGCCAGGGCCCCGACCGCGGCGATCCTCTGGGCCTGGTCCTTGGGCAGGGAGAGCGCATCCGGGCCCAACGCCTTGGAGACCGCGGCCGCGTGGCAATGCTCCAGGAGGTCGAGCACCACCTGGGCCGGGTCGGCCCCGAATCCCCACAGCGACCGGAAGCTGGCGATCGCCGCCCCGGTTTCGCCGCGCATCACCTGTTCGAACAGTTCGATGGTCTGGGACCGGTCGGCCAGGCCCAGCATGTCCTGCACCACCTTGGCCGGCACCACCTGGCCCGGATCGGTCTGGACGATGGCCTGGTCGAGCAGGGAGAGGCCGTCGCGCACGCTGCCCTCGGCCGCCCGGCTGATCAGGGCGATGCCTTCGGCCTCGACCTTGGCGCCCTCCTTCTCGCAGATCTTCTCCAGGTGGGCGGCCAGGATCGGGGGCTCGACCCGGCGCAGGTCGAAGCGCTGGCAGCGGGACAGGATGGTCACCGGCACCTTGCGGATCTCGGTGGTGGCGAAGATGAACTTGGCGTGCGGCGGGGGCTCTTCCAGCGTCTTCAGCAGGGCGTTGAACGCCGCCGTCGACAGCATGTGGACCTCGTCGATGACGTAGACCTTGTAGCGGGCCTCGACCGGGGAATAGCGCACCCCGTCCAGCAGCTCGCGCATCTCGTCGACCTTGGTGCGGCTGGCGGCGTCGAGCTCGAGCACGTCCATGTGCCGGCCCTCGACGATGGCCTCGCAATGGCGGCCCGGGACGGCGAGATCCATCGAGGGCTGGTGGACCGTGTCGCTCTCGTAGTTCAGGGCCCGGGCCAGCAGGCGCGCGGTGGTGGTCTTGCCGACCCCGCGGACGCCGGTGAGCATGAAGGCGTGGGCGATCCGCCCCGTGGAGAAGGCGTTGGTCAGGGTGCGCACCATCGCCTCCTGGCCGATCAGGTCGTCGAAGGTTCGCGGCCGGTACTTGCGGGCAAGCACCGTATAGGCCGGCATGTCGGCCAGGTCCGGGGCAGGCGTCATCGGCTCCGGCATCGCCGGCTGAGGCGAAGGGTCCGGCTCGCCGAAGATGTCGACGGTGTCGGGATCGCGCTCCTCGGCTTCGGCGAGGGGCTCGTCTTCGTCCCAGGGCGGTGCGGTGTCGGACATCGAGGCCTTCGGCGGCGTCCGTGCGTCCTTCGACACGCCGCTTCGCGGCTACTCAGGATGACGAACGGAAGTGGAATCTGTGAGGGTCACTCTACGCAACCCCGCCTCCTGCCGAAAGGCCATCCCCACCGTTCGTCATCCTGAGCAGCGCTCGCCAGAGCGCGTGTCGAAGGACGCACGAGGTCGAAGCCGCGAATGGAGAGAAGGGTGGAGACCGGACAACGACCCGGAGCAAATCTCGTTGTGGCTGCTGCCTTCCGGCCCTGACCAGGTTGGCGAGGACTCCGCCCATCGCCGATCTCCGGGGCCTATATCGCGATGGAAGGCCGATGACGCAAGGTCCTTCCTTGTCGCGGGGCGCGAGGGGATGGCACAAGGCGGCCATGCCCCTGTCCGCTATCGCCAACGTCTTCACCGGCAACCCCCTCGACCGGGCCAGCGAACGGCGGCCCGACGCCGCCTGGCTGGAGGAGAAGCTGGAGGCGGCCGACTCCCTGGCCGTGGCCCTGTGGAACGGCCAGCCGCTGGTCGAGACGAGGGACGGCAAGGTGCAGCTTTCCTACCTCCCGGCCGCCATGGCCCAGGAGCTGTCCGGCGGCTGGGAGCGGCTGCTGTTCATGGGGTTGTGGAAGGAGACGGCCGTGTTCGCGCTCGACCTGGACGGCGGGGCCGACCCGGCCGAGGGGCCGCTGCAGGGGCTCGGGCGGTTCCAGGACCTGCGCAGCCTCGCCACGGCGCTGCCGGGTCCGGAGGCGGCCATCGCAGCTACGGCCAAGGGGATGTTCGAATGGCGACGGAAGCATCGCCACTGCGCCAACTGCGGCGAGCCCAGCGCCCCGGCCGACGGCGGCTGGAAACGCATCTGCCCGGCCTGCAACGCCGAGCACTTCCCGCGCACCGACCCGGTGGCGATCATGCTGGCCACGCATGAGGGACGCTGCCTGATGGGCCGCCAGGCGGTCTGGCCCAAGGGGATGTTCTCGGCCCTGGCCGGCTTCCTGGAGCCCGGGGAGAGCATCGAGGAATGCTGCGCCCGGGAACTGAAGGAGGAGGCGGGGCTGAACGCCGTGTCGGTCCGTTACCACTCGACCCAGCCCTGGCCCTACCCGTCCTCGCTGATGATCGGCCTGATCGCCGAGGTGGACTCGGACGAGGCGACGCCAGACCAGACCGAGCTTGAAGTGGTCCGTTGGTTCACCAAGGCGGAGGCCCGCCAGCTGCTGGCGGGGGAACTCGAAGGCCTGTTCTGCCCCCCGCCGCTGGCGATCGCCCACCAGCTCTTGAAGAGCTGGGCGAACGAAGAGGACTGAAGCCCGGCGTCGTCAGCCGCCGAACGTCTCCAGCGCCAGGCAGCCGGCCCAAACGATCAGGGCGATGGTCGACAGGCTGAACACCAGGAAGCGCAGGGCCACCCGGTTGATGGTGTTCTGGATCAGGCTGTGGACGATCCGCAGGCCCACGTAGGCCCAGGCCAGGGCGGCGGCGAACGGCGATTGTGCGCCGGCGAGATAGGTGATGAAGGCCAGAGCGTAGAAGATCGTCGGCTGCTCCATCAGGTGGTTGTAGTTGT
>DASPLD010000035.1:0-8104 GCA_035627755.1 Caulobacter sp. | reverse complement strand
GACCGCCGCCGGGACGGCCTTCGCCGAGGACTTCGGAGTCGAGGCCGCGGCGCTGAAGCCCGGCCGGCGACCGGTCTGCAAGGCCTGCCTCGACTGGAGCGTCCGCCGCCGCCACCTGGCCGGCGGCCTGGGCGCCGGCCTCCTTGGACGGTTCTATGACCTGGGCTGGGCCCGCCGCCTGCCGGACAGCCGGGTGGTGAGCTTCACCGCCCCGGGCCTAGCCGGCTTCCGGGAAGCCTTCGGCTCACCGCCTGATCGGCTATTTCACCTCGACCGGCAGCTCGAGGTCGCAGACTGAGAAGTCGGCGCCCTTGGCCTTCTTGACCTGGTCGGCATAGGCGCCGAACCAGGGGCTCTTGGCGTCGATGATGCGGATCTTCGGCCGCTCAGCCTCGGGGATGTCGGCCAGCACCCGCACCGTCTGCATGACGTCCTGCGGGGCCTCGACCGGCTCGCCGGTCTTGATCGCGCGGATGACCTCCTGCCCGCTGATCACCCGCCCGAAGGCGGTGTAGCGCTTGTCGAGCGAGGGATAGGCGTAGCGCATCATGAAGAACTGGCTGGTGGCGCTGTCGGGATTGTCGTCCCGCGCCATGCCCACAACGCCGGGGCAATAGGTGCCCCAGGCGGCGACCTTCTTGTCGCTGGTCATCTCGGTGTAGCTGATGTGCTGGCTGATGACCGGCAGGCTGAGCAGCAGGCCGGTTTCCGTGCCCTGCGGCGCGTTCACCGCCACGAAGCGGCTGTCTGCGCCGCGCCGGAAGGTGAACTCGGCCTTGAGGGTCGGAACGGTGTCCTTGCCGTCGCCGGGGGCCGGCACGTCGCCGGTCTGGACCATGAAGCGGTCGATGACCCGGAAGAAGGTCCGCCCGTCGTAGGCCCGCTCATGGGCCAGCTTGAGCATCTGCTTGACGTGCTCGGGCGCGACCTCGGGAACCAATTCGACGATCACCCGGCCCTTGTTGGTGTCGATGATGAGGACGTTGGCCGCATCGGGCGTCCTCCAGTCACTGTCCTTCGGTGGCGGCGGGGCCTTGGCCGCCTTCGGCGCGGCGGCGGCGGCGGAAGCGGCGAGCAGGGCCGCAACGGACAGGACGATCAGGCGGCGCATGGGCCCCTCCCAGAAGCTATCCCCCGACCTTAGCCGGAATCTCCACGTCGCAAATGGTCAGCGGGGTTTTCGCCTTCGCCTTCTGGGCGGCGACGAGGGCCTGGAACCCCTGCGAGCGGGTGTCGACCACCTGGATCTTCGGCCGCTCCTTCTCCGGAATGTCGGACAGCAGCCGCACGGAGCGCATGAAATCCCGCGGCTCCGGCACCTTGTCGTCCTCCGGGCCGGCCTTGATCTTCAGCACCACGTCCTGGCCGACGATGACCCGGCCCCAGGCGGTGTACTGGCTGTTGAGGTCCGGGTAGGTGGCGCGCATCAGGAAGAACTGGCTGTTCCCGCTGTCCGGCGACCGGCCCCGGGCCATCCCCGCCACGCCCGGGCAGAACAGGCCCCAGCCGTTCATCTTGCCGTCGATGGAAGCCATCATCTGCATGGCCGGGCCGGTCCGCACGGGGACCGTCCCGTAGAAGCCGACCTCGGTAACCCCAACGCCGCCGCCGGCCGGCAGCCGCTCGTAGAGCACGAAGGGATCGGACGGCCCGCGCCGGAACTCGAACTCGGCCTTCAGGTCGGGCAGTTCCGAACTGCCGGTGCCGTCGTTCTTCGGATCGCCGGTCTGGGCCATGAAGCCGTTGATCACCCGGAAGAACTGGTGGCCGTCGTAGAACTTCGCCCGGGCCAGGGTCCGCACCCGCTCGACATGGGCCGGCGCCAGCTGCGGCGCCATCTCCAGGATGATCCGCCCCTGGCTGGTCTCGATGACCAGGATGTTGTCGGGGTCGGGCGTGCGCCAGTCGGCGGCGCTGAGCGCCGGCGCGGTCTGGGCGAAGGCGGCGACGGGCGCGAGGGCCAGAGCGGCGGCGAGCAGGACTGACTTCATGGAACCGGCGGTACCGAGCGGTTGAGGCGATCGCAAGGCCAAGTTTGCTTTGCTAGTTTTGGGACAGGTTGGAATCCAACGTGTCCCCAGTATCCCAGCCTATTCCTGGCGGACCTTCGCCATCAGTTCCGCCTCGATGCCCGGCGGCACGAAGGCGGAGACATCGCCGCCCAGGCGGGCGATCTCCTTGACCAGCCGGCTGGCCACCGCCTGGTGGCGGGGGTCGGCCATCAGGAAGACGGTCTCGATCTCGCGGTCCAGCTGCTGGTTCATCGCCGTCATCTGGAACTCGTACTCGAAGTCCGCCACGGCCCGCAGGCCGCGGATGATGATGCCGGCCCCGACCTCGCGGGCGAAGTGCATCAGCAGGCCCTCAAAGGGGCGGATCTCGATCTGGGCGACCTTCTTGAGGTGCTCGGTCTCGCGGCGGGTGATCTCCACCCGCTCCTCGAGGCTGAACATCGGCCCCTTGGAGCTGTTGATCGCCACCCCGATCACCAGCTTGTCCACCAGCTTCACCGCCCGGCCCATGATGTCCAGATGACCGTTGGTCATCGGATCGAACGTGCCCGGATAGAGTCCGACTCTCGCCACCCGCCGCCCCTCTTGCGCATCCCGGCCAGCGGCCGGGAAGGGTTTAGACCTATTCGGCCGCGGGGCTGTCGTCGCCCTCGTTCTCGCCATCGCTATCCGTATCGCCGCCGCCGGCTTCCGCCAAGCGTTCGACGCCGACCACGTGTTCGTCGGCCGAGGTGCGGAAGACGATCACCCCCTGGGTGTTGCGGGCCGCCTGGCGGATCTGGCCGACCGGGCAGCGGATCAGCTGGCCCTGGTCGGTGACCAGCAGGATCTCGTCCGTCTGCTCCACCGGGAAGGCGGCGACCAGCCGGCCGCCCTTGCGGGTCAGGTCCTGGGCCATCAGGCCCTGGCCGCCCCGGCCGGTGCGCCGGAAGTCGTAGGCGCTGGACCGCTTGCCGATGCCCTCGGTGGACATCGTCAGGATGACCTCTTCGGCGGCGCCCAGCTCGGCGAAGCGCTCGACGCTGAGGGCGGTGTCGGCGGCGCCTTCCTCGTCCTCCTCGGGCGCGGCCTCGATCTCCTCGCCGTCTTCGCCCGCCTGGGCCCGCAGTAGGGCGCGCGACTGCTTCAAGTAGGCCGCCCGCTCGTCGGGCGTGGCCGCCACGGCGCGCAGGATGGCCATCGAGATCACATAGTCGTCTCCGAGCAGCCGGATGCCGCGCACGCCCGTGGAATCCCGGCTCATGAACACCCGCACCTCGTCGGCCTCGAAGCGGATCGCCCGGCCGGCGGCGGTGGTCAGCAGGATGTCGTTCTGGCTGGTGCAGAGGCCCACGCCGACGATGGCGTCGCCCTCGTCCAGCTTCATGGCGATCTTGCCGTTGCGGTTGATCTGCACGAAGTCGCTGAGCTTGTTGCGCCGCACGTTGCCGCTGCGGGTGGCGAACATCACGTCCAGCGTATCCCAGGTCGCCTCGTCCTCGGGCAGGGTCAGGATGGAGGTGATGGTCTCCCCGGGCTCGATGGGCAGCAGGTTGACGAAGGCCTTGCCGCGCGAAGTCGGCGTGCCGAGCGGCAGGCGCCAGACCTTCAGCTTGTAGACCTTGCCCCCCGAGCTGAAGAACAGCATCGGCGCGTGGGTCGAGGCCGAGAACACCCGGGTGACGGCGTCCTCTTCCTTGGTCGCCATCCCCGAGCGGCCCTTGCCTCCGTGGCGTTGCGAGCGATAGGTCGACAGCGGCGTGCGCTTCACATAGCCGCCGTGGGTGACGGTGATGACCATCTCCTCGCGGGGGATCAGGTCCTCGTCCTCGATCTCGCCTTCGCCCTCGATGATCTGGGTGCGGCGGGGCACGGCGAACCGCTCCTTCACCTCGACCAGCTCCTCGCGGACCACCCGCATGATGTTGGCGCGGTCCGACAGCAGCTCCAGGAGCTCGGCGATGGCGCCGGAGAGGTTCCCGGCCTCGTTGTAGATCTCGTCGCGCCCCAGACCCGTCAGGCGGGACAGGGTCAGGGCCAGGATGCCGCGCGCCTGCTCGTCGGTCAGGCGGATCAGGTCGCCCTCCTCGACGATGGTGCGCGGGTCCTGGATCAGCTCGACCAGGGGCATCATGTCGCCGGCCGGCCAGGGCTTGGCGACCAGCCGCTCCCGCGCCTCGGCCGGATCGGCCGAGCTGCGGATGATGTGGATCACCTCGTCGATGTTGGCTACGGCGATGGCCAGGCCGACCAGGGTGTGGCCCCGGTCGCGGGCCTTGCCGAGCTCGAACTTGGCGCGGCGGACGACGACTTCCTCGCGGAACTCGACGAAGCAGCGGATCAGCTCCTTGAGGCCCATCTGCTGCGGCCGCCCCTTGTTGAGGGCCAGCATGTTGACGCCGAAGCTGGTCTGCACGCTGGTGAAGCGGTGCAGCTGATTGAGCACCACCTCGGCCGAGGCGTCGCGCTTCAGCTCGATGACCACACGCAGGCCCTGGCGGTCGCTCTCGTCGCGCATCTCGCCGATGCCCTCGATCCGCTTCTCGCGGACCATCTCGGCGATGCGCTCGATCAGGGCGGCCTTGTTCACCTGGTAGGGCAGCGAGGTGAAGATGATCGCCTCGCGATCCTTGCGGATCTGCTCGATGGTCGACTGGCCGCGCATGATCACGCTGCCCCGCCCGGTCATCAGCGCCTGGCGGGCGCCCGAGCGGCCGACGATCTCGCCGCCGGTCGGGAAGTCCGGCCCGGGGACGATCTCCAGCAGCTGCTCCATGGAGACGTCCGGGTCGTCGACCATGGCCAGGCAGGCGTCGACGATCTCGCCCAGGTTGTGCGGCGGGATGTTGGTGGCCATGCCGACGGCGATGCCGCCCGAGCCATTGACCAGCAGGTTGGGAATGCGCGACGGCAGGACGACCGGCTCTTTTTCCTTGCCGTCGTAGTTGTCCTTGAAGTCGACGGTGTCCTTGTCGAGGTCCGCCAGCAGGGCCTCGGCGGCCTTGGTCATGCGGCACTCGGTGTACCGCATCTGGGCCGGCGGATCGTTGTCGACCGAGCCGAAGTTGCCCTGGCCGTCGATCAGCATCAGGCCCATGGAGAAGGGCTGGGCCAGCCGCACCAGGGCGTCATAGATCGATTGGTCACCGTGCGGGTGGTACTTGCCCATCACGTCGCCGACCACCCGGGCCGATTTCACATACGGCTTGTCCGGGGTGTGGCCCTGCTCGTTCATGCTGAACAGTACGCGGCGGTGCACGGGCTTGAGGCCGTCGCGCGCGTCCGGCAGGGCGCGGCTGACGATGACGCTCATCGCGTAGTCGAGGTAGGATTTGCGGAGCTCGTCCTCGATGGCGATGGGGCTTACCGCGCCCCGCCGGCTGTCATCGGGCGGCGTGTGAGAATTGTCGGTCAAGGGAGGGGGATAATCCGATAGGAATCAAGGCGGAACGTGGATGCTATAGTTAGCATTCCCCACCCGGCGGCGCCACCCGCGTGGCCGGTTTTGCCCTGTTCGGAGCCCTCCCATGCGCCTTATTCTCCCCGTTCTCGCGATCGCCGCCCTCGCGCTGCCCGCCGCGGCCCAGGACGCCACCGTGATCGTCAAGCTGAAGGGCCCCAAGGGCGAGGACATCGGTACGGCGACCCTGGCCGAAGCGCCCAAGGGGGTGCTGATCAACATCAACGCCAGGGGCCTGGCCCCCGGCTGGCACGGGCTGCATTTCCACGAGAAGGGCGACTGCTCCGCCCCCGACTTCAAGTCGGCCGGCGGTCATGTCCATGGTGAGGCGACCATGGTCCATGGCCTGCTCAATCCCGACGCCAACGAGGCCGGCGACCTGCCCAACCTCTGGGTCGGCGCCGACGGCGTCGGCATGACCCAGGTGTTCAGCCCGTGGACGTCCTTGAAGGGCGCGAACGGCCGCCTGGCGCTGCAGGACAAGGACGGCTCGGCGGTTGTGATCCACGCCAAGCCGGACGACCACAGGACCCAGCCGATCGGCGGGGCCGGCGACCGGGTGGCCTGCGGGGTGATCGGGGGCGGCGGGCACGCGGCGCACTAAGCCCCCCGGCTTCCGCTCCTCTTACCAAGAAGCTCCGTCACCCCGGGCCCTATGCCCGGGATGACGGACGAGAGTGAGTTGCATGACCAGGCCTTTGGATCAGGTCGCGGGCGAGTCCTGCCGGGCGGCCCGCCGTTCGGTCAGGGCCACCAGCGCCACCCCGACCATGGTCGCCAGCCCGCCAGCGACCAGCTGCGGCGTCACCGCATCGCCCATGAAGCCGACCCCGATGGTGCAGCTGACCAGGGGGGTGAGCAGGAACCACGGCGTCACCCGCCCGGCCTCGCGCCGCTGGACCAGCCAGAACAGCAGGGCCGTGGCGCCCACCGTCGAAGCGACCGCGGCGAACAGGACCAGGCCCCAGACGAAGGGCGTGGCGGCGGCGGCCTTCTGGACCACGCCCGGCTCGAAGGCGAACGATGCGGCCAGCAGCACGGGCGCCGCGGCCAGGGAGGTCAGGGCCTGCATCTTCAATGGCCGGATGCTCGGGGCCTGGCGCATCAGCACCGTCGCCCAGGCCCACAGGGCGCTGGCCAGCACCCCGATGGCCAGCCCGGGCAGGTCGGCGATCCCGTGCGGGTCGAGGCTCATCCAGGCCACTCCGACGAAGGCGATCACCATCCCGGCCACGGCCGGCCAGGGCATGGTCTCCTTGAGCAGCAGCCAGGCGAACAGCGCCGTCATCGGGATCCACAGCTGCAGCGCCACCACGATGGGGCTGAGGTTGTGGACCATCGCGAAGGCCACATAGACCAGCCCGAAGTGCAGCGGCCCGGCCAGCAGCACCAGCGGCAGCATCTGTCGCCACGGCGGCCACGGCGGCTTGAGGAACGGGAGCAGGAACAGCAGCGCCACCAGGAACCGCATCCCGCCCATGAACAGCGGCGGCAACGCCTCGGTCGCCAGCTTGGCCGCGGCGTTGTTCAACCCCCAGACCAGGATGATCCCGAAGATCGCGGCCCATTCGGCGCCGGTGAAGGGGGTGCGGGGGGAGGTGCTCACAGGACCCTTGCCTTGACATGTACATGTCGCGAGGTCAACATGTACATATGCCGAAGATCACCCTGACAGAGCTGCGCAAGGACCTGTTCCGGCTGGCCGACAAGGCGCTGGAAACGGGCGAACCGGTCGTCATTGAGCGCAATGGCCGGACGATGGTGCTGATGGAGGCGGGCAAGCCGTTCGAACATGCGCCGACGCAGACCCATGCGGAGCGGATGGAAGCCTTCTGGAACACGCCCTCGCCGTTTCCGCCGTTCGACTATGACCCGGACGACAACAGCCACTGGACTTGGTCTCCCGACGACAACCTCGACCCGCCGCAGTGATTCATCTCGATACCAACGTCGTCATCTGGGTCGCAACCACCCAGCGCGAACGCCTGTCCACCCTTGCCCTCCAGGCGCTTTCACGGGAGCCGCCGACGGTCTCACCCATCGTCGTGCTGGAGTTGCAGTTGCTGCACGACGTAGGCCGCATCCCGCTCCACCCCGAAGCAGTCCTGGAGCGGCTCCGGTCGGAAACCGGGATGGCGATCAGCCTGACTGGCTTCGAGCGCATCATCAGCGCCGCCAGGCCCCTGTCCTGGACCCGAGACCCGTTCGACCGCCTGGTCTGCGGGGCCTCCATCGCCGATGGCGCCGGGCTGATCACGGCCGACAGACACATCCGCCAGCACCTGCCCAACGCCATCTGGTGAGCAGTCAATCCCACCAGAAGAGCCAGCTCTCGCTGGCCATGAGCGCCGACGCATAGTTCGACAGGGTCTCCAGGCCCTGATCGATGGTGTCGTGGCAGTAGAGGTGAAGCTCGCGCGCCAGGGCGAGCGCCTCCTCGGGGGTGGCAGGCCGGCGGGGGACGCGCAGCTCAATGGTGTCGAGCGTGCAGGCGACGATCTCCGCGCCATAGCGGTCCCGCAGGCTGCGCAGAGCGGCGACGTGCGTCTCCGGCGCGGGGCAGGCGTTGTAGCCGCCGAACCGGAGATAGGCCGGAACCTCGGTCGGATCGCGGGTCGGCAGCAGGGCGATGTGGATCCGTTCGCCCGGCGGC
>DASPLD010000034.1:0-5077 GCA_035627755.1 Caulobacter sp. | reverse complement strand
TGACGGAATGCTGGGTCGGCTTGGTCTTCATCTCCCCCGCCGTCTTGATGAACGGCAGCAGGGTCAGGTGGACGAAGCAGCTCATCCCCCGGGGGAGTTCCTGGCCGAGCTGGCGAATGGCCTCGAAGAAGGGCAGGCCCTCGATGTCGCCGACCGTCCCGCCGATCTCGACCAGCACGAAGTCGGCTTCGTCGCCGTTCTCGTCGACGGCGGGGCTCAGCACAAAGGATTTGATCTCGTTGGTGACGTGCGGGATCACCTGGACCGTGGCGCCGAGATAGTCCCCTCGCCGCTCCTTCTCGATGATGGTCTTGTAGATCTGGCCGGTGGTGATGTTGTCGGCCCGCGTCGCGTTCACCCCGGTGAACCGCTCGTAGTGTCCGAGGTCGAGGTCTGTCTCGGCCCCGTCGTCGGTCACGAAGACTTCGCCGTGCTGATAGGGGGACATCGTCCCCGGATCGACGTTGAGGTACGGATCGAGCTTGCGCAGGCGGACCTTGTAGCCGCGCGCCTGCAACAACGCGCCGAGGGCGGCGGACGCCAGACCTTTTCCAAGGGAAGAGACCACGCCGCCGGTGATGAAAATATACCGGGCCATGGGAGGTCAGATATAGCCGATGATTCGCCCCGGCGCCTCCCCGGTGAGCCGAGGAAGCTGTTGGCGAATGCTATTTCTTTTCCGGGGCGGTCTCGGCGGGAGCCGCCGGAACCTGCGGGGCGAACACGTCGACGCCGGGCGCCGCGCCCTGCGACGGCGCGGTCCCCGGGGTGGCGGGCGGCAGGGTGATGCCTTCCGGCAGGGCCGGCGCGTTCGGATCGGCCGGGGCCTTTGGCCGGGTCACCTCGTTCGGGTCGAGCTTCAGGCCACGGCCGAGCTGCGGCTGGCGCTGGGCGGCGGCCAGCAGAGTCAAGGTGATGCTGATCACCAGGAAGACCGCGAACAGGATCCAGGTGATCCGCGTCAGAAGGTCGCCGGTCCCGCGGGCGCTCATGAAGCTGTTCGAGGGCCCGCCGCCCATGCCGAGGGCGCCGCCCTCAGACTTCTGCAGCAGCACCGCGCCGGTCAGCAGGATGGCGACGAAGATGTTGATGACAAGCAGGACGATGGTCAGGACGTCGGACATGAGCGGAAAGTCGGTCTCTGGCGGGGCCGGCGATGAACCGGCGCGAAAAGAAGCGGCCCCTCTAGCACCATGCCGACGGCCGCGCCATAGCTGGGGTCGGCGAGCCCCGCGTGCAACCGAGCGAAGCCTAACCGACGTGATCCTGGAAACCGAACGCCTGACCCTGACTCCCGTGACGCCGGAGGATGCCCCGCTGGCGCATCCGATCCTGGCCGATCCGGAGGTGATGGCCCATTGGGACGTGGCCGCGATCGAGGATCCGGACGTGGTCGACGAGATGCTGGCCGGCCAGGTGGAGGCGATGGCGGCCGAGCGCGCCTTCCACTGGGCGATGCGGCTGACCGGCGACGGGACGTTCCTGGGGCTCTGCGACCTGTCGGACATCGACTGGCGGCACCGGCGGGCGGAGGTGGGCTTCATCCTCGGCAAGGACGGCTGGGGCAAGGGCTATGCCTATGAAGCCATGCAAGCGGTGCTGACCTTCGCGGCCGGCCAGGGCATCGCGCGGCTGTGGGCCCGGACCCATGTGGGTAACGTCGCATCGGAGAAGCTGCTGACCAAGCTGGGTTTCGCGCTGGAGGGCTACCTGCACGGACACGTGGACCGGGAGGGGGAGCGGCGGGACTGCCGTCTGTGGGGGATACTGCTCTGAAGCCGCGTCAAAGCATCGGCTATCCCCCCGCCGCGCCTTTGCTATTGTGCCCGCCGGTATTGCGAATCTGGACGCCCGCGGGGGCGCGTCCGATTGAGGGTGGCAGGTGACGGTTCAGGCCCGGATCTTGATTGTCGCGCGCGACGACGCGCTGGCCGGGCCGTTGGCCGAGGGGCTGGACCGGCTGGGCTGGCGGACGATCACCGCGCGGGGGCCCTACGCGGCGTTGGCCGCGCTTGGCGACCTGCAGATCGAGGCGGCGATTGTCGACACCGCCAGCGGCGGTTCGGACGCCCTGACCCTGGCGCGGCGGCTGAAGGCGGCCTGCGCGCCGCGGCGGCTGCCGGTGATCGCCATCGGCGACCCCGACCCGCAGCTGGACAGCTTCGCCTTCGACCTGACCCTGGCGCCGCCCCTGCATCCGGCCCAGGCCGTGCTGCGGCTGGAGAGCCTGGTGCGGATGGCCATCGCCGAGGAGGAGTTCGAGCTTCGGCTGGAGACCTTCGCCGACAAGGGACGGCGCCTCGAACTGCCCGAGACCCCGCCGGGGCCCTACAGGGTGCTGGCGGTCGGCGAACCGGCGCCGCAGTTCCTGGCGCTCAGCAATGCGCTGTCCCGCAGCGGGGCCGATGTGGTGGGGGCGTTCACCGCCTTCACCGCCTTCGACTACCTGCATGAGCGGGCCTTCGATTCGGTGGTGCTCTGGGCCGGGGACAACCAGGCCGAGGCGCTGTCCATCGCGGCGGGCATGCGGCGCAACACCCGCCTCTACCACATCCCCGCCCTGCTCTACATGGCGGCCGACAGCTATGTGACCACCTCCGAGGCCTTCCACCGCGGCGTGTCCGACGTCGCCTCGCCGGAGACGCCGGAGAGCGAGACGGCCAAGCGGGTGATCGAACTGGCCCGCAGCTACCGGCGCCAGACGGCGATCCGCCGGGCGCTGGAGAAAGCCCGGTCGAGCGGCCTGATGGACGCGGCCACCGGCCTGTTCACCCGCGACCTGTTCGCCGCCCACCTGGTGCGGCTGACCCAGGCGGCGCGGATCCGCAACCGCCCGCTCAGCGTCTGCGTGCTGCGCCTGGCCGAGCGGCCGGTGGTGACGGCGGCGCGGGCCGGCGGCTGGCTGGACCGGGCGATCCCGCAGATCGGCTCCATGGTCGGCCGGCTGGTGCGGGCCGAGGATACCGCGGCCAGGCTGGGGCCTGAGGTGTTCGCCCTCGCCCTGCCCGGCACGCCGCAGGGCGCAGCCCGCTCGGCGGCCGAACGGATCGCCGCGGTGATCGCCTGCACGGCGTTCGAGGCGGGCGAAGGCAGGACCCCCTTCGTGGTCGACTTCGACATCGGAGTGGCCGAGATCGAGCGCGGCGAGAATGCCGCCGCCGCCCTGGAGCGGGCCGCCGCCCGGGCGCTGCAGAGGGAAGCGGGATGAGCGACGCCCCGGCCGCCGGAACCATGAGGGCTGGGACCATGAAGATCGACTTCATCGCCGATGTGGTCTGTCCCTGGTGCTACATTGGCTGGGAGCGTCTCAAGGCGACCCTGGCGATGCGGCCGGAGCTGGAGACCGAGGTCACCTGGCGGCCCTATCAGCTCGACCCCTCCCTGCCCGAGGAGGGCGTCGACCGCGCCGCCTACATGGCCGCCAAGTTCCCCGACCCCGAACGCCGGGCCCGGGCGCTGGAAGTGCTCGACGCCGAGGCGGCGACGGTCGGCCTGACCCTCAAGCTGGCGGAGATCCCGATCTCGCCCAACACCAACGCCGCGCACCGGCTGATCCGCTGGGCGCAGGGCGTGGGGCTGCAGGGCCAGGCGCTCGAGGCGATCATGCGGGCTTATTTCACCGACCTGAAGGACATCGGGGACCCGCTGGTGCTGGCCGACATCGCCAGCGAGATCGGCATGGAGCGGATGCTGGTGCTGAAGCTGCTCGGCGAGGGCGCGGACAAGGATGCGGTGACCCGGGAACATGTGGCGGCCGTGCAGGCCGGCGTGTCCGGCGTGCCGTTCACGATCTTCGGCGGGAAGATCGCCGTGTCGGGGGCCGAGACGCCCGAGCGGATGGTGCGGGCGCTGGATACGGCGGTCCGCGAGACCGCCTAGGCCGCGGTCACGATCCCCAGGAAATCGGTCGCCTTCAGCGAGGCCCCGCCGACCAGGGCGCCGCCGACTTCGCGCGCCCGCAGGATCTCCGCGGCGTTGGATGGCTTCACCGAGCCGCCGTAGAGAATGGGCGGGATCTCGCCAAGCTCGCCGAACAGCTCGACCAGGGTGGCGCGGATGGCGAGGTGAACCTCTTCGATCTGATCAAGGGTCGGGGTCAGGCCGGTGCCGATGGCCCAGACCGGCTCATACGCCACCGCGAAGGGCTTGCCGGCCAGGGCGGACGGCAGGCTGCCGCGCACCTGGCCGGTGACGATGGCGAGGGTTTCCCCCGCCTCGCGCTGGGCGAGGGTCTCGCCGACGCAGACGATGGGTTCGAGGCCGGCGCGCAGGGCGGCCTGCGCCTTGGCGGCGACCAGGGCGTCGGTCTCGCCGTAGCCGGCCCGGCGCTCGGAGTGGCCGAGGATGACCAGGCGGGCGCCGGCCTCGGCCAGCATCTCGGCGGAGACATCGCCGGTGAAAGCCCCGCTGGCCTCCGAACGACAGTCCTGGCCCCCGACCTCGACGCCCGTGCCGCCGACGACCTCGGCCATCCGGTGCACCAGGGTCGCCGGCGGGCAGAGGGCGACCCGGCAGGCCGGCGGATGGGCGTCGACCGCCGCCGCAACGGCGCGCGCCTCGTCCAGCGACAGGGCCAGGCCGTTCATCTTCCAGTTTCCGGCGACCAGCGGGCGGGCGGACGGCATGGGGCGCAGCTCCTCGATTCCAGGGGCCGGGACCTAGCGGCCATTCAGCGCCCTGTCACGCCCACAATAGGCCGCGCTTGCCTGCTTGCTGGACGCCCGACTATACCCGCCCTTCACGGCCGCGTGCGCGGCCCCTGCTCTTAAGGTCCGACGCCGCATGCTCGCCGCCATGAAGAAGCTCATGAAGTCCTGGCTCGCCGCCGGGATCCTGGGCCTGCTGATCATCACCCTGGCCTTCTTCGGCTTCAACCAGGGGACCGACCCCTTCAAGGCGATTACCGGCGGCGCCTGGATCGTCAAGGCGGGCGGGCATGAGGCGACAGCGGCCGACTTCAAGATGTTCTGGAACCGCGAGAAGGCCCAGATCGAGCAACAGTACCAGACCCAGATTCCGGACGCCGAGCTGGTCAAGGCCGGCTTCGACAAGCAGGTGCTGGAGAAGTTCATGGCCT
>DASPLD010000033.1:0-17173 GCA_035627755.1 Caulobacter sp. | reverse complement strand
CGGCCGCTTGTGTCCGGAAGCCGTGTCATTACAAGGCAATGGTGTGGTGCCGGGGCATCAGATCGGTCACCAAAGCTTTGCAATCGGGCGCTATTTGGGCGGCCAAATCCGCACATCGGGGGTCCAAAATCGGGCGCTCGTCGGGATGACAAGGGGATACTCAATGAGAACGTTCAAGCTCGCCGCCGTGGCGTCCACCGCCCTGGTCGGCAGCCTGCTGGCCGCCACCGGCGCCTTCGCGCAGTCCACCGGCACCAACGAGGTCGAAGAGGTCGAGATCGTCGCGACCGCCGGCCAGCCGACCATCGACGGTGTGATCACCGCCGAGACCGCGCCCAAGGCCAAGGCCTCCATCGACCAGGAGTTCATCTCCACCCAGGCCGCCGGCCAGACGGTCATCCAGAGCCTGAACCTGACGCCGGGCCTGAACTTCACCAACAGCGACCCCTACGGCTCGTCGGGCGGCAACCTCCGCATCCGCGGCTTCGACGGCAACCGCATCAGCCTGACCTTCGACGGCATCCCGCTGAACGACACCGGCAACTACGCCATCTACACCAACCAGCAGCTCGACCCGGAGCTGGTCGCCCGCGCCAGCGTCAACATGGGCACCACCGACGTCGACAGCCCGACCGCTTCGGCCACCGGCGGCACCATCAACTACATCAGCCTGCGTCCGCGCTCGGAGTTCGGCGGCCGCGTGTCCGGCTCGGTCGGCGAGTTCAACTACGGCCGCATCTTCGGCATGATCGACACGGGCGAGATCGGCCCGATGGGCACCGCCGCCTACGTCGGTGGTTCGTACCAGAAGTACGACAAGTTCAAAGGCCCGGGCGAACTTGAAAAGTGGCAGGTCAACGGCAAGATCTACCAGCCGATCGGCGACAACGGCGACTTCGTTTCGCTGGCCGTCCACTACAATGAGAACCGCAACGCCTTCTATCGGACGGCCACGATCGCGACGTTCAAGACCAACGGCATGGATTTTGACAACAATCCGACCTACCTGCCGCTCACCACCACCAACCCGGGTGACTTCGACACCGATCCTTCGGCCAACAGCGACTACTACGGCCTCCGGATCAACCCGTCCAACACCGGCAACATTCGAGCCCAGTCCAAGTTCAGCCTCGTCCCGGATCGCCTGACCCTGACGGTCGACTCCGCGGTGCAGTACACCCTGGCCAACGGCGGGGGCACCACCGTGCTGCCCGAGCGCATCGACCTGCCGGGCATCAACAACCTGGACCGCAACCTTGCCCGCCTGGCGACAGGCGATCTGAACTCGTTCGACCTCAACGGGGACGGCGACGTCAACGACCGCATTCGCTACTACACCCCGAACACCACCAACACCCGCCGCTACACCACCCTGGCGTCGCTGATCTGGAACATCAACGACACCAACACCCTGCGCGTCGCCTACACCTACGACTACGGCGATCACCGCCAGACCGGCCATTACGGCTTCCTGAGCGCCAACGGCACGCCACAGGACGTGTTCGGCGGCAAAGATGGCAACGGCCGCAAGGTGTTCAATGCCGAGGATTACGCGATCCGGACTCGTGATCGCCAGTCGTTCGCCATCCTCAACCAGTTTTCGCTGGAGTACCGTGGCGAGTTCCTCGACGAAAACCTGGTGGTCAATGTCGGCCTGCGGGCGCCGTTCTTCAAGCGCGAGCTGAATCAGTTCTGCTACACCGCGCGCGGTAGCTCCAACGTCCGCTGCACCAGCCAGACCCCGACCGCCGTCGCCGGCAGCGCCAATCTGGTAACTTTCGCTGACGTCCGCGTCAGCAACACCAACAACGCGCTGCAGCAGTTCGTTCGCCCGTTCGAGGCGGACGTCGAATACGAAGACGTCCTGCCGAACGTCGGCGTCTCCTGGCAGTTCATCGAGGGCCACACGGTCTTCGCGAGCTACGCCGAGGGTCTGTCAGCGCCGCGGACCGACAACCTCTACACCGCCGGCGTCAACGCCGCCGACGAAATCGTCCTGACGGATGTGGAGCCGGAAACCAGCAAGGCCTGGGATCTCGGCTATCGCTACCGCTCGCCGACCATCATTTTCTCGAGCGCTTTGTGGTACAACTCATTCGAGAACCGCATCGTCTCCTCCTTCGATCCCGACCTCGGCTTCAACGTCGACCGGAACGTCGGTGAGGTGAAGCTGTGGGGTGTTGACGCCCAGGCGGGTTGGACGCCGAACGAGAAGTTCAGCCTGTACGGCTCGCTCTCCTACACCCACAGCGAGCTGCAGGATAACGTCCAGCTCGGCGCTACGACCGAACTGCCCACCAAGGGCATGGCTCTGGTCGAAACGCCGGAATGGATGGCGGCCTTCCGCGCCCAGTACAACATCTCCGAGCGCCTCAGTGTCGCCGTTCAGGGCAAGCATGTTGGCAACCGCTTCACTACTGACGTGAACGATGAAGAGACTCCGGCCTACCAGGTGTTCGATGCGGATCTCCGCTACGACCTGCCCTGGTTCGGCGACAAGGGTTCCTACATTCAGCTGAACGTCACCAACCTGTTTGACGAAGAGTACTTCGCCAACATCAGTTCCGGCACGAACAACAAGGCCGTCGACGTCGATCCCGGCCCGGGCGTGACGATCCGGAACCCCTTCACGGCCTTCGTCTCGGTCGGCGCCCCGCGCACCATCCAGGCGACCCTCAACATCCGGTTCTAAGACCCGGACGAGAAACGGTTGAGGTAAAGGGAAGGGCGGTCCTCGCGGGCCGCCCTTTTCCTTTGGGCGTTTCGCCACGGCCCTTGACGCCGCCCCCGGTCGGAGCCACTTGCCCCTCCCCATGAGCGCCCCTGTGAACCCCTCGGGAGTCATCCCCGCCGAATGGTCCCCGCACCGCGCGATGTGGCTCGGCTATCCCAGCCACGGCGACCTTTGGGAGGAGGACCTCGAGCCGGCCCGCGAGGAGGTCGCCGCCCTGGCCCGGGCCCTGGCCGGGCCCGGGGCGGAGCGGGTTCGGCTGATGGTCTGCGGCGACGAGGCCGAGGCCAGCGCCCGAGCCCGCCTGGGCGACGTCGCCGGCGTGGAGATCGTTCGCGGCCAGTTCGGCGACATCTGGCTGCGGGACACCGGCCCGATCTTCTCGGGCGATGGCCGGGCGCTGGGCTTCGGGTTCAACGGCTGGGGCGGCAAGTACGAGCTGGAGGGCGACGACACGGTCAGCGCCCAGATCGCCGCGGCGGCGGGCGCGCCGCTGGTCATGAACGACTTCATCCTGGAAGGCGGGGCGCTGGACCACGACGGCCACGGCACCGTGCTGACCACCCGCCAATGCCTGACCAATCCCAATCGCAACCCCGGTTGGGGCGAGGCGGAGGCTGAAGCCGCCCTGACGGCGGCGCTGGGCGCGAAGAAGGTGCTGTGGCTCGGCGAGGGCCTGAACCGGGACCATACCGACGGCCATGTCGACAACCTGGCCCGGTTCGTGGCGCCCGGGGTGGTCGCCTGCCCGATCGCCTGGGGGCGGCGCGATCCCAACGCCGACCTCTACGACCAGACCGCCGGGATGCTGCGCAACATGACCGACGCCCGCGGCCAGAAACTTCAGGTCATGCGCATTCCCTCGCCGGGCTGGACGGTCGACGCCGAGGGCGAGATGGTCCCGGCCAGCCACATGAACTTCATCGTCGCCAACCAGGCGGTGATCGTGCCGACCTACGACGACGAGAAGGCGGCCGCCTTCGCCCTCGACGCCCTGGCCAGCCTGTTCCCCGAGCGGAAGGTCATCGGCCTGCCGTCCAAGGCCATCCTGACCGGCGGCGGATCCTTCCACTGCATCACCCAGCAGGAGCCCGCATGAGCCGGACCCTGACCCTCGCCGCCCTCCAGACCCACTACGGAATGGACCTGGACGACAACATTGCCAGGACCAAGGACCTGATCCGCCAGGCCGCCGCCGCCGGCGCCCAGGTGATCCTGCCCTCCGAGCTGTTCCAGGGGCCCTACTTCTGCATCGCCCAGGAGGAGCGCTGGTTCGCTACCGCCAGGCCCTGGCGGGAGCATCCCTGCGTCACAGCCCTGGCGCCACTGGCCCAGGAGCTGGGCGTGGTGCTGCCGATCTCGATCTTCGAGCGCGAGGGGCCGCACTACTTCAACAGCCTGGTGATGGCCGACGCGGACGGCAGCCTGATGGGCGTCTACCGCAAGAGCCACATCCCCGACGGGCCGGGCTACCAGGAGAAGTACTACTTCCGCCCCGGCGACACGGGCTTCAAGGTCTGGGACACCCGTCAAGGGCGGATCGGCGTCGGCATCTGCTGGGACCAATGGTACCCGGAGGCGGCGCGCGCCATGACCCTGATGGGCGCCCAGGCGCTGCTCTATCCCACCGCCATCGGCAGCGAGCCGCACGACCCCAGCCTCGACACCGCCCTGCCCTGGCGGCGGGCGATGCAAGGCCATGCGGTCAGCAACGTCATCCCGGTGGTCGGGGCCAACCGCATCGGTTTCGAGCCCTGGGAGGGCTATCCCAACGGCGGCCAGCGGTTCTACGGCTCCAGCTTCATCGCCGACCACCGCGGCGACCTGATCGGCGACATGGGCCGCGATGAGGAAGGCTTCACGTCCGCGACGGTCGACCTCGACTTCCTCGACACCCACCGCGCCGCCTGGGGTTTCTTCCGCGACCGGCGGCCGGACCTCTACGGGACCCTCAGCGCCGGGCGGCCGGCCTGATGATCGACACCGACCGCCTGATCCTGCGATCCTGGCGGGTGGAGGATCTCGCTCCCTGGGCGGCGCTGAACGCCGACCCCGAAGTGATGCGTTTCTTCCCGTCGGTGCTGACGCCGGAGGACAGCGAGGCGATGCTGGCCCGCAACCAGGACCACATCGACCGGCACGGCTTCGGCCTCTGGGCGGTCGAGCGGCGCGAGGACGGCGCCTTCCTGGGCTTCACCGGCCTGATGATGCTGAAACCCGACAATCCGCTGGCCCCCGGCGTCGAGGCCGGCTGGCGGCTCGCCCGCCACGCCTGGGGCCAGGGCTACGCCTCCGAGGCGGCGGCCGCGGCGATCCGCGACGGTTTCGAGCGGGTGGGCCTGGACCGCATCGTCGCCTTCACCGCCACCACCAACCTGCCCTCCCAGGCGGTGATGCGCCGCCTCGGCATGACCCGCCGCGAAGACCTCGACTTCGACCATCCCTCCCTGCCCAAGGGCCATCCGCTGGAGCGGCATGTGGTCTGGGAATCCACCAAACCCTCGTCATCCCGGCCGTAGCGCGCAGCGCGGAGAGCCGGGACCCAGGGGTGCATCCCGCATCGTGGCCGCCGCGAACTCCCGCACTCCGTCACCCCTGGGTCCCGGATCAGGCCTGCGGCCTGTCCGGGATGACGGCTATTGTTGAGCGGCGCATCCCTCCGCCGCCGGGGCCTTGGCCAGTTCCGCCTTGGCCGCGGCCATGTCGGCGGCGAAGGCCGGGTCGGCGTGCAGGCGGGCCACGGTCGCGGCCCCCATGGTGCGGCCGGCCTCGACGTCGGTGGGGAAGTGGAGTCCGCAGACGGCCCGGCTGTCGCCGAACTCGCGGGCCCGCAGGGTGATCTGGCTGGCCCGCTCGGGGACCAGCTCGGTCAGCACCAGGCCCCAGGCCCATCCCGCCGCCGCATGGCCCGAGGGGTAGGAGCCGTTGGTCTTCATCCACGCCTCGCGCGGCACGCAGATCGGCGCGGCGTCGTGGCCGATCAATGGCCGGGTCCGCGCGTACCTGGCCTTGGCCCTGTTGGTGCTGGCGCCGGCATCGATCACCACCCGGTCGAGCAGTTTCGAGAGGGTCGGGGTGGCTTCCGGGGTGATCGCCTTGCCGGCGGCGCAGGCGAAGCTCCTGTGAGCCTTGGGGCCGAACAGCTCGACGTCCTCGATCGCCTGGGCCCATCGGGGCGAGCCGGCCAGTGAGCGGCTGGCCTCGAAGGCGGCGCGGTCGGCCCTCGCCAAGTCGGAGCCATCGGCCGGCGGGGGGGCGAGGATGGCCAGGCTGTCAGGCCACTGGTCAGGGGCCAGATAGCCGGCCGGCCGCGGCTGCTGGGCCAGCGCCAGGCCCGCAACCGCCGCCAGCGCCGCGCCGGCCAGGGCGACCTGGCCCGTCTTCGATCCGATCATCCGATGCCTCCCACAGCTCCTGAGGTGACAGACCCCGGCCCGCGCGGGCCGTCAAGCCGGAAGCACTTGACGAGTGGATATGTTATTTCATAACACTCGCGCCGTCCAATTCCGGAGGCGCCGATGCGCATGTCTATCCTGCTGGCCGGCGCCAGCTTCGCCGTTCTCGCCGCGACCTCGGCCGCGGCCCAGGAGGCCGGCGATGTCGCCGAGGTGGTTGTCACCGCGGCGCCCTACGCCATCTCGGAGGACTCCGCCACGACCAGCGTCGCCATCGTTGACCGCGACGCCTTGGACGAAGCGCCGGCCGGCGGGCTCGGCGGCCTATTGGGCGGCATGCCCGGCCTGCGCTCGACCAGCTTCGGTCCCGGCGCCAGCAGGCCGGTGGTGCGGGGCCTGGCGGGCCCGCGCGTATCGGTGCTGACCAACGGCGTCGGAATGATCGACGCCAGCGCCCTGTCGCCCGATCATCAGGTGGCCTCCGACCCCGGCGAAGCGTCGCGGGTCGAGGTGCTGCGCGGTCCGGCGGCCCTGCTCTACGGCGGCTCGGCGATCGGCGGGGTGGTCAACATCTTCGACGACCGCATCGCCCGCAGCCTGCCGGACCGCCCGGTCAGCGGCCGGTTCAACGCCTCGGTCAGTTCGGTGGACGACGGCCGGTCAGTCTCCGGCGCCTTGCGCCTGACGAGCGGGCCCCTGGTCTTCTCCTTCGATGTGCTGAGCCGCGAGAGCGACGACTACCGCATCCCGGCCTATCCGGAATCGCGCCAGCTGCTCGACGCCGAGGGCGAGGATCCGGAGAAACCCTTCCCCGAGCGGCTGGAAAACTCAGCGGTGCGGCTCGACACCTTCGGCGCCGGCGTCTCCTTCGTCGGCGACGAGGGCTACTTCGGGGTCGCGGTGAAGACCGTCGACACCCTCTATGGCGTTCCCGGCCACGCTCATGAGGAGCCCGCGGTTCCGCCGCCGGTTCCCGAGCCGGAAGAGCACGTCACCATCGGCCTGAAGCAGACCCGGCTCGATGTCCGGGGCGAGCGTAACGCCGCCCTGGGCCCCTTCCAGACCCTGCGCTTCACCGGCGGATATGCCGACTACACCCACACAGAGTTCGAAGGCGCCGAGACCGGCACGGTGTTCACCTCGGACGGGATCGAGGGCCGGCTGGAGCTGGTCCAGGCCGAGCGAGGCGGCTGGAACGGCGCGGTGGGCGTCCAGGCCCTGCGGCGCGACTTCGACGCCGAAGGGGACGAGGCCTACGTGCCGCGCACCCGCATCGAGGAGTTCGGGGTCTTCACCCTGCAACGGGTCGACAACGGGGGCTGGGGCTACGAGGGAGGGCTGCGGTTCGACCGCCGCTCGCTCGACAGCGTCGCCGGCCAGCGTGAGTTCGACAACGTCTCGGCCTCCGCCGGCCTTTTCTTCCGCCCGACGGACGCCTGGTTCCTGGGGCTGAGCGTGTCGCGCACCGGCCGCGCCCCGACGGAGGCCGAGCTGTTCGCCGACGGCCCGCACGTGGCCACCCGCGGCTACGAGATCGGCGATGCGGACCTCGAGAAGGAGGTCGCTACCTCCCTCGAACTGACCGCCCACTACGGGTCCGAGCGGCTCGACGCCGACCTGCATGTCTACGGCGTCCGCTACGACGGCTTCATCGACCTGACCCCGACGGGCGCCGTGATCGACGACCTGGATGTCTTCCAGTACGTCCAGACCGACGCGACCTTCTACGGCTTCGAGGCGGAAGCGGCCTGGACCGCCTGGCGCGACGGCGACCGCAAGCTCAAGCTCGAAGCCGGCGCCGACTATGTCCGCGCCGACACCGACCTCGGCGCCCCGGCCCGCATCCCGCCCTGGTCGCTGACCGGCCGGCTAGTCTGGGAGGATTCGCAGTGGACGGCGAGGCTGGAGGTGCGCCATGTGGCCGAGCAGGACCGTATCGCCACCTACGAACTGCCGACCGACAGCTACACCCAGGTCAACCTTGGCGGCAGCTGGAGCCCGCCGGCGCTGAAAGGGGTGAAGCTCTACGCCGAGATCCGCAACCTGACCGACACGGAGATCCGCGAGCACGCCTCGTTCCTCAAGGACCTGGCGCCGCAGCCGGGGCGGAACTTCCGCGCCGGGATCGCCTGGCGGTTCTGAGGAACTCCTCAAGATCCGCTCACGCCCCCTCCAAGGCAGGGCGATCGCTTATGGCAAATGCCCCGTCATCCCGGAAAGCGCGGAGCGCTTATCCGGGACCCAGGGGTTGCAGCGCGCCGGCCGCAAAGCTGCATGCGACAGCCAGATCATGCGCCCCCTGGGTCCCGGCTCTCCGCGCTTCGCGCTCCGGCCGGGATGACGGGTAAAGGCTGTGAGGTCATATGCGATGGCCCTGCCCGAAGGGGGAGGGGTAGCGCGTCCTACCCCAAGACCGTCTTGCCGTTCTTCACGACCGTCACGCCGCGCTCCTTCACCCGCGCTTCGAACGACACGACATCCCCGTCCTGCCAGAGGTCGACGGCGATGGTCTCGCCGGGGAACACCGGCGAGGAGAACCGCACCTGGTGGCTCTTGATCCGCGCCGGATCGAAGCCGGCGTATTCCTGCAGCACGGCCCGGCAGGTGATCCCGTAGGTGCACAGCCCATGCAGGATCGGCCGCGGGAAGCCGGCCATCCTGGCGATCTTCGGGTCCGAGTGCAGGGGGTTGCGGTCGCCCGACAGCCGGTAGATCAGCGCCTGGTCCGGCCGGGTGGTGAACTCCACCGTCCTGTCCGGCGACCGCGACGGGACCTCGTGCGGCTCCGGCGCGCCCTCCGAGGGCCCGCCGAAGCCGCCGTCGCCGCGCGCGAAGGTGGAGCCGATCAGGGTGGCGATCTTCTCGCCGGTCCTGGCGTCCTTGAGGACGGTCTCGTTGTAGATCACCGCCCCCTTCTCGCCCTTGTCATAGGCGCCCAGGACCCGGCCCTCGGCGGTGATCTCCGCCTCGGTGGGGAAGGGCTTGTGGAACTCGACCTTCTGCTCGCCGTGGACCACCATCAGGTAGTTGATCCCCATGCTGCCGACGGCCGGCCCGGCGCCCCAGGCCACCACCGTGGCCATGGTCGGCACCGCCTTCAGCCCGCTCTCGTAGACGAACGGCAGCTCGTCCTCGTTCATCGGGTCGGCGCCCAGGCCGATGCCGAGCGCGTAGAGCATGGTCTCGCGGTCGCCCCACTTGAAGGGCTGCGGCTCGCTGGTCAGCGACAGGATCTCCGGATAGCGGATCGGCATGGTCTCTCTCCCGTTCGGCGGCGATCAAAGCGCCTTGACGCGGCGGCGGGCAAGAGGCCGCAGGCCGCAATATCGCCCCACAGGGGCGGTTGCATTGCCGGGTTCCGCTGGATCGGATAGAAGCGCCGCTCCACCTTTCCCGGCGAAAGCCGTCCGCTAACCAGAGCTCTAAATGGAAACGTCCACCGTCACCAACGTCAGCCCGGTCGCCGGCAACGTCCTGTTCTACAACAGCCCCGAGCCGCTGAGCCGCGAGATGCACGGCAAGCTCGGCGTCAAGCAGCTGGAAGGCCCGTTCGCCTTCGCCGCCAAGGGCCATGTCGTGCCCCTGACCGTGGCCGAGTTCCAGTTCGCCGCCCTCTGCTTCCCGATCATCTTCGCCGGCGACCAGCGCCAGCCCCTGGCGGTGCTCGGCATCAATCCGGGCGACAACCTGTTCGTCGACGAGAAGGGCGTGTTCACCAACGGCGTCTACGTGCCGGCCTACATCCGCCGCTATCCCTTCGTGCTGGCCCAGGATGAAGCGCAACAGCGGATGATCGTCTGCATCGAGCGGGGCGCCGCCCTGTTCGACGAAGCCGGCGGCCAGGTGCCCCTGTTCGACGACAAGGGCGAGCCCAGCGACTACACCCAGAACGCCATCAAGTTCTGCGAGGACTTCGAGGGCGAGCGTCGCCGCACCGAGAACTTCGTCAACCTGATCAAGGAGCTGGACCTGCTGGAAACCAAGCAGGCCACCTTCACCCCGACCAACCCGGACGGCACCCAGGGCGCCACCGTGGTCATCGCCGAGTACTTCGCCGTGTCCGAAGAGAAGCTGCGCGGCCTGTCGGCCGAGAAGCTGGTCGAGCTGCGCGACAACGGCGCGCTCGAGCGCATCTACAACCACCTGACCTCGCTCGCCGGCTGGGACCGGCTGGTCGCCATCGCCAGCGAGAAGGCCCAGCGGCTGCAGACGGCCGGCAACGCCTAGGCGGCTGTCCGTTCGAGCTAAGGAAAGGGCCGGTCGCGAGACCGGCCCTTTTTCGATGGGGGCGGGGACAGTCATCCGGCTCCGCCGGAAGACAGTCACCAGCGTGGTCCGGTGACGGTCTCGCGAAGTGTGACTGTCACCGTGGCCCTACCGGGCGAACACGCTCCTGGTCAGGCAACTGAACACCAGCCGGCCGGCTTCGTCGAGCAGGTCGTGCTGGGCGATGATTACGCCCTTGCCGTCGCCGACGGGGTCCTTGCCCACGACCGTCATCCGGCCGCGCAGCAGCTCGCCGGCCGGTGGATTGCGGGTCCAGCGCATGGCGTCGACGCCGAGCCGCTTGGTCTGGGCCCAGCGGTCGCCGGCCTCCAGCTCCAGCCTGGACCAGATGGCGTAGACCATGGCGTCCGGGGCCCCACGGGCGGGATCCCAGCCCGGCGCGAAGCCGGTGATGAAGGCGTCGAGCGCCTTGGCGTCCACCGCGGTGACCCCCAGGGAATGGACCTGGCCGATCTCGAAGTCGTCGAAGGAGGCGGGCATTCGTCCTCAGGGCTCTGGAGAGATCTGGACCAGCAGCTTGCCGTCGTGGTCGCCGGTGAACAGCCGGTTCACCGCTTCGGCGGCGTTCTCCAGCCCCTCCACCACATGGGCCTTCCACTTGAGCTGGCCGGAGGCGACCCAGGGCGCAAGCTCGGCGAAGGCCTCGCCGGCCCGAGGCAGGTAGTCGATGACGATGAAGCCCCTGATCAGGATCCGTTTCATCAGCACCCGGCCGAAGTCGGCCGGCCCGGCCGCGACCTCGGCGTTGTAGGTGCTGATCAGGCCGCACAGCGGCATGCGGCTGAAGGTGTTCATCCGGGCGATGACGGCGTTCATGATGTCGCCGCCGACGTTCTCGAAATTGACGTCGACCCCGTCCGGGCAGAGCCGGTCGAGCGCCGCCCCGACGTCCTCGTTCCTGTAGTCGATGGCCCCGTCGAAGCCGATCTCGCGCAGCCAGGCGCATTTCTTCGGACCCCCGGCGATGCCGATCACCCGCGCTCCCTTCAGCTTGGCGATCTGGCCGGCGATCGAGCCGACCGCCCCGGCGGCGGCCGAGACCACCACCGTCTCGCCGGGTTGCGGCCTGCCGATGTCCATCATCCCGAACCAGGCGGTCAGGCCGGTGCCGCCCAGCACGCTCATGAAGGCGGTCAGCGGCACGCCGGGAATCCGCGGCACGGGGCGGGCCATCTCCTCATGGCTGATCGAATAGTCCTGCCAGCCCGACAGGCCGGCGTTGACGATGTCCCCCGGCCGGAAGCGGTCCGAGCGGCTGGCCTCGACCACCCCCACCGTGCCGCCGCGCATCACCTCCCCGACCCCGACCGGGGGCAGGTAGCCGTCCTGGTCGCTCATCCAGATGCGGTTGGTCGGATCGAGGCTGAGGTAGAGGTTGCGGACCAGAACCTCACCCTCGGCCAGGTCCCGCACCGCGCTATCGCGCAGTTCCAGGTCGCCGGGAGCGATCTCGCCCTGCGGCCGCCGCTTGAGGATCCACTGACGATTCGTCGGCATGCCGACCTCCCTTTGTTGAGCACAGCTTGGCCGGTTGGCGGTGGGGAAGTCGAGCGCCATTTGCCGGACACAGATGGCCGGTTCATATAGCGGCCATGCGCCTCCTGCTCGCCGTCCTCGTCCTGCTGTTCGCATCCCCGGCGCTGGCGGCGCCGGTCGACACCGGCCACCTCGAAGCCGAGCTGATCGCCCAGGACGCCACCGTGGCCCCGGGCTCGACGACCTACGTCGCCCTGGTGCAGCGGATCGACAAGGGCTGGCACACCTACTGGCGCAACCACGGCGACAGCGGCGAGCCGACCAAGATCGAATGGACGCTGCCGGCCGGCTGGAAGGCCGGCGACTTCGTCTGGGCCACGCCCAGCAGGCTGCCGTTCGGGCCGCTGACCAACTACGGCTATTCGGGCGAGGTGACCCTGCCGGTCGGGATCGAGGTCCCGGCGGGGCAGCCGGCCGGCCCGGTGACCCTGACGGCGGTCGCCAAATTCCTGGTCTGCGAGAAGATCTGCATTCCGGAGGAAGCCAGGCTCTCCATCACCCTGACCGTGGCAGACGGAATTCCCAAGCCCGATCCCCGCTGGGGCGGCCAGGTGGCCCGGGCCCTGGCCGAGGCGCCCAAGCCGGCGGGCCTGACGGCCGCCTACCAGTGGGCCGGGGAGAAGCTGACCCTGGCGGTCGCCGGCGCCCCGCTCAAGGGCGCCGACCTCAGCGGCGCCTGGTTCTATCCCTATGACGGGACCTGGATCGACCACGCCGCGGCCCAGACCATCGACCGGGGTCCGGAGGGGCTGACCTTCACCCTGCCGGCCGGCTACGCCTTCTCCGCGGGCAAGGCGCCTCCGGCCATGACCGGGGTCCTGACGGTCGGCGATGCGGCCTACGAGGTCACCGCCCCGCAGGGACCGCCTCCGGCCGGAGTTTCGGGCCTCGGCCCGCCGCCGGCCAAGGGCGGCGGGGGTGGCGGGGCTAGCCTGCCGCTGGCCATCCTGTTCGCCGTCCTCGGCGGATTGATCCTCAACCTGATGCCCTGCGTCTTCCCTGTGCTGTCGATGAAGGCGGCGGCCCTGGCCGGCCACGCCCACGACCGCGCCGCCACCCGGGCCCAGGGCCTCGCCTACGGGGCCGGCGTGGTCGCCACCTTCCTGCTCCTGGCCGGGGTGCTGATCGGGCTCCAGGCCGCCGGACAGGCCGTCGGCTGGGGATTCCAGCTGCAGTCGCCGCCAGTCGTGGCGGGCTTGGCCCTTCTGATGCTGGCCGTCGCGCTCAACATGTCCGGCGTCTTCGAACTGGGCGCTGGGCTGCAGGGGGCCGGCCAGGGCCTGGCCGGCCGCCGCGGCCTGGCCGGAGCCTTCTTCACGGGCGCCCTGGCGGTGGTGGTGGCCAGCCCCTGCACGGCGCCCTTCATGGGCTCGGCGCTGGGCTTCACCCTCGGCCAGCCGCCGCTGGTAACCCTCGCGGTGTTCCTCGGCCTCGCGCTCGGTTTCGCGGCGCCCTTCGTGGCCCTGGCATTCGCCCCGCCGCTGCTGCGCCTGCTGCCCAGGCCCGGCCGCTGGATGGACGTGCTGCGCAAGGCCCTGGCCTTCCCGATGTACGGCGCCGTCGCCTGGCTGGTCTGGGTGCTGTCGCAGCAGACCGATGCGGGCGGCATGGCCGCGGCCCTCGCCGCCCTGGTGCTCGGCGCCTTCGCCTTCTGGCTCTGGGGCCTGACCCAGGGCTCCGACGGCGGCCGCCTCGCCAAGGCCGCCGCCCTCCTGCTGATCCTCGCCGCCGCAGCCCTGGCCGTCCTGGCGCCCAAGGCCGCGGCTCCCGACTCCTCGCCCGGGGCCAGCGCCGCCGACTTGCCATATGAGGCCTGGTCGCCCGAGCGGCTTGCCGCCCTGCGCGCCGAGGGCCGGCCGGTGCTGGTCAACTTCACCGCCGCCTGGTGCGTCAGTTGCCAGGTCAACGAGCGGCTGGCCCTGTCGACCGGCGAGGTCGCCGCCACGCTGAAGGCGACGGGCGCCGTCTACCTCAAGGGCGACTGGACCAAGCGCGACCCCGTGATCGCCGCCGCGCTGGCGGAGCATGGACGCGCGGGCGTGCCGCTGTATCTTGTCTATGCTCCCGGGGCCGAAAAGCCCCGGGTCCTGCCCCAGCTGCTGACCTCCGGCCTGGTCGTCCAGGCCCTGGAGACCGCCGCCAAGTAAGGAGTTCGCGCCATGAACCTCACCCGCCGCGCCGCCGTCACCGGCGCCCTTGCCGTTCCCGCAGCCCTGTCGCTGCCGGGCCTCGCCCTGGCCAAGCCGGCCCCCGCCTTCGCCGTCAAGGACGTCGACGGCAAGGTGCGCAGCCTCGCTGAGTTCAAGGGCAGGGTCGTCGTCCTCGAATGGGTCAACGAGGGCTGCCCCTATGTGAAGAAGCACTACAGCGGCAACATGCAGGGGCTGCAGGTCTCCGCCACCCGCGACGGCGCCGTCTGGCTGACCGTCTGCTCCTCGGCGCCCGGCCAGCAGGGCCACTGGGCCACCGGCGCGGAGGCCAAGGCCTGGATGACGGCCAAGAACTGGGCCGGCACGGCCATGCTGATCGATCCCGACGGCAAGATGGGCAAGGCCTACGGGGCCAAGACCACGCCGCACATGTACGTCATCGATAAGACCGGGACCCTGGTCTACCAGGGCGGCATCGACGACGTGCCGACCAACAAGGTCGAGGACATCAAGCGCGCCAACAACCTGGTCGCCGCGGCCCTGGCCGACGTCAACGCCGGCCGCCCGGTGAAGGTCGCCTTCAGCCAGCCCTACGGCTGCGCGGTGAAATACGCCTAGATCTGGCTGAAGATCGCGACGGTCGGGCCGACTAGCATCAGACCGAGAGAACTCCAGGCGATGGCGCGCGCCCGGCGTCTCAAGCCGATCACCAGGCCGATCACGCCGACGCCGAAGGCCACGATCGCCGCCAGCTGGATCAGAAGGTCCGCCAGTCTGGGCGCGGCGTCATGAAAGCCACTGGATTCCAGGCACATCCAGGCGCTGCTCGCCCGGAACACTGCGTCGCTGGCCCCCACGAAGCAGATGATGACCAAGAGGATGAGGAAGGCGAACTGGCTGAAGCGCTGCACGGGCTAGACTGGCGGCGCGGGCGGGGCGGTGATGACCTCGACGTTGTCGCGCAGCAGGTAGCCGAGGTCGGTGAGGGCCGCGTCGCGGGCCGGGCCGTCCTTGGCCGCCTCAACCGCCTGGAGCTTGACCGGCAGGTCCTCGCTGATCCCCCGCAGGATGCATTTGAGGTCGCCGTCCGTACCCCGCTCCTTGAGGACGAGGTGGGCCTTCATGTCCAGCTCGGCCAGGGCGCCGGCGTCCCGCTTCAGCGCCGCCAGGTCGGCGGCCGCGATCGGCCGGCCCCTCCAGGCCTGCACCCGGCCGTTGAGGTCTCCGGCCCGGGCTATGATGTCGGCGAACAGGGGCTCGTTCACCAGCGGCGAGGCGGGCGCGGCGGCATGGGCGGGCGCGGGCGGGGCGGCGGCTTCGCCGCTCCAGCTGGCGATCCACAGCAGGGAGGCGGCGGCGATGGCTTCGCAGGTCATGGCGGTCCCTTGGACGGAACGGTAGGAAGGGCCCGCAGCTTCACCCCCGCATGGTAAACGCCGCCTTTAGTTTTCGAGGATCTGCATGACCGACAGCCCCGCCTGGACCGCGTTGAAGGCCGCCGCCGAGTCCGGCGGGCGTATCCGCGACCTGTTCGACGCCGAGCCGGACCGGCTGGAGGGGCTGACCTTCGAGGCTGTGGGGCTGACCGTCGACCTCTCCAAGCAGCCCTGGAGCCGCGAGGGCGCGACCCTGGCGGTGGCCCTGGCCCAGGAGGCGGGGGTGGAGGCGGCGCGGGACCGGCTGTTCGCGGGTGAGATCGTCAACCTCACCGAAGGCCGCCCCGCCCTGCACATGGCCCTGCGGGCCCCAGCCGGCGCCGACTTTCGGGCGGCCGGCAAGCCGGTGTCGGAGGAGGTCGAGGAGGTCCGTGACGCCATGCAGGACTTCGTGGCGGCCGTGCGCTCCGGGATGGCCGGCGGCGCGACCGGCAAGCCGTTCAAGGCGGTGCTGCATATCGGCATCGGCGGCTCGGACCTTGGGCCCCGGCTGGTCTGGGAGGCCCTTCGGCCCCTGGTCCCGGACATCCAGTTGCGCTTCGCCGCCAACATCGACGGGGCCGAGTTCGCCGCCGCCACCGCCGGGCTGGATCCCGAGGAGACCCTGGTGGTGGTGGTCTCCAAGACCTTCACCACCCAGGAGACCCTGGCCAACGCCCGCGCCGCCAAGGCCTGGCTGGAAGCCAAACTGGGCGCCGGCAAGGCCGATTCCCACCTGGCGGCGGTCAGCGCCAACCCGGCGGAGGCCGGGCGGTTCGGCATCGCCGAGGACCGGGTGTTCGCCTTCCGCGACTGGGTCGGCGGCCGCTACTCGGTCTGGTCGGCGGTGGGGCTCAGTTGCGCCATCGGGCTCGGCTGGCCGGCCTTCGAAGGCCTGCTGGCGGGCGCCGCGGCCATGGACGAGCACTTCCGGGAGGCGCCGCTCGACGCCAACGCCCCGGTGATGCTGGCCCTGGCCCATGTGTTCAACCGCAACGGTCTGGACCGGCCGCTGCGCGCCGTCGTGCCCTACGCCCGCCGCCTCAGCCTGTTCCCGGCCTACCTCCAGCAGCTGGAGATGGAATCCAACGGGAAGCGGGTCACCCAGCGCGGCCTGCCGGTCGCCCAGGCCACGGCGGCGTCGGTGTTCGGCGACGCCGGCACCAACGGCCAGCACGCCTTCTTCCAGCTGCTGCATCAGGGGACCGACATCATCCCCGTCGACTTCATCGCCCTGGCCGAGGACCACGAAGGCCCGCCGGCGCACCGCAACATGCTGCTGGCCAACGCCATCGCCCAGGCCGAGGCCCTGATGATCGGCCAGCCCAACCCGGCCGAACCCCACCGCCACTTCCCCGGCGACCGTCCGTCCAGCTTCATCCTGCTGGAGCGCCTGACGCCCCAGACGCTCGGCGCCCTGATCGCCCTCTATGAGCACAAGACCTTCGTCGAGGGGGTGCTGTGGGACATCGACAGCTTCGACCAGTGGGGCGTGGAACTGGGCAAGGTGCTGGCGGGCCGGATCCTGCGCGAACTCGACGGGGGCGATGGGGAGGGGCACGATCCCTCGACGGCGGCGTTGATCGCGCGGTTGGCGCGATAACCTCCCTCCCCGAATGGGGAGGGCAGGCGAGGCGGAGCCTCGCCGGGTGGGGAAGT
>DASPLD010000032.1:0-3050 GCA_035627755.1 Caulobacter sp. | reverse complement strand
TGGCCCTTGGTGACGACCTGACCGCTGACCGCGTTCGGCGCGAGGATGGAGGTCCGCTGGTCGCGGTAGGAGTCGATGTAGTTGACGGTGAGGCGAAGGTTGTGCCGGCCCATCGAGTACTCGGCGAAGGCCTGGCCCTTCCACTCCGGCAGCGAGGTCGCTGACAGCTGGTAGTTGAGGAAGCCGGCGGCGTCGAATGCCCGTTCGACCACGACGCCCTCGACCTCGAAGTCCCCGATCTTGTACTCGATCGTATAGGTCGCCGAGGCGCCCACCCGCAGCTGGCCGCCGAACACGTCGCCGAAGTCGTAGTCGGCCAGGAAGTCGATGCCCGAGGTCTTCACCTTCGGGCCGTTCACGACCTGCGTGCGAACGCGGGCGATGAAGGCGGTGTTGCAGGCGCCCTGGAAGGTGAAGCGCGTGCGCAGGCCTGCGAAGGCGGCATTGTTGCAGGGGTGGTTCGGGTCCGTCAGGACCCCGCCCGCCGGGAACATGGTGTTGACGATCGACCCCGAGGGCTCGGCGACGATGGGGTTCTTGAAGTCGAACCGCCAGTAGTCGACCGTGGCCCTGAAGCCGCCGAAGTTGAAGATGGCGCCGACGCTGTAGGTGTCCGCCGTCTCCGGGTCGAGGTCCGGATTGCCGAAGAAGTCGATGGCCCGGAACGACCCGGCGATGAAGCTCAGGCCGGTGACGCTGGAGTTGGTCAGCGAGGTGAGCGGCGGGCCACGGAAGGTGCTGCCCACCGAGCCGCGGATCGCCAGGCCTTCCATCACCTGCCACCGGGCCGTGGCCTTGTAGTTGGTCGTCGAGCCGACCTCCTCGTAGTCCTCATACCGGACGGCCAGCTGCAGCTGGATGGCGTCGGTGATCGGCACCGCCAGTTCGGCGAAGCCGGCCCAGACGTTGCGGGACAGCTCCTGCTCCTCGCCGGTGCCGAGGAACACCAGCGGCCCATTGCGGACGTTGCAGCTGGTGGTGCCGTTCACCGGCGTGTCGATGCACGGCGTGACGTTGATGTCGTTGAGGCCCCTGTACTGTGAATGGAACATTTCGCGGCGCCACTGCATGCCCGCGGCCCAGCCCACCTCGCCGCCCGCAAGCTCCAGTCCGGTGTTGCCGTTCAGCACGAAGTCGCCGACCACCATGCGCGTGGTCTGCTTGGTCGAGACCTGCGGGAAGAACCAGCGGATCACCTCCGGATTGTTGGCGACCGCCTGGTTGAAGCCGGGGTTCTGCTGACCGGTGGTGGCGTTCGCCTGCACTGCGTTCGAGAACGGGTTGAAGAAGTAGCACCCGAGCGCGGTGTTGCCGGCGTTGGTGGTGAAGTTGTTGGTCTCCGCCGCGGTGCAGCCGCCGGCGTCGCCGGCCGCCGTGCTGCCGAAGCCGCGCAGCGCAAGCTGGAGGCGGGAGACCACGGTGTCGTAGCCGGTCCGGCGGGCGACTTCCTGCCCGTAGGTGAGCGCGATGTCGTAGCCGATCCCGGCGATGCCGGTCTCCCCGCGGAAGCCGCCGGAGATGCGGTAGGCCTCGTACTGCCGAAGGCCTTCTGAGGCGCCTTCATTGCCCTCGAAGATCGGGTTGCCCCCGAAGGAGAGCGGCCGGTACAGAACGCCCGGGATGTGCACGCCGGTGGCGTTGGCCGGGATCAGGTTGGGGTTCGCGGCGCGGTAGGCGGCGAAGCCCGGATTGTTGGCGGGGACGAACCAGCCCAGCAGGACCGCCGGGGTCAGCGACCCGACCGTCGGATTCGTCGTGGCGGTCGGCGTCTGCAGGGAAAGGTAGGACGGCGACGTCTTCCAGTTCGGGACGTCGGTCTTCCCGAACAGGCCCTCGATGTGGAACCTGTGGTTCTCGTTCAGGTCGAAGTTCGCCTCGCCGTAGATCTGGTAGCGGTCCTCCTGCTCAACGAGGTTGTCGTACTCCGTGTAGTGGAAGCGGCACGACTGAATGGCGCCGGGCACCGGGATGCCGCCCAGGGCGGCGCATCCCACGTCGACCGCGCCCGTCACGCCGGCCACGCCGGTGCCGACCGGGATCCAGCCTCCGGCGGCATTCTGGGCGATGGGCACGTAGCCCGTGACCGAGCTGCCGCCGGACCAGCCACCCTCGGGGTTCTCCGTGAAGGGACGCAGGGCCCAGCTGCGGTCCAGGACCTTCAGCTCGGAACGGTGCTGCCAGCCGGCGGCGAGCAGGATATTGCCGTTCTCGAAGGTCTTGCCCCAAAGCGCCGTCGCCTCGTAGTCGCCCTTCGATCCATCGATGAACCGGTAGCTCGCGCCCACCTCCAGGCCGTCGAAGTTGGTGCGGGTGATGAAGTTGACGACGCCGCCGATCGCGTCCGAACCGTAGGTGGCCGCGGCCCCTTCCTTGAGGATCTCGACCCTGGCGATCGCCGCCTGCGGCAGGATGTTGGTGTCCACCACGCCTTGCGCGAACGGATTGGTGGGCATCCGCCGGCCGTTCATCAGCACCAGCGTGCGCGCGGCGCCCAGGCCGCGCAGGTTGACCGACCCCGAGCCCTCCGAACCCTGGGCGCGCGTATCGAACTGGTTGGTGTCGCCCAGCACGCCGCTGGAGACCGACAACTGCTTGATCATCTCCAGGGTCGAGGGCGAACCCTGCTTCTCCAGGTCCTCGCGGCTGATGACGTCGACGGGCAGCGCCGCATCCTCGGGCGTTCCGCGGATAAAGGATCCGGTGACGACAACCTCGGAGACTTCGGATCCCGCCTGCTGGCTGGCCGCCTGTGTGGCCTGGGCCGCGGCCTCGCCGGAAACGCCGAGCGCCAGCGCGGCCAGCACCGACGTGCTGCAGAAGAACCTGCGTTTGGTCATTGGTATCCTCCCCCTCGGCCGCCTCTCCATGGGGCGGCCTGAGCCTCCGCAGTATGGGCGAATGTTTCAGACGCGCCACACCAATTTCATTGTTCGCCCAAGTCGTGCGACAGGCTGGCGCCAGCGCAACACCATGGGGCGCAAGGGCTTGCGTGGAGGCCCGCCCATCCCGCCGCGAACCGGGACCAAGATCAGGTGCGCTCGGAGCCGGCC
>DASPLD010000031.1:0-13401 GCA_035627755.1 Caulobacter sp. | reverse complement strand
CGCTCTTCTTCCTGCCCGCGCTCTACGTCCTCTGGCTGGTGGGCCGGAATGTCAGGACGCCGGCGGGCGCGGCGCCGGCCCTTCAAGGGGCTTGATCCAGGCGATCGAGGGGGTGAGGGGCGGCAGCGCGCCGGCCGATCCAAACCACCCAGCCGTGGCTGGAACCGCTTGCGAGCCGATACGTTCCGTCGTTGACTTGGCGGAGGGGCGATGTTCTTGATTCAATCCAGTTTGGCTGTTGGGCCACCGCGTGCCGGCCTCGCATCGGCGACCAGGGCCGGAAGCGGCGTCCTTGAGGAACCGCCGAGAATGCAGTGGGGCCCTGTCTATCAACCGCAGCCTCCGAGAGCCTCGCCATGACCGCCCTGGAGGTTGTTGGAAGCGCCGGCTTGAGCGAGTTCGAGGCCCTGGTGTCGGCGGCTCCAAGCGCGCTCGAGGCGATCCCGGGCGCCGTCTACCTCTGCGACGCGGACGGATGGCTGGTCCGGTACAACGCCGAGGCCGTGAAGCTCTGGGGCCGGGACCCTCGGGAGCATGGTCCGCAACGCTTCTGCGGATCCCACCGGCTCTTTCTTCCCGACGGCGCCCCGCTCGCCCATGACGCCTGTCCGATGGCGGAGGCCGTGAGGACCGGCCAGGAAATGCGCAACGCGGAGGTCGTCGTGGAGCGGCCGAACGGTGAAAGGATCACCGCCCTCGTGAACATCCGCGCCCTTCGCGATCACGACGGGACCATCCAGGGGGCGATCAACTGCTTCCAGGACATCAGCGCCCACAAGGCGATGGAGCAGACGATCGCGCGGACGAACCGCGACCTTGAGGACTTCTTCGAAAACAGCGCCGTTGGGCTTCACATCGTCAGCAACGAAGGGATCGTGCTGCGCGCCAACCGGGCGGAACTGGAAATGCTCGGCTATACGGCGGATGAATACGTCGGGCGTCACATCGGCGAGTTCCACGCCGACGAGGAGGTGATCAACAACATCCTGAGCTGCCTGTCGAAAGGCGAGGTGCTGGACCGCCGGCCCGCGCGCCTGCGCACCAAGGATGGCTCCCTCCGGCATGTGCTCATCACCTCGAACAGCCGCTTCGAGGACGGCAGGTTCGTCAGCACGCGCTGCTTTACGATCGACATCACCGATCTCGAGAATGCCGAACGGGCCCGCAAGGCGAGCGACCAGCGCCTGAACGCCACCTACGAGGCCGCCACCGTCGGAATCGCGGAGACCGATGAGACGGGCCGCTACGTCCGGGTCAACGACGCCCTCTGCAGGATCCTTGGCCGTTCCCGCGAGGAGCTGCTCAGGGTCAGCCTCTTCGACATCACGCATCCGGAAGACCGCGAGCTGGAACGCGAGCAGTATCGGCTCCAAGTTTGCGGCGACCAGGCGAGCTATGCGACGGCCAAGCGGGTCGTCAGGCCCGACGGGACGGTCCTGCACGTGGAAGTCTCCAGTTCGTCGGTGAGGGACCAGGACGGGGCCTTCGCCTATGGCGTCCGCGTCATGCAGGACGTGACCGAAAGCCGTCGGATGCAGCGCAAGATCGAGGAGAGCGAACGCCGCCTGCGCGACCTGCTCGAATTCCTGCCGGCCGCGATCTACACCACGGACGCCGAGGGCCGGATCACCTTCTTCAACGAGGCGGCGGTCAAACTCGCGGGCCGCGAACCTGCGCTGGGCAGCGACCTATGGTGCGTCACCTGGAAGCTCTACTGGCCCGACGGCGCTCCGATGGCGCACGACCAATGTCCCATGGCGGTCGCCCTGCGCGAGAACCGCGCCGTTCGCGGCGGGGAAGCGATCGCCGAACGGCCCGACGGGACCCGGATCCCCTTCATTCCCTATCCGACACCGCTGCGCGACGGTGACGGCAAACTGGTCGGCGCGATCAACATGCTGGTCGATATCACCGACCAGAAGGAGGCTGAAGCGCGCCAGAAGGTGCTGATCGACGAATTGAACCATCGGGTGAAGAACAGCCTGGCCACCGTCCAGTCCCTCGCCGCGCAAACGGCGCGGCACGCCGACAGCCTGGAGGAGTTCGCGACGACCTTCGAGGGCCGGCTGATTGCCTTGGCCAAGGCCCATGATCTGCTGACGGTGCGGAGCTGGATGAGCGCGCCGCTGGACGGACTGGTCCGGGACATCGTGGCGCCCTATAGCGCCGGCGACCACAGGCTGAAGGTCGACGGTGAGCCTATCGACCTCAACCCGCGCGCCGCCCTCGCCTTGACGATGGTGTTCAGCGAGCTGGCCACCAACGCCGCCAAGTACGGAGCCCTCAGCCAACCCTCCGGCACGCTGGCGCTGTCCTGGAGCGTCCTTGCCGGCGTGGAGTCCATGCTGACGCTGAGCTGGCGGGAGGAGGGCGGACCAGAGGTGCGCGCGCCCTCGCGCCGTGGGTTCGGCACCCGGCTGATCCGCCGCTGCATCGAGCATGACCTGAACGGGCAGATCGATATCCGCTTCGAGCCGACGGGCATCCGCAGCGACATCCGAATCCCGCTGGATATCATTTCCGCCCGTGCGTGAGTTCACCGGTCTCCGTGTGCTGCTTGTCGAGGACGAGGGCGGAGTCGCCCTGTTGCTCGAGGATATGCTCGAGGAGCTTGGTTGCCTGGCGACTTCCGTGGCGCACATCCCGCAAGCCTTCCAGGCCGTCGAGGACCGTTCCTTCGATTTCGCTGTCCTGGACGTGAACCTTGGCGGCGTAACGTCCTTCGACCTGGCCAGGATGCTGCTCCGGCGAGGGACGCCGCTGGTGTTCAGCACCGGCTACGGCGCCTCAGTGCTGCCGACGGACCTCGCCGGCTGTCCGGTGCTGGCCAAGCCGTTCACCCTCGAGGGACTGAGGGCGAAGATCGGCCAATGCATCGGGGCCGGCGGCCGCTGATCCGCAGCGAGGCGACCTCGCCCGCCGCCGCCCCTGCCGCCGCTTCCCAGGCTCGACAACCGCGGCCAGGGCAGGTCCAGGCGCCCCAGGACGGCGCGACGCCGCGGGAACGGGGACGGCGACCGTCACGTTTGCCTTGCTCCGGACCGCGCGGGAGCAACGATGGCTGACCAGCCCCAGACCCTGGAAGACCTGCTCGGCGAACTCGACGAGGCCGCCCGCGGGAACGGCGCCAGGGTTTCGGTCGAAGAGGTGCTGGAGGCGGTCGGCCGGCGGTCCTTCGGGCCGCTGCTGCTGGTCGCCGGGCTGCTGGGGATGACGCCGGTGTCGGCGGTCCCGAGCGCGCCGAGCGTCATTGCGGTGACGGTCATCCTGATCGCCGGGCAGCTTCTGATCGGCCGCCAGGCCATCTGGCTTCCCAGGGTGCTGCTGGAGCGGTCGGTCAAGGCCGCCACCCTTCGCAAGGCGGTGAAGATGGCCCGCAAGCCGGCGCGTCTCGTCGATCGGGTCGTCAAGCCGCGCCTGCCGGCGCTGACCGGGCCAGCGGCGGACCGAGCGGTGGCGGGCGTCTGCGTGCTGATCGCCGCGGCCGTGCCGCCGCTGGAGTTCCTGCCCTTCGTGGCCTTTGTGCCGAGCCTGGCCATCGCCATCTTCGGCCTCGCGCTGGTCGGACGCGACGGGCTGCTGGTGCTGATCGCCCTGCTGGTCAGCGCCGGGGCGCTGGGTTTCGGCGCCTACCGGCTGTTCTTCTGAGCTTCAGTGAGGCCAGCGCTCGCTCAGGACGGTGGCCTCGCCATTCGCCCAGCGGACCTCGATGGCCGGCTCGGCCGGCATGCCTTCAGCGAAGAATTCGTAGATCACCGCGCCGTCGGTCTGGAGGCTCTCGATGATCCGGGCCGGCGTCTTGCCGGCCAGGGCCTGGCGGGCCGTCCCCTGGGCGCCTGGAGCGATCTGTTCGAAGGCGATGTCGCGCTGGATCTCGACCAGCTCATAGCCGGCGGCCGTCTGCTGGATATCGAGCTCCACTTCCGCCCCGCCGGGCCGCTCGCCCTCGACGTCGAAATAGACCCGGCCCTCGCGTTCCTTGCGCTGCACCTCGGTGATGGTCATGCCGGGAACATGCTTCTCGATGAGGGCCCTCAGTTCGGCCGGCAGGGCGGCGGGATCGATTTCGGTGATGGTCGTGGGCGGCCCGGCGGCCAGGGGCTGAAACAGCAGCAGGACGGCGGCGAGCGGGGCGATCATCGGTCTGTTCCGAGAGGAGATCCTGCGCGATGGTAGGCCAAGTTCGACGGTCTGGGGAGGTCCATGGCTTCGCCTGGATCGTCGCCCTGCGCGATCCGGACGGCAACGCCGCGCAGATCAGGCAACCGGCCCGAATCTGCGGCCATTGAACTGCGCAGCGCCCATCCCATCTCGGTCGGACCTCGCCCGGAGCGCCCATGGCCGATCTTTCCCAATTTCCGATCACCCGCCGTTGGCCGGCAAAGAATCCCGACCGCCTGCAGCTCTACTCCCTGAACACCCCCAATGGGGTGAAGGTCTCGATCATGCTGGAGGAGACGGGGCTGCCATATGAGCCGCACCTGGTCGACATCGGGGCAAACGAGTCCCACACGCCTGAATTCCTGTCGCTAAACCCCAACGGCAAGATTCCGGCGATCATCGATCCCGATGGGCCGGGGGGCCGGGCGCTGGCGCTGTTCGAGTCGGGCGCAATCCTGATTTACCTGGCTGAGAAGACGGGCCAGTTCCTGCCGGCCGATCCGGTGGCCCGCTACGAGACCGTCCAGTGGCTGATGTTCCAGATGGGGGCGATCGGGCCGATGTTCGGCCAGGTCGGCTTCTTCCACCGGTTCGCGGGCAAGGCCTACGAGGACAAGCGGCCGCTGGAGCGCTACGTCGCCGAGTCGCGTCGCCTGCTGGAGGTGCTGGAGACGCGGTTGAAGGGCCGCCAATGGCTGATGGGCGACGACTACACCATCGCCGACATCGCCACGCTCGGCTGGGTGCGCAACCTGATCGGCTTCTACGAGGCCGGCGACCTGGTCGACTTCGCCAGCCGGACGCAGGTCGCGGCCTGGCTCGAGCGGGGGCTGGCGCGGCCCGCCGTGCAACGGGGGCTGTCCATCCCGTCGAAAGGCTAGCCGTTGCCGGCCGCCTCGGTCTCCGCCGCCTTGTACTTCTCGCGGACCTTGCCGAGGCCCTGCAGCACCTCGCTCACGGCCTTGGCGCCGAGCGCGTCCGGGCTGCGGAGCAGCCGCAGGGCCTGAACGTGCACTCGCGCCGCCTCGCGTTCGAACGCCCCGGCGGTCACCATCCGGTCGAGCAGATCGGCGAGGCTGTAGGTCGCCCGTTCCATCTCGGCCAGGCCGGCGACTCCGGGCAGGCCGACAAGGCTGTTGACGACCCGGTACAGGTTACGGAGGGCGTCCGCGTCGAAGCTGGGGGGCAGGGCCTCGAAGGTCGTCTCGATCCGGCAGAGGCAGTCGTCCACTTCCCTCAGGCATTCGGCGCCAAGGGTGTCGAGCCCGGCGCGAGCGTCGTTGACCGCCTCGGCGATGGTCTTGCCCCCGGGCTCGCGCAGCAGCTTGGCCAGCCGCATCTTCGGCCGGTAGAAATGGACTTCGCTCATATCGCGACCTTTCGGGGGGCCATCAGGGCGTCGATCTGGTCCTGGGACATGTTGGGCTCGATCGCCGCGCCGACCTTGGACGACAGGTCGTCGCGCCGGCGTCCGCCCGTAGACGGCGGACCCTCGAACTTGAAGCGCCGCTCGGGCCCGACATATTCGGCGCAGGAGACGAACGGCCGTTGCGAGCGCGCAACCCACAGGATGCGCTCCAGGATCACCGCCGGGGTCAGCGGCTTGGCGATCAGGAAGTGGGCGCCGCAGTCCCGGGCCCGCGCGACCTTGCTATGCTCGGTATGGGGCGAAACCATGATCACGGGGGCGAAGCGATTGGGATCGGGAGCTTCGCGGCGAATCCACCGCACCAGGTCGAAGCCGCTCTCGTCCGTCAGGAAGGGTGAGATCAGCATCAGGTCCATTTCCGCCCGACCGATAGCCGCGCGAGCTTCGCCCGCGCTGCCGCAACGGTGCAGGGACTTGGCGCCGAACCCCGTCATGATCTGGCCCAGAATGTCCAAGTTCACGCCGGGGGTTTCGACCAGCAGGATCGAAGCGTGCTTGAGGTTGAAGCGGGCCTTGGATTCTATGTCGAAGGCCACGGCTCAGAACAAATCCATCTCGCCGGAAACGACGGGCTCGACAGAGGCGCCGGTCAACCGGCCGACCAGGTCGGCAAGGGAGACATCCTTGAGCACCAGCTCGGCTGGGATGCGCCAATGGTCGGACGTCTGGTCGGCGGTGCGGGAGACGATGAGGGCCAGCTGAGTCATGTGCTGGAAGACGTGGTCCAGCGCCTGCGCCTGCCGCAGCAGGTCCGGATTGTGGCGGGCGCCGAGCAGGACCTCCGACAGGGTTTCCTGAAGCTGTTCGACCTCGCCGGCGAGCTCGTCGAACTCGCGGCCCACCTGGGTGAGCAGGTCGGGCAGGGGAATGGTGGCGAGGAGCTTGCTCATCGCTAGAACAGCTCCAGATCGTTGCTTACGGCGGGAGCCCGACTGCGCCGGCCGGCCCCGGGATCGTCGAACATCTCGATGTCGCCGGACAGGGGGCGGCGCGCGGGCGGTCGGCCCTCGACGGCGAAGACGGTGGCGTCGCCGACCAGCCGCTGCTGGCGCACCCGGCCGGTCGCCGGCCAGAACTGGATCCGGCGCGCATGTTCGCCGCGGAGGCTGCCGCCCTCGTAGGCGATGCCTTCGTCCTGCAGGAAGCGCTCCGCGAAGTCGGCGTTCTGCCCGCCGATGTCGGTCAGGCCCTTGAGCAGCCGGCCGCCGCCGAACAGCTTGGCCTCCAGCCGGTCCCGGCGGGCGCCGCGCTGGAGCAGGCCGTTGACCAGCAGTTCCATGGCGTAGGCGCCATAGCGCAGCCCTTCCTGCCCGCCCTCTCCGGGCAGCAGGAAGTGGTTCATGCCGCCGATCCCAGCCACCGGATCGCGCATGCAGGCGGCGACGCACGAGCCGAGGATGGTGGAGACCACGGCGCGCGGGTCGTCGCTGACGAAATATTCGCCCTGGACGATGTGATGTTTCTCGTCCGCGAGCACGCTCATCCCAGCGGACCGAACACTTCGCTGATCTTCTGCTTCAGCGTCTGGGTGGTGAACGGCTTGACCAGATAGTTGTTGACCCCGAACTGCCGCGCCCGAGCGACCAGGTCGATGTCGGCGCGGCCGGTCAGCATGATGAAGGCGGTGTTCTTCAGCGGCGCATAGGAACGCACCGCCCGCAGCAGGCCCAGGCCGTCCAGCTTGGGCATGTTGTAGTCGGAGATGACCAGGTGGGCCGGGTTGGCGACCAGGCTGCGCAGGCCCCCCTCGCCGTCGGGCGCCTCGCGGATGTCGGTGATGCCGATCTGGTTCAGGGCCGCGCGGACGAGCGAACGCATGGTCAGCTGGTCGTCGACGATGAGGGTGGAGATGGAGGCGGGAGCAGGCATTAGACGACCCTCAACAGGGATTCACAGGCGTCCAAGACAAGACCGCTGATCGCGTCTAGGGGCGCCTCGCGTTCGACGGCGCCAAGGGAGACGGCGGCTCGCGGCATGCCGTAGACGACGCAGCTGGCCTCATCCTGGCCGAAGGTTCGAGCTCCGGCCTTGCGCATGGCCAGCAGCCCCTCGGCCCCGTCCTTGCCCATGCCGGTGAGGATGACGCCGACAGCCGGGCGGCCGGTGGCGGCGACGGAGTGGAACAGCATGTTCACCGAGGGGCGGTGGCCGGTGACGGGATCCTCGTCGGTGAGCTGGCAGGTCAGGCTGTGCCGACCCGCGACCTTCAGATGCCGGTCGCCGCCGGGCGCCAGGTAGACCCGGCCCTCGTCCAGCGGGGCCCCGTCATAGGCTTCCTCGACCCGGGGAGCGCAGATGCGGTCCAGCCGGGCGGCGAAGCTCCGGGTGAAGTTGGCCGGCATGTGCTGGGTGATCACCGTCGGCGGGCAGTTGTCGGGGAAGGCGCTGAGCACGGTGATCAGGGCCTCGACCCCGCCGGTGGAAGCCCCCAGGGCCACGAGCGAGCCACCGCCCCGGAAGGCCCGGCGCGTCGCGGAGGGAACGCGGTCGCCGCTCGTTCGGACGCGGGCCCGGGCGGCGGCCTTGACCTTCTCGGCCAGCCTGTCGAAGCCGTCGCCGCCGTGGCCGGCAACCGGCTTTCCGACGCAGTCGACGGCGCCCAGTTCGAGCGCCTCCAGGGTGATCTCGGCGCCGCGCTGGGTGAGGCTGGAGACCATCACCACCGGCATCGGGCGCAGCCGCATCAGCCGCTCCAGGAAGTCGATGCCGTTCATGTTGGGCATTTCGACGTCGAGGGTGATGACGTCCGGGTCCAGGGCCTTGATGGCGGAGCGCGCCTCCAGCGGGTCGCCGGCCGAGCCGACCACCTCGATCTCCGGATCCCGGCTCAGGCTGGCGGAGATCAGCCCGCGCATGGTCGAGGAATCGTCGACGACGAGGACGCGGATCCGGTTCATGCCGGCGCCCCGGCCAGCCGGTAGGCGGTCAGGCCGGCCGAGACGAAGCGGCTGTCGCCGACCCGCTCCGAATGGCCGACGTAGAGCCGCCCGTCCGCGGTGAGCAACGGCGCGAAGCGGGCCCAGAGGCGCTCCTGGGTCTCCTCCTCGAAATAGATCGCCACGTTGCGGCAGAAGATGGCGTCGAAGGCGCCCTTCATCGGCCAGGGGGCCATGAGGTTGAGTTCGCGGAAGGCGACCAGTTCGCGCACCGCATCACTGACGGCGACCTCGCCGGACGGCTGGCGGACCAGGTAGCGTTCCCGCATGGCCGGCGGCACCGTCTCGGCGCCCTTCTCCGGATACACCCCGTCGCGGCCCTTCTGGACGATGATCGGATCGATGTCGGTGGCCAGGATGCGGACATCGTGCTGGGCGGCGTCGGGGAAGGCCGACAGAACGGCCATGGCGATCGAGTAGGGCTCCTCGCCGGAGGAACAGCCGGCCGACCAGATCCGCAGGCGTCCGCCCGCCTTGACCCGGTCGATCCAGCCGCCGCGCAGCCGTTGGCCCAGGTCAATGAAGTGGTGCATCTCGCGGAAGAAATGGGTGACGTTGGTGGTCAGCGCCGAGAGCATGGTCTGGCGCTCCTCGGCGCCCTCGTCGCTGGAGACCAGGTTGCAGTAGTCGCGGAAGCTGTCGAGGCCGAGCGCCCGCAGGCGCTTGGCCAGCCGCGAGTAGACCAGGCTGGTCTTGCCGGGCGGCAGGTGGATTCCGGAATCCTCGTGCAGGATGGCCGCGATGCGGCGGAAGTCCTGCTCGCTGAGGTGCGCGGGGGCGTCGAGGCGCGCCCGGGCGGCCGGCGTCTGGAGCGTGGCGGCGTCGGTCATGCCGCCTCGGCTTCGAGGTCTGGCAGGATGCGGTCGAGGGCGACCAGGCTGATCATCCGGCCGTCGATGGCCAGGATGCCGCGCACGAAGGAGCGGACGGTGTCGCAGGCGACGTCCGGGGTCGGCTGAATGGCGTCGTCGGTGACGGTCAGGATGTCGGAGACCGCGTCGACCAGCAGGCCCACCAGCCGGTGGCCGATATGGGTGACGATGATCACATGGCGGGCCGAGGGGGTGACCGACTCGCGGCCGAGGCGGCAGTTGAAATCGATGATCGGCAGCACCGCGCCGCGCAGGTTGATGACCCCGCAGACATAGGGCGGGCTCTGGGGAAGCGTCGTCGAAGGGGTCCAGCCGCGGATCTCCCGGACGGCCATGATGTCGACGCAGTATTCCTGGTCCCCGGCCCGGAAGGAGACCAGTTCGCGGCGCGGTTCGCTGGGGTTGGTGGCAGCTTCGATCATGGTTCAGCTCGCGAGGGCCAGTGGTGGGGGCGGGGCGGTCCTGCCGCGGAGGGCGATGACGGCGTCGACATCGAGGATCAGGGCCACTCGGCCATCGCCCAGGATGGTGGCGGCGGCGATGCCGGGCACCTGCTGGTAGTTGGCCTCAAGGCTCTTGATGACCACCTGGCGCTGGCCCTGGATGGCGTCGACGAGGAGAGCCGCCCGGCCGCCGCCCTCGCTCTCGACCAGCAGGCAGACGCCGTCGCAGGGATCGGGCGCCTCGCGGCGCCAGCCGAGCACGGCGCCGACGTCGACCAGCGGCACATAGGCGTCGCGGACGGCGATCACCCGGCTGGAGGGGCCGAGCGTGCGGACATCGGCCGCCTTGGGCTGCAGGGTCTCGATGATCGCGGTCAGGGGCGTGACCAGGGTCTGTTCGCCGACCGTGACCACCATGCCGTCCAGCACCGCGAGGGTCAGCGGCAGGCTCATGGTGAAGGTCGAGCCCTTGCCGGGGACCGAGGTGATCGAAATGCGGCCGCCGAGCGCCTGGATCGAGCGCCTGACCACGTCCATCCCGACCCCGCGGCCGGAGATGTTGGAGACGGTGGCGGCGGTCGAGAAGCCGGGCAGGAAGATCAGGTTGTCGATCTCGTCGTCGGTCAGTCCAGCCTCCGGATCGATCAGGCCCTTGTCGACGGCGATCTGGCGCACGCGGGGACGGTTGATGCCGGCGCCGTCGTCGGACACCTCGATGACGATGCGGCCCGACCGGTGCAGGGCGACCAGCTTGACGGTGCCTTCCTCGGGCTTGCCGGATTCACGGCGCTGCGCCGGCGATTCCAGGCCGTGGTCGATGGCGTTGCGGATCATGTGGGTGATCGGGTCGCTGAGCCGTTCGATCACCGTCTTGTCGACCTCGGTGCCCTCGCCTTCGGTCACCAGGCGGACCTGCTTGCCGGTCGAGGCGGCGATCTCGCGCACCAGGCGCGGAATCCGCTGGAACACCGACTTCACCGGCTGGGCCCGGATGGCCATGACGCTGTCCTGGATCTCGCGGGTCAGCTGTTCGAGCTCGTCGAGGCCGACCGCGACGTTCGAGGAGCGGGTGACGCCGGCCTCGGCCACCCGCTGGGCCAGCATGGCCTGGTTGATGACCAGCTCGCCGACCAGGTCGATCAGGCGGTCGACCCGCTCGAGGTCGACGCGGATGGTGGCCTGGGCGGCCGGACCGGCCCCGGCCTCGCTGGCGGCGGTCGCCGCGGCGGCGGCGGCGGGGGCGACCTTGACCGGGATGGGCGGGACCACCTCGTCGATCACCGCCTGGACTTCGGCCTCCGAGCTCGGGGCCATGGGCAGCCGCGCCTCGGCCAGCAGGGCTTCGAGGTCCGTCGGGAAGACGTCGGCGGCCGGCGCGGGGCCCATAGGTTCGATGGTGAGCGTACAGTCGCCGTCGACGAATTCGAAGGCCTCGGCGACCTGTTCGCGCGGGCAGTCGGCGGCCAGGTCGACGGTCCAGCTGAGGTAGGCGCCCTCGGCGTCCATCGCGGCGAGGTCGGGCAGGGCCGAGGCGTCGAGCGTAGTCAGGCAGGGGCCGAGGCGTTCGAGCTCGCGCAGCAGCGGGGTGACGTCGTTGGCCTTGGCGTACATTCCGGCGCCAGGGGTCAGCTGGACGCGCCAACCGGCGGGGGGAGGCATCTCGGGCAGGTCGAGACTGGCGCGCATTGGCGTGAAGCCGAGTTCGTCCGGAACTGGCTCGTCGCCGGGGACGAAGGCGGGCAGGGGCGTGAAGTCGAGGCCTGGAAGCTCTTCGATCACCGGACCGGCGTCGGAGGGCGTGAGGCCGAGCGCCGCCAGTTCCCCGGCCAGCGCCTCGGAGCGGGCCATGTCGACCGCCGGGCCGCCCTGCGCCGCGGCGACATGGTCGGCCAGCATGTCGGAGGCCCGCAGCATCACCTTGATGACCTCGTCGTCGGCGACCAGGCGGCCGGCGCGGGTGTCGTCCAGCGTCGTCTCGAACACATGGGCGAAATGGACCAGATCCTCCATGCCGAAGGCCCCGGCCCCGCCCTTGACCGAATGCACGGCGCGGAACACGGCGTTGATGGTGTCGCCGTCGGCCTCGCCGGCCTCCAGGGCCATGAGGCCGGCCTCCAGGTCGGCCAGCAGTTCCTGGCACTCCTGGAAGAAGGTGACCTTGATCTGTTCGAGCGGATCCACGGGGCCTCGCCTCTGGGGGTCTAAGCGGCCACGCGACGGATGGCGTCGACCAGCTTTGCGGGCGTGAAGGGCTTGACGATCCAGCCGGTGGCGCCGGCTTGGCGGGCCCGGTCCTTCTTGCCGGGATCGCTTTCGGTGGTCAGCACCAGGATCGGCACGCCGCGGTGGCGACTGTCGCGCCGAACGCCTTCGATGAAGCCGAAGCCGTCCATGCGGGGCATGTTGATGTCGGTGATGATCACCTGGGGACTGCTCTGGTCGAGCACCTCCAGGCCATGGACGCCATCGACCGCCTGCACGACGTCGAAGCCCGCGTCCCGAAGGGCGAGCATCAGCATGTCGCGCATGGTTTTGGAGTCGTCGACCGTAAGGACGGTGAGGCTCATGAATTGAACTCCGGCAGCTGGGCGGCGCCGGTCAGGCGCAGCATTTCGGTGAGGGCGGGAGAGGGGTTGGCGAGGGTCAGGGCGCGGCCATCGACCGCCCAGGCGCGGTGGGCCGCCAGCAGGACTTGCAGGCCGAGGCCGCCGATCCGCGTCACCGCGTCGCCGTCGAGGACAAGATCCTGGCCCCGCTGGTCGAGCAGATCGGAGCGCAGGGCGCCGACGGAGGCGGCGTCGATCACCGGGGGCAGGGCCAAGGTTCGGACGCTCATGGTCAGAACTCCTCCCAGCTGTCGTCAACCGGGGCCCGCAGCGCCTGATGGGTGGTCTTCAGGGCGGGGGCGGAATAGCGGTTACGGAAGTTGCTGGCGGCGGTGGCGGGCCGCGTCGCGGCGGGCGCCGGGGCCGGGGCCGCAGCCTGCTGGCTGGTCTGGAAGCGGGCGACCAGCCGGACCAGTTCCTGGGCTTCCTGGGCGAGGGCATGGTTGGCGGCGGTCGACTGCTCGACCATGGCGGCGTTCTGCTGGGTCGCCTGGTCCAGCTGGTGGACGGCGGCGTTGACCTGCGAAAGGCCGGTGGCCTGCTCCTGGGTCGAGGCGGTGATCTCGGCGACCAGGCCGGTGATCTCGGCGACCCGCGAGACGATGCGCTGCAGGGCGTCGCCCGTCTGGCCGACCAGCTGGACGCCCTGGCCCACCTGCCGGCTGGAGGCGCTGATCAGGGTCTTGATCTCCTTGGCGGCCTCCGCGGAGCGCTGCGCCAGGGCCCGCACTTCCTGGGCGACGACCGCGAAACCCCTGCCGGCGTCGCCGGCCCGGGCGGCTTCGACGCCGGCGTTGAGGGCCAGAAGGTTGGTCTGGAAGGCGATTTCGTCGATGACCCCGATGATCTGGCTGATCTGTTGGGCCGAGCGCTCTATTTCGCTCATGGCGGAGACTGCGTCGCGCACCACCTGGCCGCTCTCCTCCGCCTCCGTCTTGGCGCCGAGCACGACTG
>DASPLD010000030.1:0-3001 GCA_035627755.1 Caulobacter sp. | reverse complement strand
TTTGCCACCGGTGGGCGCGCTTGTAGCGCGCGGCGCCTTACAGAGATCCATGCCTCCTTCCATCCAAGACGACCGGGCCCTTCGTCAGGCCCTCGCGACCTATCAATCGCCCGACCCCCGCCGAAGCCTTAGGGAACTGGCCTTAACGGTCCTGCCCCTGATGGTCCTCTGGGTGCTGGCCCTGGGAAGCGTCGCCCACGGGCATTGGTGGGGCCTGATTCTGGCCCTTCCGGCGGGCGCATTCCTCGTGCGGCTGTTCCTCATCCAGCATGACTGCGGCCATCGCGCGTTTTTCAGGTCCGCCGCCGCCAACGACTGGCTCGGCCGCGTCATCGGCGTCCTGACCATGACGCCCTACGACTACTGGCGCCGCACACACGCCATCCATCACGCGACCTCGGGCAATCTAGACCGCCGCTCGCTGGGGGGAGTCGAAACCCTCACCGTCGAGGAATATCGCGCCCTGCCCCGGCTGCAACGCGCCGCCTACCGGTTCTACCGCAATCCCCTGGTCATTCTTGGCCTGGGGCCGACCTACCTGTTTGCCCTGCAGCATCGTATTCCCGTCGGCCTGATCAAGGATCCCGCCGCCTGGCGCAGCGTGCTGGGAAACAACTTCGGCCTCGCCTTGCTGATCGGCGCGGAGCTCCTCCTGACCGGCTCGCCGACAGCCTTGCTGGCGCATCTGGCGATCGTTGTCGTGGCCGCCACGATCGGCGTCTGGCTGTTCTACGTGCAGCATCAGTTCGAGGACGCCTCCTGGCGGCGGCATCCCGAATGGTCAACCCTGGACGCCGCCCTGCAGGGCAGCTCCCACTTGGCCCTGCCGGCTCCGCTGCGCTGGCTGACCGCCAACATCGGCGCGCACCACCTCCATCACGCCGCCAGCCGCATCCCCTTCTACCGCCTGCCCGAAGTGCTGCGGGATCATCCTCAATTGACCGGCAAGCGGGTCGATCTGGCGGGAAGCTTCCGGGCGCTTCGACTGGCCCTGTGGGACGAGCGAGACGGCCGCCTCGTTGGCTTCACGCCGGCCAGGAACCGCGCAGGCTGATCCATCGCTCCTTCGCCCACGCGTCGTCAAATGGAACGTCCCGGGCCGCGGACCGCGAGGGCAGAACGCGGTGCGTTCAGGGCCTCCGGGAGGGTGGTAGGCGCGGCAGGACTCGAACCTGCAACCAGACCGTTATGAGCGGCCGGCTCTAACCATTGAGCTACGCGCCCCCGAACCGTCGCGCCTAGCATGGGGCGCAGCACCTCGAAAGGGGCGTGCGCCTTAAGGAAGGGCTCACCGAGCGCGCATACAACCCTGCCTCAAGGCAATCGCTGGGCGAGGCGGCATGTCCCCTTCGGGACTTCAGGATCTGGCGGGTTCGGGACTGCAGGCCCTGCAGGACGCCGGGCTGCGGTTGGCCGGGGTGCTGCTGGCGCCGGGATCGGCGGGGTCGCTGGCCTCGCTGCTCTGCGCTCTCGTGGTCGGCGGGGTCTTTCTGCTCGCGACGCGTCGGCCGGGCAGGCGGGCGGTCCCGCTGAAGGTGCTGGTGCGGGCCCTGCTGCCGCGACGGCTGTGGGCCAGCGCCTCGGGGCGGACCGATATCGGCTTCTTCCTGTTCAACGTGGTGCTGTTCGGCGGCCTGTTCGGCTGGGCCATCGCCTCCCAGGCCGTGATCAGCGGATGGCTGCTGGAGGGGATGCAGGCGGTCGCCGGGCCGGGTCCCGGTTCCGTCGTCGGGCCCGTGGGAGCGCTGATCATCGGCACCATCGTGCTCTTCCTGACCGGGGAACTGGCCTACTGGACGATCCACTTCCTCAGCCATCGGATCGGCTGGATGTGGGAGATCCACAAGGTCCACCACAGCGCCGAACACCTCTCGCCGCTGACCAACTTCCGGGTGCACCCGGTCGAAGGGGTGCTGTTCGCCAACCTGCTGGCGGTGATGATGGGGACGGCCAACGCCGTGCTGACCTGGACCCTGGGCGAGCCGGCCGGGGCCTTCACCGTCTGGGACCGCAACGTCGTCGCCCTGGCCGGGCTCTACGCCATCCAGCACCTGCAGCACTCGCACCTGTGGATCACCTTCCCGGGCGTGCTCGGCCGGGTGTTCTACAGCCCGGCGCATCACCAGATCCACCACTCGACCAACCCCGCCCATTTCGGCAGCAATCTCGGCAGCCTGACCACCCTGTGGGACTGGCTGTTCGGCACCCTCTACACGCCCGACCGCGAGCGGATGGTCCTGGAGTTCGGGCTTGAGCCGGGAGAGTCGAAGCATGCAACGGTGATGGAGGGCATGGTCCTGCCGGTCGCAAGGGCGGCGGGCCTTGGCCGCAGGCCTGCGGTCGGCGAGGCGGAAGCATGAGCGCGCCGCCGGGCAGCGAAAGACTGGCGGCGCTGGACGGGGTGCGCGGGGTCGCCGCCCTGATCGTCATGGGACTGCACATCGCCGGCTGCCTAGGCTCGGGGCTGCTCGGCCATGGCTACCTGATGGTCGACCTGTTCTTCTTGATGAGCGGCTTCGTCCTGTCGGCGGGCTATGGGGCCAGGCTGAGCCTGGGCGGCGCGGGCGGCTGGTTCGCGGGCAAGCGGCTGGCGCGGCTCTATCCGCTGGCCCTGGCCGGCCTTCTGCTCGGAGCGGCCGTCGCCGCGGGCCTGGCCAGCGGCGGGGCGCGACCCCTGGAGGATCGGCCCCTTCTCCTGCTGGTCCTCGCCGCGCTGTTCCTGCCCTGGCTGGGCGGGGGCCTGGTGGTCCCGTTCAACGGCCCGGCCTGGTCGCTGCAGCTCGAGCTGTGGATCAATATCGCCTACGGCTATGCCGCCCGCTGGCTGACCGACCGCCGCCTCGCCCTGCTGACCGGCGCGGCGGCGGTCACGCTGGTCGCCGCGACCCTGGCCGCCGGGCAGTTCGACGGCGGCTTCGCCAACAAAGATCCGAGCCGTTCGGCCGGCGACTGGGGCTACCTCGTCGGCTGGGCGCGCGTGGCCTTCGCCTTCCCGCTCGGC
>DASPLD010000029.1:0-16818 GCA_035627755.1 Caulobacter sp. | reverse complement strand
TGACAGTCGCGCATCGGTCTTGCGACGGTCAGGTTGAAGGGGCTCCAGCCCCGCCGGTACAGGGCCGTCATGCTGAGATTTCTTTCCCGACGCCTGCTGGTCGCCATCCCGACGATGTTCCTGGTCGTCACCCTGGCCTTCTTCATGATGCGCGCCGCGCCCGGCAGCCCCTTCGTCAACGAGCGGCAGATGACCCCGCAGGTGCAGGCGGTGGTGGAGGCCAAGTACGGGTTCGACCGGCCGCTCTACGAGCAGTACGGCCGCTACCTGGCCGACGTGGTGCGTGGCGACTTCGGCCCCTCGCTGAAATACCGCGACAAGTCGGTGCTCGACATCCTCGGCGAGAACTATCGGGTGAGCCTGTGGCTCGGGTTGTCGGCGATCCTCGTCGCCTCGATCATCGGCGTGTTCCTGGGGGTGATCGCCGCGCTCAGGCAGAACCGGGCGATCGACTACGGGACCATGGCCATCGCCATCCTCGGGGTCTGCATCCCGACCTTCGTCACCGCCCCGCTGCTGGTGCTGACCTTCGGCTCGATCCTGGGCTGGCTGCCGCTGGCCGGCTGGAGCTGGACCAAGGTCGCCGGAATAGAGTTTCCAAGTTGGAAGAACATGATCCTGCCGGTCACGGTGCTGGCCCTGCCGCAGATCGCCATCATCTCGCGGCTGGTGCGGGCCGGAATGATCGAGGTGCTGCGCTCCAACTATGTCCGCACGGCCCGGGCCAAGGGCCTTCCCGAAAGCCTGATCGTCCGCAAGCACGCCCTGCGCGCCGCCATCCTGCCGCTGGTCAGCTATCTGGGACCCGCTTGCGCAGGGTTGCTCACCGGCTCTCTGGTGGTGGAGAAGATCTTCAACCTGCCGGGGCTGGGGAAGTTCTTCGTCATCAGCGCCCTGCAGCGCGACTACACCGTGGTGATGGGGATGGTGATCTTCTACGCCGCCCTGATCCTGATCCTGAACCTGATCGCCGACATGCTCTACGCGGCGCTCGATCCTCGCGTGAGGCTGTCGTGAGCGTTTCCGCCTTCACCCCCGGCTCGTCCGACCGGGACGACCTCATGCAGAAGGCCGTCAAGGGCCGCTCGCTGTGGGACGACGCCCGCCGCCGGCTGCTTCGGAACAAGGCCGCTGTGGCCAGCATGATCGTGCTGGCGGTGCTGGTCGTCGTCTCTCTCCTGGGACCCCTGTTCGTCCCCTACGCCTACGACGAGGTGACCAAGACCGACGTCTGGGCCGCGCCAGGAACCGCCGGCCACCTGCTCGGCGCCGATTCGCTCGGGCGGGATCTGCTGGCCCGGCTGTTCGCAGGCCTCGCCGTCTCGCTCGGCATCGGGGTGGTGGCGACCGCCGTCTCCCTGGTCATCGGGGTCGCCTGGGGCGCGACCGCCGGCTACCTCGGCGGGCGGGCGGACGAGGTGATGATGCGGATCGTCGACACCCTCTACTCGCTGCCCTTCATCTTCTTCGTGATCCTGCTGATGGTGGTGTTCGGGAAGAACATCTTCCTGATCTTCCTGGCCATCGGGGCGGTCGAATGGCTGACGATGGCCCGCATCGTCCGCGGCCAGACGCTCAGCCTGAAGCAGAAGGAATTCATCGAGGCGGCCCGCGCCGCCGGCCTGACCACCCGGGCGATCATCGTCCGCCACATCGTGCCGAACCTGCTGGGGCCGGTCGTGGTCTACGTGACCCTGACCATCCCGGCGATCATCATCGCCGAGAGCTTCCTGAGCTTCCTCGGCCTGGGCGTCCAGGCCCCCATGGCCAGCCTCGGCACCCTGATCTCCAACGGCGCCCAGGACATGGAGATGGCGCCGTGGCTGCTGATCTGGCCCTCGGCGACCATGGTGATCACCCTGATGGCCTTCAACTTCATCGGCGACGGCCTGCGGGACGCCATCGACCCGAAGGACCGGTAGCGCATGTCGGCGTCCCGCAAGTCGCTCCGCCCCACAGGCCCCGGCGTTCGCCAGGAGGGGCGGCGCACCGGCGCCCGATCAGTTCTCCCGCTTGGCCCTGATGACGCCCAGGCCTTCGACCTTCAGGAAGTAGCTGCCCAGGCTGGCGGTGCGGATCTCGACCTTGGCGCCGGGCGGCGGCTTCTTGCGCAGCTTCTCGCTGTCGATCTGCTTCCACAGCGCCCCGTCCGCCAGCTTGATGATCCACTTGCCATGCGGATCCTGGCGGGCCGAACCGATCGTCGACTCGATGCGGTCCAGTTCCTCGGGCTGTTCGCCGCGGCTCATGAAGCTGGGCATCTGGAAGTTGAAGCCGAACGCGGCCCGGCGCGCCTCGCGCATCTGCTGGCGGTCGACGACAACCACGTCGCCCTTGGCCTCGGCCGCGTCGAGCGCCGCCGCCGCCGAATCGTAGCAGGCCAGCCGCGCCGTCGGGTCCTGGATCGCTCGGCAGTCGACCACCGCCTTGAGGGCGCCGGCCCGCTCGGCGGGCTTCTGCTGGGCCGCGGCCCCCGTGGCGGCGGCCAGCGCCAGGGCGGCGACGCCAATTCCCAGAACCTTGGGGCGTAAGATCATGTCCGTCTCCAACCGTGAATTCTGCCGCACCCCGCCTGGCGCCATAGAAGGCCGCCTCGCCGCGATCCGCAATCTCTTCCTGTGCGGGGCCGCTCTGCTGGTCCTGGCCGCCTGCAGCGAGCAGCCGGTCTCCCGGCCGCCCTGCCCGCAGGGGAAGGTCTGCCTGACCATCGGCAACACCAACGAACCGGCCACCCTCGACCCCCACACCTCGACCGGCACCTGGGAAGACCGCATCCAGTCGGACCTGTTCATCGGCCTGACCCAGTCGGCCGCCGATGGGACCACCGTGCCCGGCGTCGCCGAGCGCTGGGAGACCAGCGCCGACGGCCTGACCTGGACCTTCCACCTGCGCGAGGCGGTGTGGTCGGATGGTCATCCGCTCACCGCCGAGGACTTCGTCTTCTCCCTGCGCCGGGTGCTCGATCCCAACACCGCCTCGGAATACGCCTCCCTGCTTTTCCTGATCCAGAACGCCGAGGCGGTGAACAGCAAGAAGGCGCCGCTCGAGGCGCTGGGCGTCCGGGCCATCGACGCCCGCACCCTGGAGATCAAGCTCAACCACCCCGCGCCCTACCTGTCGGAACTGGCGCGCCACCACGTCCTCTATCCGGTGCCCAAGCATGTCGTGGAGAAGCACAGGGCCGACTGGATCAAGCCCGGCAAGATGGTCTCCAACGGCCCCTACATGCTGGTAGACTGGAAGCTGGGCGACAACGTCCATGTGGTGAAGAACCCGCGCTTCTGGGAGGCGTCCAGCGTCTGCGTCGACGAGGTCTTCTACTACCCGACCAACGACGCCATCTCGGCCGAGCGGCGGGTGGCGCGGGGCGAACTCGACATCAACACCGATATCTCCTCCAACCGCATCGCGCGGCTCCGCCAGGCCATGCCCGGCTACGTGCGCACCCATACCTATCTCGGCGCCACCTACCTGGCCTTCAACCGGAGCGCCAAGACCAAGGTCCCGGCCCTGAGGGACAAGCGTGTCCGCCAGGCCCTGACCATGTCCATCGACCGGAACTTCATCACCAAGGGGCTGCTGCGGGGCGGGCAGCTCCCGGCCGACACCAAGGTGCCGCCGGGGGTCGCCAACTACACCCAGTCGCCCGGTCCCTACTGGGCCAGCTGGCCGTTCGAGAAGCGACAGGCCGAGGCGCGCCGCCTGCTTGCCGAAGCCGGCTTCGGGCCGGACAACCCGCTGCGATTCGAGCTGAAGCACCGCAATTCGGCCGACCCGATGCTGTTCGTGCCGGCCATCCAGGCCGATTGGAAGCAGGTCGGGGTGCTGGCGACCCTGGCCCAGCAGGAGGGGCAGGTCTCCTACGCCGACTACCGGGTGCGCAACTTCGAGGTCGCCGACGCCGCCTGGGTCGCCGACTACAACGACGCCACCAGCTTCCTGGACCTGGAGCGCTCCAACTACGGTCCTCAAAACTATGGGGACTACGACAACCCCGAGTACGACGCCCTGATGGCCAAGGCCGACAACGAGCCAGACGCCGCAAAGCGCGCGCGGTACCTCTCCCAGGCCGAGACGATCATGCTCAACGACGCGCCGATCGCCCCGATCTATTTCTACATCAACAAGAACCTGGTGAACCCCAAGATCACCGGCTGGGTCGACAACCTCGCGGACCATCACCGCACGCGCTGGCTATGCGTCAAAGGGATTCGGTGAGTCGCCGACCCGACCCAGGCTCGGCTGGATGGCGCCGCCCCGGCGTGTCCGTCCGGCTACGCCTCGCCGCCACAGGATCGCCTTCCCCTCGCCCCGATCACGCGGCCAAAACGCGCCGAGGAGCCCGTCCTGCGGGCATTTTCTCCGCCAGTGAACGCTGATCGCTCGCCCTGTGGCCCGGATGCGACAATCTCGCGGCGTTATCATTACGGAATGGCAATGAGCGTTGACCGCCGTTCGGCGCCGGGCCTATTCCTTCGGCAACCGGTCGTCTCAGTGCGTCCGGGAGGCCCGAATTCATGCTTTTGAGGGGAGCGCGACCGAGATAGTCGGCGCGCTGGCTCGGAGGGAATAAGTTGAAAGTCCAAACCACGCGCGGCCGCCTGCTGGCGTCCACGATGATCTGCGGCGCCGCGTTCGCGGCCCTGGCTACCGCCGCTCCGGCCTTCGCTCAGGAAGAAGAGACCGAAGTCGACGCCGTGTTCATCACCGGCTCGCGGATTCCGCAGCCCAACCTGGTGACCACCAGCCCGATCACCCAGGTGACCTCCGAAGACATCGCCACCCAGGGCGTCACCCGGGTCGAAGACCTGGTGACCCAGCTGCCGCAGGCCTTCGCCTCGCAGAACTCCTCGGTGTCCAACGGCGCCTCCGGTACGGCCACGGTCGACCTTCGCGGCCTCGGGTCGGTCCGCACCCTGGTGCTGGTCGACGGTCGCCGCATGCCCTACGGCTCGCCGAACGACGCGGCCGCCGACCTCAACCAGATCCCGGCCGCCCTGGTCGAACGGGTTGAAGTCCTGACCGGCGGCGCCTCGGCCGTCTACGGTTCGGACGCGATCTCCGGCGTCGTCAACTTCATCATGAAGAAGGACTTCGAAGGCGTTCAGCTCTCGGGCCAGTACAGCTTCTACCAGCACCAGAACGACTACGACGGTCCGGGCCACCTGCGCCGCGAAATCGCCGCCCGCGCCGCGACCAACCCCTCGCAGTTCCAGCTGCCCGACGACAACGTGATCGACGGCTACGGCAAGGAAGTGTCGGTGCTGCTCGGCGTCTCCTCGCCGGACGACAAGGGCAACGTCACCGCCTACGTGACCTACCGCAACAACGACGCGGTGCTGCAAGCCAATCGCGACTACTCGGCCTGCTCGCTCGGCGCCCCGGCGGCCACGCCGGTCACGGGCCCCAACACCAACACCTTCAGCTGCGGCGGTTCGGGCACCTCGTTCCCGGGCCAGTTCACCGACTTCACGACCTTCGCCTATACGGTCGGCGGCCCCGGCGGCAATCAGTTCGTGCCGTACAGCACGACCTTGAATGCCTACAACTTCGGTCCGATCAACTACTACCAACGCCCCGACGAACGCTACTCGCTCGGCGCGGTCGGCCGCTACGAGGTGAACGACAAGGTTGAAGTCTTCACCCAGCTGATGTTCACCGACTACTCGACGGTCGCCCAGATCGCCCCGTCGGGGAACTTCTTCAGCACCGGCACCATCAACTGCGGCAACCCGCTGCTGTCGGCCCAGCAGTCCGCGGCCATCGGCTGTTCCGCCGCGGAGATCGCCGCCGACACCGACGAAGACCTCTACATCGGTCGCCGGAACGTCGAGGGCGGCGGTCGTCAGGACGACCTGCGCTACCAGTCCTACCGCGCTGTCCTCGGCGTGCGTGGCCAGCTGGACGACGCCTGGTCCTACGACATCGCCGGCCAGTACAGCCGCGTGCAGCTGTCGCGGGTCTACCGCAACGACTTCTCGACCGTTCGCCTCGGCCGCGCGCTCGACGTGGTCTCTGGCCCCGGCGGCGTCCCGACCTGCCGGTCGGTCATCGACGGGACCGACCCGAACTGCGTGCCCTACAACATCTTCACCCTGGGCGGCGTCACTGACGAAGCCCTCGACTACCTGCAGGTTCCGGGGATTCAGACCGCCTCCACGACCCAACAGGTCGTGACCGCTTCGATCGCTGGCGACCTCGGCGCCTACGGCATCAAGCTGCCGACGGCGACCAACGGCCTGCAGTTCGCCTTCGGCGCCGAATATCGCCGTGACGAACTGAACTCCGACACCGATCTGGCCTTCTCGACCGGCGACCTCGCCGGCCAGGGCGGCCCGACCATCGGTCTCGCCGGCGCCACCGAGGTCTACGACCTCTTTGTGGAAGCGCGCATCCCGCTGGTCGAGGACATGCCCTTCGCCAAGCTGCTGTCGGCCGAGTTCGCCTACCGGTTCTCGGACTACGGCACCGGCGTCAACACCGACACCTACAAGATCGGTGGTGACTGGGCTCCGACGGACGACGTGCGCTTCCGCGCCAGCTACCAGAAGGCGGTCCGCGCCCCGAACGTGATCGAACTGTTCACGGCCCAGGGTCTCGGCCTGTTCGACCTCGACGACGATCCCTGCGGTCCGGCCATGACGGCCACGCTGGCCGAGTGCCAGGCGACCGGCGTCACGCCGGCCCAGTACGGCAGCGCCGCCCTGGTCAGCCCGGCGGGACAGTACAACCTGTTCGGCGGCGGCAACCCGGATCTTTCGCCGGAAACCGCGAAGACCTACACGATCGGCGTGGTGTTCACCCCGAGCTTCGTCCCGGGCCTGAACTTCTCGGTCGACTACTACAACATCGAAGTCGAAGACATCATCACCACCTTCGGGGCGGCCAACACCCTTACCGCCTGCTATGATGACAATGATCCGATCGCCTGCGCCCGGATCAACCGGAACGCCCTGGGCAACATCTGGACCAACGGCGGCTTCGTCGAAGACTTCAACATCAACGTCGGCTTCCTGCAGACCTCGGGTTGGGACTTCGTCGCCAACTACAGCTTCGATATCGGCGATATGGGCGGCATTTCGCTCAACTTCGTCGGCACCAAGGTCGAGGAGCTGCTCGGCTCGCAATCGTCGGTCGGCGACTGCGCCGGCAAGTTCGGCGGCGTCTGCGGCACCATCAACGGCAGCGGCAACGGCCCGACGCCCGAGTGGCGCCACCGCTTCCGCGTCGGCTACGACACCCCCTGGGGCATCGATCTGGCGGTCACCTGGCGCCATATCGGCGAAGTCGAGTACGAGACCGGCGACCGTCCGCTGGACGGCACCTTCGACGCCTTCAACTACTTCGACCTGTTCGCGTCCTGGAAGGCGACCGACTCGGCCCGCTTCCGCGTCGGCGTGAACAACGTGCTCGACACCGACCCGCCGCTGTCCCGCAGCGTCGGCACCACCGGTAACGGCAACACCTACCCGCAGACCTACGACGCTCTGGGTCGTTACGTCTTCATGGGCTTCACCCTGGACTTCTAACGCCGGGCTGAAGGTGTGAAATACGGAGGCGGCGGGCCATCGGCCCGCCGCCTTTCGTTTGGGCTCTGCCCAGGATCTCCCTGCTTGACGCAGGGGGGCGGCGTGGCGACACCGGAGCCATGAGCGGATCAGCGGAGCATTGGCGACAGATCGGCCTCGCCGCCAGCGCGCGACGCGACCACGCGGCGGCCGTGCAGGCGTTCGAGCGGGCCGCCAGACTGGCGCCGGGGGACCCGGCGCTGGCCGCGCGGTTGGCGCTCGAGCGGCTGACCTTCGGCGACATCGAGGGCGCTCGCCGGACGGCGCACGCCGCGCGGGCCATGTCGAGGATCGACCCCAAGACCCTTGACCGCCTGGGTCATGTGTTCAGCCGCACCTCGGACTTCGAGCTCGCCGTCGACCTGTTCCGCCAGGCCGCGGCCGGCGCCCCCGACGATATCGGCATCCTCCGCAACCTGGCCTGGGGGGCGCAGCACGTCGGCGCCTTTGGCGAGGCGGAGGCGGCCCTTCGCCGCGCCCTTGCCCTCTCGCCCGACGACGACAAGGCCTGGTTCAGCCTCTCGGGCCTGCCCGGCTGGAGGCCGTCGGGGCAGGACATCGACACCCTGACCCGCCTCCTGGACCGCCTCGGGGCGGACGAGGAGCGCGCGCTCGGCGTCGGCCACGCCCTGGCCCGCGCCTGGGAGGCGCTCGGCGACTGGCCGGCGGCTCTGGCCGTCCTGACCCGGGCCAAGGCCGCGCGCCGCCGGTCCCGCGCCTACGACGTCGGTGTCGCACTGGGCGCCTTCGCCGCCGCCCCCGAGGCCTGGCGGAAAGGGCCGGTCGGCCCCGGCGATCCCACGGCCGCGCCGATCTTCGTGGTCGGTCCGCCCCGTTCGGGCACCACCCTGCTGGACCGCATCCTGTCAAGCCACGGCGACGTCACCTCGGCGGGGGAACTGCGGGCCATGCCCTTGCTGGCGCTGCGGGCGGCCGGCATCGGCCGCGAGGCGCCGATCACCGCGGAGGTGATGGCCGCGACCAGCGGGGTGCCCGCCGGCGCCGTTGGCCGGACCTATCTCGAGGCGGCGGCCTCCTTGGCCGGTACGACCCCGCGCTTCACCGACAAGCGGCCGTTCAACCTGATGTTCGCCGGGATGATCTCCCGGGCCTTGCCGAACGCCCGCATCCTGCGCATGCGCCGACGGGCCGCCGACACCGTGCTGGGCAACTACCGCCAGCTGTTCGGGACCGCGTCGGTGTTCCACGACTATGCCTACGACCTGGAGGACACCGCCCGCTATGTCTGCGGGCTGGAGACCCTCAGCGAGGCCTGGGAGGCCTTGCTGCCGCCTGACCGCTATCTGGTGATCGACTACGAGGCCCTCGTCGCCGATCCCGAGCGGCGGGTTCGCGAGATCCTCGCCTTCTGCGGCCTGGAGTGGGACCCGGCCTGCCTCGACTTCCACCGCAACACGGCCGGCGTCTCGACCGCCTCGGCGGTGCAGGTGCGCGAGCCCCTGCACGACCGCAACATCGGGCTCTGGCGTCGCTGCGGCGAAGGGTTCGAGCCGGCCCTGCGGATCCTGCGGGCGGAAGGGCGGCTGGAGCACTGCTGAAAGGAAGAAGGGCGGGGATCGCTCCCCGCCCTTTCGCCCCGACCCCGCGATGGGGAGGCCTACAGCCCGCCCGGCCCGCACTCGGTGCGCAGGTAGGTTTCCACCGCGGTCAGCACCTCGGCCGTCTGGCCCGGCATCCAGGTGTTGCTGCTGTGGCCCATGTCCTTGAGCTTCAGGAACTTCACCGGCTGGCCCGACTTCTGGGCCGCGGCGACGAAGCGCTCGGACTGTTCGATCGGCACGTTGGTGTCCCGGTCGCCGTGGTAGAGGAAGATCGGGATCTTGATGCTCCCGGCGTGGCTCAACGGCTCGAGGCCGTTGACCGTCGGGCGCTGGAACTCACGCTGGATGCGGTTCTGGTTGTTCCGCTCGCGGAAGCTCTCCAGCTCCGCCACACCGGCGCCGGCCACCGCGCACTGGTACAGGCCGTTGGGCCGCACCGAAGCCGCCATGGCGGCATAGCCGCCATAGCTGTAGCCGTGCATGGCGATCCGGTCGGGCGCGGCGATCTTCTGGTCGATCATCCACCTGGCGCCGTCGTCCTTGTCGTCCTGCATCTTCTGACCCCATTCGGAGTCGCCGGCCCGCCACAGCTTCTGGCCCCAGCCTTCCGAGCCGCGGTACTGCGGCTGCAGCACGGCGTAGCCGCGGGCGGCGAAGTACTGCGTCCAGCCGCTGGTGTCCCAGCCCATGTCGTCCCGGGCCCAGGGGCCGCCGTGCGGCAGCACGATGGCCGGGTAGGGGCCCGGGCCCCAGATGGCCGGGTTCGGCTTGGTCAGGAAGCCCGGCACCATCAGCCCGTCGCGGGCCGCGTACTGGATCAGGCTGGTGTTGCCGAGCGCGTTGGTGTCGAGCCAGGGGCGCGACTTGCCCAGCGGGGTCACCTTGGTCCCGTCGATCAGCAGGTAGTATTCCGGCGGCTGGCGGGCGCCGTGCTTGACCACGATCACCTTGCTGAAGTCGTCCGACCAGCTGGTCATGTCCACGTCGGCGCCATCGGCCACCCGGAAGGTCGCCTTCTCGCCGGTGGCGACGTCGACCCAGCTGACCGGCACGGTCTTGATCCCGAAGGCCTTGCGCAGGCCCTTGGCGATCGAGCCCATCTTCTCGTCGACCCAGTAGGTCTCGGTGGTCGCCGAATCGTAGTTGAAGCCGAGCAGCCGGCCGAAGTCGGCCGGGGCGCGCGAGCGCCTCAGGCCGCCAGCCTCGAACAGTTTGATCTGGAAAGCCGGCTCGATGATCTTCCGCTGGTTGATGTCGTAGATGAAGATCCCCGACTTGTCCTGGCCTTCATTGGTGCCGACGTAGATGATGTTCGGATCGTCGGTGAAGCCGACGATGGCCTTGGGCTCGCGGTTGGCGGCGTACCAGCGGAAGTGTTCCTCCCAGTTGCCGTTGGCCGGATTGCGGATGTACTGGGCGATGTAGACCTTGCCGTTGTCGAAATCGACCGCCTGGCGGGCCCGGACCTCGCCGTTCAGGTCGAACTGCTCGCCGCCGAACTTGTCGGAGCCCGTGTAGACCTTGGCCTTGGTGAAGGAATAGACGTTGAGCTTGTAGATGTCGCCGCGGATGCGGACCAGGACGTTCTTGGGGTCCTTCGGCAGGGTGTTGACCACCTGAACGAAGCCGCCCTGGCTCTGGTCGATCTCGCCGGAGGCGTCACGGAAGGACTTGCCTTCGATGTCGCTGATGAACGTCCGGAACAGGTGGCCGCTGACCGCCCCTTCGGTGTAGGTCTGGCGGACGGTCAGGGCGATGCGGTCGCTCTTCAGGAAGGTCACGCCCATGCAGTCGGAGCGTTCGCCGCAGCCCAGATTGACGGGTTGCTTGTCCATGGCGTCGGTGCGCCAGATGCTGACATAACTCTTCACCCCGTCGGGCGAGGTGATGCCGGCGATGTATTTGCCGTCCGGCGAGATCGACACGCCGCTGATCGCCGGTTGGCGGCCGAACGCCTCTGCGCTGGGTGGCTTGGACGCCCCTGTCTGGGCCTGCGCGGACCCTCCGATCGCACCCCCTGAAAGGGCGATCATCGCGGCCAGGCCGCAAAGCTTCAGGACATGTCTCACTACGATTCCCCGAGGTTGAAATACGCTCGCTCGAAAAGGGAAGGATCGCCGCGCATCTGACGTAACGCCGTCCGATCTCTGCGTCCTCCTCCCATTTGGGCGAACAATCTATCCGGAAATGCCCGGCCGCCAAGCCAATCTTCCCTGGAAGGGCTGCGGCTATTGTGTCCGAAACCGTCGGCCAGCCGAACAACTGTGGCGAGATTGTAACGCCCCCATGACGAATGGCCCCAATGCCGTCATCATTCTTGGCACGCCGCCGGAAGCTGCCTAGTGTCGGGGACACCGTGCGGAATCTCGTGTTCCGCAGCGGCCGTCTTTGCGGCCGTGGGGAACACATCGGGCTACTGGGGAAAGTGCTCAAAATGCTGGATCGCAAGTTTTTGCTCGGAACGACCGTCATCGCCGGCCTCGCGGCCGCCGCTCTCGTCGCTCCGACCGTCGCCATGGCTCAGCCCACGGCGCCCGCCGCCCAGGCGGAAGAAGAAGAGGATGAGGAAGAAGAGGCCGAGGGCGACGTTTCCGCCCTGGTGATCACCGGGTCGCGCATCAAGCGCTCGGAGTTCAACAGCGCCGCGCCGATCCAGGTCATCACCTCCGAGCAGTCCTCGCTCGAAGGCCTGGTCGACACCGCTGAAATCCTGCAGCAGTCGTCGGTGGCCTCCGGTTCGTTCCAGGTGAACAACCAGCTGACCGGCTTCGTGACCGACGGCGGTCCCGGGGCCAACACCATATCGCTGCGCGGCCTGGGCGCCACCCGCACCCTGGTCCTGCTGAACGGCAAGCGCGTCGGCCCGGCCGGCACCCGCGGCACCGTCGGCCCCGTCGACCTGAACGTCATCCCGAACTCGATCGTCGAGCGCTTCGAGATCCTGAAGGACGGCGCCTCCTCGATCTACGGTTCGGACGCCGTCGCCGGCGTCATCAACATCATCACCAAGTCGAACCTCGACGGCTTCGAAGCCAACGTCTACGGCAACGTGCCGTTCGATGGCGGCGGCGAGCAGTACCGGGCTTCGTTCGCCTGGGGCAAGACCTTCGACCGCGGCTACATCAACGCCTCGATCAACTGGCAGGACAGCAAGATTCTCCGCCGGAAAGATCGCGAAGACACCGCCTGCGCCGCTGACTACCTGTTCAGCGGCGTCGGTGGCGTGAAGGGCGGCCGGGTCGACTACGCCAACACCGATCCGACCCAGCAGGCCGCGGACCACACCAAGTGCTACGGCCTGTTCGCGCGGGTCATCCGCACCCCGCTCGGCGACTTCATCTACAAGGATCCGGGCGTCACCTACGCGACCCCGCAGCAGGGCAACAACGCCGCGGTCGGCGTCTCCGGCTACGATCTGGCCCGTCAAGGCCGCGCCGGCTTCCCGGCGACCTTCCCGTACGGGCACTTCGACGACGAACTCTACGGTCGCCAGTCGATCCTCAGCCCGGTGACCAACACCTCGCTGTACGTCTCGGGCGGTTTCGATATCCTGCCGGCGCTGGAGCTGTACGGTGAGTTCCTGTACAACAAGCGCGAGAGCGCCCAGTACGGCGCCCGTCAGTTCTTCCCGTCGGTCAACCCGAACAACCCGGCCATCCCGGCGCCGTTCAAGTCGATCGCGCAAGGCGGCACGGGCCAGTTCAACACCACCGGCGGCGCCCTGCTCCCGATCATCCCGTTCCGGTCCGACCGGTCGCAGGAAGTCGACTACTGGCGCTCGGTCATCGGCCTGCGGGGCGACATCGGCCGCTTCAGCTGGGATGTCTTCTACCAGCACAGCGATTCCGACGCGACTTACAACACCTACTCGCTCTACAACGACCGCGTGGTCGCGCTGACCGGCGCCACCGCCTGTAACCAGGCCGCGATCACCATTTCCGGCGGCCAGTGCTCGGCCCTGCCGGGCGGGATCGACTGGACGTCGCAGCGGATTCTGGAAGGCAACTTCAACGCTGCCGAGCTCGACTTCCTGACCTTTAACGCCGTCGGCAACACGACCTACACCCAGGACCTGGTGGAAGCCTCGATATCGGGCGACCTGTTCAACATCTGGGCCGGTCCGGTCGGCGGCGCCTTCGGGATGACCTACCGCGAAGACGAGATCGACGACTCCCCGGACCCGAACGAAGCCGCCGGCAACCTGTGGGGCTCCTCGGCCGCCGGTCACACCTTCGGGTCGGACCAGGTGTTCGAAGTGTTCGGGGAAGTCGAAATCCCCCTGCTCAAGGGTCTGCCGGGTGTCGAAAGCCTCGATGTCCAGGTCTCGGGGCGTTACACCGAGTATGACTCCTACGGCAACGGCGACACCTACAAGGTGGGCCTGAACTGGCAGATCACCCCGGCCTGGCGCATCCGCGCCACCAAGGGCACCTCGTTCCGCGCCCCGGCGCTGTACGAACTGTATCTGGCCAACCAGACCAGCTTCCAGAACCAGGCCGCGATCGACCCCTGCATCCAGTGGGAACTCGACAACAATCCTTTCATTCAAGCCAACTGCCAAGCGGCCGGGGTGCCGATGGGCTGGACCGGGGCTGGCACCAGCTCCGCCCTGATCATCACCGGCGGCGGCGCCGGCGTGCTGGAGGCCGAAACCTCCGAGGCCTGGACCGCTGGCGTCATCTGGACCCCGAGCTTCATCGACCTGTCGGTGGCCGTCGAATACTTCGACTTCCTCGTCAACGATGAGATCCGTCAATTCGGTTCGGCCAACATCCTGAACCAGTGCTACACCTCGCCGACCTACCCGACCGACCCCTTCTGCTCCCTCTTCACGCGGAACGGGCCCGGCGCGGCGAGCCGTCCGAACGAAATCATCACGGTCAACAACAGCTACGTGAACGTCGCCGAGCAGATCAACCGGGGCATCGACCTGACGATCCGCTACCAGCACGAGTTCGACTTCGGCCGCCTGACCTTCGACAGCCAGTTCACCTGGCAGACGAAGGACACCACCGTCCTCCTGGGCGGCGCGGCGGTTGAAGACTACAATGGCACGACCACCGAACCCGACTTCACCGGGAACATGTCGCTCCGCTTCGACCGCGGCGACTGGACGGTGTTCTGGAACACCGACATGATCGGCAAGCAGTCGGATACCGAAACCTTCGGCGGCGACATCTTCAACAACACCCGCTACAGCAGCACCTGCAACTTCACCCCGACCGGTGGCACCACCGTGCAGGGGACCTGCTCGAGCTTCCTGAACGCGTCGGGTGGCCTGGCGACGCCGGGTGCGTTGGCGGTGGTTCCGACCCAGGTGTACTTCAAGCAGTACAACGAGTTCACCGCCTACCATAACTTCTCGGTCCGCAAGAAGATGGACGACTGGACCTTCGCGGCCGGTATCCAGAACGTGTTCGACGAGCGTCCGCCGTCGCAGTCCTCCGGCCAGTTCCGGGCCGGCACCGCGGCGCTGAACCTCTACGACATGCGCGGCCGTCGCGCCTTCATCAGCATCACCAAGCGCTGGTAGGGCACGACAGACCTCACAGGTCCGATTGACAAAGGCTGGGCCGGCGAGGGAGACCTCGCCGGCCTTTCCTATTGGGGGGGTGGGGCGGGCGTGACCGCCGGCCGCCGGGACCGGGCTTGCCGGTCGTCCGAACATGGGCTGACCTCTTTCGCCGCGCCAGCCGACGTCGGGCGCTCCCCCGGGGCGGCCGGCGCTCCCTCGACGGAGCTCTTGCGCTGGGGGGCGTTACGGCGCGACCAATTCCCCCGAGCCGAGCCTATCGCTCCTGATCCCGCTCCTATCCCGTCATCCCGGAAAGCGCGCAGCGCTTATCCGGGACCCAGGGGTTGCAGCGCGCCGGCCGCAAAGCTGCGTCTGAAAGGGAGATCACTTACCCCCTGGGTCCCGGATAGCCCGCTTCGCGGCCTTCCGGGATGACAGGGGCTATTCGTATGCGCGTGTACCGCCCCTCCAGCGGTGGCGTGCGAAGGCAGCCAGCGGCGGTCTCATGCCCCGTCCCTGCTCGGCGGAAGAAGAAGGTCGGTCCCGCGTTCGCCGCGCCGCGAGCGAACCTTCATCGGCTCAGGCCCCGCGCCTTGTCCGCCCCACCCTCCAGGTCGGCGTCCAAGGAAAAGGCACCGGAGCGATCCGGGGCCTTATGCTGCCGGACGATAGCCTGCCTAGAGCGCTTTCCGATTGGTGCGAACCGGTAATCGGAACAAGCGCGCGCTAGGAAAGACCTGGAGCGGCGCGGTTTGATTCCATCAGATCGCGACCTGCTCTAGCGCCCCAGCTCCGTCCGGGGGGCCAGAACGGTGGCGCCGTGGTCGCGGAGGCGGGCCTCGGCCAGGCGGTCCATGGCCGCTTCGGCCCGAGGATCGCCGAACACCCAGGCGGCGGCGGCCAGGGTCTTGAGCGAGGCCGAACTGACCCCGAAGAAGCGCTCCAGCGCCTCGAAGGGCGAGCGGACGCCGCCGAACACCTTGAGCTTCACCTCCCCCTTCACGCCCGCCAGCCGCTTGGCTTCCTCGACCGCGTCGTAGAAGCCGCCCAGCCGGTCGACCAGGCCCAGCTGCCGGGCCTGGGCCCCGGTCCAGACCCGGCCCTTGGCCAGTTCCCGCACCTTGTCGGGAGACATCTTGCGCCCCTGAGCGACCCGCTGGACGAATCCCTCGTAGATGGTGTCCATCCAGCCAGAGAAGGCCGCCTTCTGGCCCTGGTTGAAGGTCTCGTCCATGCCGAAGGCGCCGGCATAGTCGCCGCCGACGCTGGTCCCCCGCACATCGACGCCGAGCCGCCCGAGGGCGTCGCCGAGGGCGAACTTGCCGCCGTAGACCCCGATCGATCCGGTCAGGGTGGCGGGCTGGGCCACGATGGAGTCGGCCTGCGAGGAGATCCAGTACCCGCCCGAGGCCGCGTATGTCCCCATGCTGACCACCACCGGCTTGCCCGCCTTTCGCGCCGCCTGCACGGCCGCCAGGATCTGCTCAGAGGCCGTGTCCGACCCACCCGGCGAGGAGACCCGGAAGACGATGGCCTTGACGTTCCTGTCCTCCGCCGCCTCGTACAGGGCCTTGGCCACCTGGTCGGACCAGACCATCTGCTCGCCGCCGAACGGGCTGCCGTTCTCACCATTGCCGGTCATGATCGCGCCCTCGGCCCCGATCACGGCGATGGTCTCGCCGGAGCCGGAATCGGAGGGGGCGGTGTAGTCGTCGAAGTCGATCAGCTTGGCGTTCTTGCCGGCCTTGGCCAACAGGGCGTCGGAGGCCTCTCGCACCTGGCCGACCCGGTCGATCAGCCGCCGCTCGACCGCCTGCTGGGCCGACCACGGCCCGCCCTCGATGGCGGCCACCATGGCTTCGGGATCCAGCTTGCGCTCCGCCGCAGCGTTGACCAGGCTGCTGCGGTAGATCGAACCCATCCACGACAGCTGCGCCTCCCGGTGGGCCGGCGTGTAGTCGTCGTAGAGGTAGGGATTGACCGCGTTCTTGTAGTCCTGGCGCTGCTCGAAATCGGCGTCGATGCCGTAGCGGTCGAAGAAGCGCTTGAAGAAGATGTCCTCGACGCTCATGCCCACCGCCTCGAAGGGGGCGCCGGCCTGCATCCAGAACTCATCGCCCGCCGCGCCCAGCGCGTAGGAGGCGGTGACGATGCCGCCGGCGTAGAGGCCCTG
>DASPLD010000028.1:0-5801 GCA_035627755.1 Caulobacter sp. | reverse complement strand
TTGGCGGCGAAGACGACGGCTTCCGGGTCGTCGCCGTTGGCGTGGAAGATCGGCGCCTCGACCATCATCGCCACGTCGGACGGATAGGGCGAGGAGCGCGAGTTCTTCGGGCTGGTGGTGAAGCCGATCTGGTTGTTGACGATGAAGTGCACGGTGCCGCCGACGCCGTAGCCGCGCAGGCCGGAGAGCGCGAAGCACTCGGCCACCACGCCCTGGCCGGCGAAGGCGGCGTCGCCGTGCAGCAGCAGCGGCAGGACGTGGGTGCGGCCGGCGTCCGGCGTCTCGCGCAGGGTGAAGGCCTGCTTGGCCCTGGCCTTGCCCAGCACCACCGGGTTGACGATCTCCAGGTGCGAGGGGTTGGCGGTCAGCGACAGGTGGACCTTGTTGTCGTCGAACTCGCGGTCCGACGAAGCGCCCATGTGGTACTTCACATCGCCCGAGCCGGCGACGTCGGAGGGCAGGGACGAGCCGCCCTGAAACTCGTGGAAGATGACGTGGTAGGGCTTGCTCATGACGGCGGCCAGCACGTTCAGCCGCCCCCGGTGGGGCATGCCGATAATGATGTCCTTCACGCCCAGCGCGCCGCCGCGCTTGATGATCTGTTCCAGCGCCGGGACCATGGCCTCGCCGCCGTCCAGCCCGAAGCGCTTGGTGCCGGGGAAACGCTTGTGCAGGAAGCGCTCGAAGCCCTCGGCCTCGATCAGCTTCTTGAGGATGGCGACCTTGCCCTCCTTGGAGAAGACGATCTCCTTTTCCGCCCCCTCGATCCGCTCCTGGATCCAGCCCTTCTCCTGCGGATTGGAGATGTGCATGTACTGCACGCCGACACTGCCGCAGTAGGTGCGGCGCACGATGGCCAGGATCTCGCGCAGGGTGGCCGTCTCCAGCCCCAGCACATAGTCGAGGAAGATCGGCCGGTCGTAGTCGGCCTCGGAGAAGCCGTAGGTGGCCGGGTCCAGCTCGCTGGCGTCGCCGGGCGGGATGGCGATGCCCAGGGGGTCGAGGTTGGCCCGCAGGTGGCCGCGCATCCGGTAGGCGCGGATCATCATGATGGCGCGCAGGGAATCGAGGGTGGCGGCCCGGACGGCTTCCTGGGACGCGGCCGGGGAACGGCCCTCGACCGCCTTGCCGATCTTGGCCTCGACGGCGGCGGCGGCCGGCCACTGGCCGTCCAGCGCCGGCAGCCATTCGGGACGGGGCGAGGCCGGCCGGTTGGGCGTCCAGGCCGGCTTGGCGGCGGCGGCCTTCACGGCGGCGGCCTGGTCGGTGAGGCTGGCGAAGAAGGCCTGCCAGGACGGATCGACGGAGCTCGGATTCTCGGCCCAGCGGGCGTGCAGGTCTTCGACGTAGTCGGCGTTGCCGCCGTAGAGGAAGGAGGTTTCGGTCAGGATCTGATTGATGTGACCTGCGTCGTCGGCCATTGCACTCGCGCCAAGTTGCGCCGGCCAGGGGGCCGACTTTCGAAGTGGGGCCTCATATATGCCGCTCACCGGTGAAAGGGGAGATAAACCCTGCGGATTCGCTGAGTTTTTCCGGCATCTGCCATGGCGCGCGGCGATGGCTCCGGACAGCAGGACGCCGGCGGGCCGAAACGACCCGCCGGCGCCGCATCCGCAACAGCGGTGATCAGCCCTTCAGCACTTCCATAAGCGTCTCGCCGAGCTTCGCCGGAGACGGCGAGACCCGGATGCCGGCCGCTTCCATGGCGGCGGTCTTGTCGCTGGCGCCGCCCTTGCCGCCGGAGATGATCGCCCCGGCGTGGCCCATGCGGCGCCCCGGAGGGGCGGTGACGCCGGCGATGAAGCCGACCATCGGCTTCCAGCGGCCCTTCTTGCGCTCGTCGGCGATGAACTGGGCGGCGTCCTCCTCGGCGCTGCCGCCGATTTCGCCGATCATGATGATCGACTTGGTCGCCTCGTCGGCCAGGTACATCTCGAGGATGTCGATGAACTCGGTGCCCTTGACCGGGTCACCGCCGATTCCGACCGCGCTGGTCTGGCCGAGGCCCACATTGGTGGTCTGGAACACCGCCTCATAGGTCAGGGTGCCCGACCGCGAGACGACGCCAACGCTGCCTTCCGAGAAGATCGAGCCCGGCATGATGCCGATCTTGCACTGGTTGGGGGTCAGCACGCCCGGGCAGTTGGGCCCGATCAGCCGGGACTTGGACCCGATCAGGCTGCGCTTGACCCGCACCATGTCGGCCACCGGGATGCCCTCGGTGATGCAGACGATCAGCGGCACCTCGGCGTCGATCGCCTCGCAGATCGAGTCGGCCGCGAAGGGCGGCGGGACGTAGATCACGCTGGCGTCCGCCCCGGTGGCCTCGACCGCCTCGCCGACGGTGTCGAACACCGGCAGGCCGATGTGCGTCGTCCCGCCTTTGCCGGGGGTCACCCCGCCGACCATCTGGGTGCCGTAGGCGATGGCCTGTTCGGTGTGGAAGGTGCCCTGGCTGCCGGTGATGCCCTGGCAGATGACCTTGGTGTTCTTGTCGATAAGGATGGACATGAAGCTCTCTAGAGGCGGGGGATGGCGTAGCCGACCATGGTCAGGCCGGTTTCTTTCTGGTGGAGCAGGATGCGGGCGTTGCCGGCCTTGGCCGCGGCGGCAGTGTCGGCGTCGCTCATGCCGGCGGCGGTGACCCGGCCCTTGGGCCCGTCGACATAGGCCCACATGGTCTGGTTGGCCGCGCCGGCGCCCTTGGCGGGCTGCACCCCGGCGAAGGCCTGGGTTTCCTTGAGCAGGGCGTCCGCGTCGGCCGTGGAGTCGGCGACGAAGCAGATGTCGACCTTGGTCGGGCCCCATTCGGTGTCGATCTTGCCGACGCCGACGAACAGCATCTTGATGCCGCCGCCCTCCGCCGAGTAGCGCGCCTCGAACTTCTCCATCTCCTTGAATTCCTCCCCGCTGAACATCTCCTTGGGCAGGGCCTGCCAGCCCTTGGCGTCGCCCTTGGCGAGCGAGGGCTCCATGGCCGCGCGGGTGCTGACGCACATGTCCTTGAACATGGCCATCAGGGGGCTGTCCGCAGCGGCGGCGGGGAGGGCCAGCAGCAGGCCGGCGGCGAGGGTGGCGAAGAAGGCGGACTTGCGCATGGTTGGGTTCCTGTATGTCTAGTTGGCGTAGCCACTGACGGGCTTGAGATGCATCATCATGGTCATGCCCGTCTCTTCGCCAGCCAACAACATATTGAGTTCGCCGTCCTTCAGGGCGCGGCTCAGCTTCATGAAATCGTTCTCGCCCAGGAAGTCTCGGCGGCCGTTTCGGTCCTGGATGTACATCCACATGGAAAAGCCCTGCATCTCGTCGTCTTCGATCTGCATCGGCGGAGAGCCGGCGAAGGCCTGCATGCGCTGGCGGACGGCGGCTCCCTGCGTCGAGTAGCTGACGAAGCCGCACAGGTTCATCTGCAGGGACTCCGAGCCGTCGAGCGGCATGTCGCCGGTTCCGACCATCAGCATGACGAAGGTGCGGTCGATGACCATCACCCTCAGGCCGATGTCCCGCATCTTGATTTCCTTGATCGCCGCCAGCTCGGCGGCCAGCATCTCTTCGGGGATGCGGGCCCATCCGGCGGCGTCGGCCCGGGCCAGGGCGGTCGGGGATCCGGGCTTGGCCTCAAGGCAGAAGGCGCTGAAGCTGGCGAAGGCGTCGGGGGGCGAGGCGGGGGGCGGCTGGGCGGCCGCCGGGCCCGCCAGGCAGGCCGCCACCAGGACGGCGAGGGAGAAGGCGCGGGCGGTCATCAGGGCTTCTCCACCCCGGAGGTCAGCTTGATGGAAGCGCCGTGGAAGCCGACGATCCTGGCCGCCTGGCTGTCGGGGGCCACCAGACTGTTCTGCAGGTCCAGGACGCCGTCGATGCTTTCGACATTCCAGATCTGGGCGGCGAGCCCGACGCGGTCGACGGTCTGGGCCGGGGGTTCCGCAACCCAGCCGGTGATCAGCGCCGGGTCGATCCCCGTCAAGGCGCCGAAATCGTACAGGTAGCAGCCGGTCAGGCTGATGGCCTCGGAGGTGACGACGGACAGCACCAGGAAGGCGGCGCGGCCGTCGATCTGCTTGCGCCAGACCGAGAGTTCGGACGTCACGCCGTCGGCCTTGCCCTCTTCGGCGGCGGAACGGGCCAGCTTCATCACCTCGGCCAGCATCGGGCTGTCGGTGTCGGTCGCCGTCGCCCAGCCTTCGCGGCGGAACACCGCGGGCCGCTTGGCGGGCTGGCGGTGGTCGGGCAGGCAGGCGGCGCGGAAGGCGTCGAGGCGCGGGTCGGGCTCGGCCGCCCGGGCCGCCGCCGCCGCCAGGGGCAGGGCAAGGGCCGCCAGCGCGGCCGCGAGGCGGACCGCCGGCCTCATGCCGGCTTGGGACCCAGCACGGCGAAGACGGCCATGGCCTGGCTGTCCGATTCGCCGAGCATGAAGACATAGACGGGCTGGCGGGCGGCCAGCCCGGCCAACGCTTCGGCGCTGAGGTGGGCCTGGCTCTTCTTGACGCCGCCCTCCTCGGTATAGGCGAAGGCCTGGACTGAGTGGTCGTCCACCAGATTGCTCGGCGGCACGCCGGCCAGGTCGACGACCTCCTTCAGGAAGCCGGCGCCGGCATTGTGGACGATCAGGGCGCAGAAGTCGCCCTTCAGGCCCCCCGGCGCGTCGCCGCGGCCGGCGATGAGCATGCGCAGGCCGCCTGAATCATCGATCTGGCGGGTGATCGCCTTGGTGATCCCGTCGCCCTTGGCGTCGGACCCGGGCGGCCCGGCTTTCCAGCCGCCCTTGTCGGCCAGGGCCTCGACCTTGTCGACGTCGGCGCGGGTCTGGACGCACAGGCTCCGGAACTCGGCCATCCGCGCGCTTTCGGCCGCCTGGGCGGCGGCCGGCGGCAGCAGGGCGGCCGCGGCGAGGAGGCCAAGAAGCCGGCGCATCAGCCGCGGACCGCCTTGACGATCTTCTCGGCGCCGTCGGAGAGGTCGTTGGCCGCGATGACGTTCAGGCCGCTCTCGCGGATGATCTTCTTGCCCAGCTCGACGTTGGTGCCCTCCAGCCGGACCACCAGCGGGACCTGCAGCCCGACCTCCTTCACCGCGGCGATGACGCCCTCGGCGATGATGTCGCAGCGCATGATGCCGCCGAAGATGTTGACCAGGATGCCTTTGACGTTCGGGTCGGCGGTGATGATCTTGAAGGCCGCGGTGACCTTCTCCTTGCTGGCGCCGCCGCCGACATCGAGGAAGTTGGCGGGCTCGGCGCCGTACAGCTTGATGATGTCCATGGTCGCCATGGCCAAGCCGGCGCCGTTGACCATGCAGCCGATCTCGCCGTCGAGGGCGATGTAGCTGAGGTCGTACTTGCTGGCTTCGATCTCCTTCTCGTCCTCCTCGGTCTCGTCGCGCAGGGCGACGATGTCGGCGTGGCGGAAGAGGGCGTTGCCGTCGAAGCTGATCTTGGCGTCGAGCACCTTGAGGTGCTGGTCGGCGGTGATGATCAGCGGATTGACCTCCAGCATTTCCATGTCCCTGCCCACGAAGGCGGCATAGAGCTGGCCGAGGATGACGCCGGCTTCCTTGGCCAGGGCGCCGGAGAGGCCCAGGCTCTTGGCCAGGGTGCGGCCGTGGTGGGGCATGACGCCGGTGGCCGGGTCGATGGAGAAGGTGTGGATCTTCTCGGGGGTGTCGTGGGCCACCTCCTCGATGTTCATCCCGCCCTCGGTGGAGGCGACCACCGAGACGCGGCTGGTCTCGCGGTCGACCAGCAGGGAGAGGTAGAACTCCTTGTCGATGTCCGAACCGTCCTCGATGTAGAGGCGGTTGAC